>DATMGQ010000099.1:0-11178 GCA_035555395.1 Acidimicrobiales bacterium
TCGGAGAAGGTGAAGTCGACGGTGGAGCGGCCGGCGCTCTTCCACAGCGGCTGGGCCTCGGAACCGGCGCACCAGAGCACGCTCCCGAGGGCCACCGAGGACCAGGCGACGCGGACGAGCCCGGACGCCTGCCAGGCCACCGCCAGGGCGATCCCGGCGGTCACCGAGGCCACCAGCACCCCGGAGACGCCGGCGGACCAGCCGCCCAGCTCGAGGCCCAGGATGATCATCAGGATCGAGCAGGCCAGGCCGACCCAGCTGAGGCGCCGCCAGACCGATCCGACCGCCCCCATGACCCAGGTGATGAACAGGTCGAAGCGGTCCGGGGCGTCGAAGTCGGGCGCGTCGTCGAGGTGCCGTTCGAGCGCGAGCGCCTCGGCCGTCCGGCCACGTCGTGAGATGGACCCCTCCACACCCTGTTCTTCGGCCACAGTGGGTGTCATCTCAACCGCGAACGGTGGGAATTCTGCCAGTTTGGGTCCTTCGGCCCCGTGGATGCCCCCGTACGGGTGACTCCTGGCACAGGACGGGGCCATACCACCCCGTTCGCGGTCTGTTCGCGCCCTCCGCGCGACCCTCCGAGGCCGAGGAGCGGACCGAGAGGGAACCCGATGACCAAGCGCGTGGTGGGACTGGCCGTCGGCCTGCTGGTGGTGGCGTCGGGCCTCGTGCTCGGCTCGAACCGGGCCGAGGCCGCCGTGGTCACGTTCACGGTGACCAGCACCGCCGATGCACCCGACGCCAGCCCCGGGAACGGCACCTGCGCCACCGCGGCGGCAGCCTGCACCCTCCGGGCGGCGATCGAGGAGGCCAACGCCGGCACCTCGCTGAACACCTACACGATCAACATCGGCGTGGCCGGGACGCTGCAGCTGGGTGCCTCGATCCTCCCGGGCCTCCTGCGGACGATCACGATCGACGGGTCCACCGCCCCCGGGTACGCCGTGGCCACCGGCCCGACGTTCGGGGTCCGCTGCGCCTCACGAGGGCCCAACACCGACGGGATCGGCGTGTCGGCGCCCAACTCGACGGTCCGGGCCCTGCGGATCACCAACTGCGACCTGGGCATCGACATCGGCGCCGCGGCCACGGGGACGAAGGTCGTCGGCAACTACGTCGGCAACGACGGGACGGCGTTCGCCGACGCCGACGCCGTCACCTGGGGGATCCGGACCCTCGGGCCGAGCACCGTCATCGGCGGCAGCACCGCCGCCGACCGCAACGTCGTGTCCGGCTTCATCGCGCGCGGCATCGCCGTCGAGGGCACCGCGGCCGGCACGATCATCCGGGGCAACTACGTCGGCACCGACAAGACCGGCACCTCGGCCATCCGCAACCCCGCCGGCAACAAGTACCTCACCTCCGAGGTCGGCGCGATCGGGGCCAGCATGGCCATCAACACCAACGCGCCGTCCTCCCAGATCATCGGCAACGTCGTGTCCGGCAACCCCGGCTGGGGCATGGCCGTCACGAGCGACGGCACCGTGATCAAGGGGAACGTGGTCGGGCTCGACGCCACGGGCACCACCGGGCTCGGCAACTTCGGCCTCGGGATCACCGTCTCGAACGCCACCAACGTCACCGTCGGCGGGACGGGCGCCGGCGAGGGCAACGTCATCGCCGACGTCCGGGCGGTGGCCGGCCAGGCCACGATCAACGCCCGGACCCTCCTCGACTTCGCCGGCTCGACCGGCACCGCCCTCGGCAACCGCATCGGCACCAACGCGGCCGGGACCGCCGCCGTCGGGACCCCGGGGACGCTCGCGACCCCGGTCACCGGGCTCCTCATCCGGGGCCGCGACCTGGCGCCCGCCGGGCCCAGCAACGTCACCGTGGGCGGGACCGCCGCCGGGGCCGGGAACCTGATCTCGGGCAGCACCCGGAACGTCGACCTCCAGTCCTACGCCGGGCAGCCCACGATCAACCGGGCGGTGCTCAAGGGCAACCTCATCGGCACCAACGCCGCGGGCACGGCCTCGCTGTCCAACCAGACCTCGATCGGCATCCTCGTGGGGCCGAACGTCGCCGCGACGATCGGCGGCCCCGCCGCGGGTGAGGGCAACGTGGTGTCCGGCAACGCCTCGACGATCAACGACGCGTACGAGGCCGGGATCCACGTCAACGACAACCAGTCCGGCGTGACCATCCAGGGCAACAAGGTGGGCACCAACCAGGCCGGCACCGCGGCGCTCGGCAACGAGGCCTACGGCATCCGGGTCTTCGGCCCGCCGGCCACCCCGGTCGGGTCGCCCCCCTGGCCGACGAACGCCGGCGGACCGGTGCGGATCGGCGGCTCGGCCGCCGGCGCCGGCAACCTGATCTCGGGCAACGGGCGGTCGGGCCTCGCCGACCAGCGCCCGTCCGTCATCCAGGGCAACCGGATCGGCACCAACGCGGCCGGCACCGCCGCCATCCCCAACAGCGCCGACCCGGTCCTCATCTCCGGCGCGGTCGAGCTGCAGGGCGCGGGCATCACCTTCGGCGGGTCGGGCGCCGGCGAGGGCAACCTCGTGTCGGGCAACGGGCGCTACGGCGTCTCGATCATCGGCGCCACGGTGCCGACGGTGCGGGGCAACAAGATCGGAACCGACGCCGCGGGCACCGGCGTGCTCGGCAACGGCCGGGAGGGGCTGTCGATCAGCGGCCGGGCCACCGGCGCCATCGGAGGCACGGGGGCAGGTCAGGCCAACGTCATCGCCAACAACGCCGGCGCCGGCGTCCTGCTCCTGCACACGACCGCGGTCGACGTGCGCGGCAACCTCATCCACTCGAACAGCAGCCTCGCGATCGACCTCCTGCAGCACCAGGAGGTGACGGAGTTCGCCGGCCCGGCCAACGGCGACCAGATCCACCCGACGCTCACCTCGGTGACCGCCGGGAGCGGCAGCACGACCGTGAACGGCACCGTGCGATCGGACAAGGCGGGGCCGGTGCTGGTCGACATCTACGCGAGCAGCACCTGCCCCTCCGCCCACAACTCGGGCGAGGCCGAGCAGTTCCTCGGGACGATCTCGGTCCCCTACGCCGGCGGTGACGTGGTGACGCCGTTCTCCGGCACCGTGGCGGCTTCGACCGTCGGCTCGGTGATCACCGCGACCGCCACCGTGGCCGGCAACGGGACCAGCCAGTACTCCACCTGCGCCCCGGTGTCCGACCTGGCGTTCACCGTCATCGACAGCCACACCCAGACCCCGGTCGGGACCGAGGCGGCCAGCCAGTACACGATCACCAACCGCGGGCCCGCGGCGGCGACGGGCGTCCAGGTCTCGATCGAGGGCCTCAAGGGCTCGACCGCGGCGAACGACCAGGCGTTCGCCGACCTGCCCTCGCAGGGGTCCATCGACGCCGGGATCACCACCTGGAACGTCGGCACGCTCGCTCCGGGTGCCTCGGCGAAGGTCTGCCTCCGCGGCCCGATCGTGCGGGCGAGCTACCGGATCACGCTGGACGGCGACATCGACGTCGACGTCCCCACGCTGTTCTCGCCGCGGCTCACCACGCAGAGCGCCTCGGGCATCAAGGACCCGTACCGCGGCAACAGCTACGGCGACGGCCTCGTCCGGGTCGGGGCCGTTCAGGGCGCCACCGGCATCTGCCCGCTGCCGACCCTCACGATCGACGACGCCTCACTGACCCGACCGGCCAGCGGCACCGCGTCGATGACGTTCACCGTGCGCCTCTCGAGCGTCCAGACCCGCCCGGTGAAGGTGAAGTACGCCACCGCGAACGGCAAGGCGGTCGCCGTCGAGGACTACCTCGCCACCTCCGGCGAGCTCACGATCCCGGCCGGGCAGACCACCGGCGCCATCACCGTGCCCATCGTCGGCAACCAGTCCGACGAGCCCGACAAGGCGTTCACGCTCAACCTGTCGGCGCCGACCGCCGCCACCATCGCCGACGCGAGCGCCACCGGCACGGTGAAGGGCAACCACCTGCTGCAGGGCTGCCCGCCCGGGTCGACCGCCAACCAGCGGTTCGTGTGCCACCTGTACTTCGATGCCCTGGGCCGCGCCCCCGAGGCCGGCGGCTTCACCTACTGGGTCGGCAAGCTCGACGCGGGCACGCCCCGCTCGACGATGGCGAAGTCGTACCTGACCCAGAACGAGTCGCTCCGCAAGGTGTCGGACCGGGCCTACGTCCTGTACCTCGGCCGCCACGGCACCACGGCCGAGCTCACGAACTGGGCGACCAAGCTCAAGGCCAGGTCGGTCTCCACCCAGGACATCCGCATCGCCGTGCTCTCCTCCGCCGAGTACTTCTCCAAACGGGCGGCACGAACACCCTCTACATCCAGCAGATGTACCGGGACGTGTTCCGCCGCAACGTGGACTCGTCCGGCCTCGCCTACTGGGTCGGCCAGCTCGGCGCGGGCAAGTCCCGGGCCAACGTGGCCACCCGGTTCATGGCCGAGGCCGAGGGCAAGCGCAAGATCGTTGGCGACATCTACCTGCGCTTCCTCCGGCGGGAGCCCACCACCGCCGAGGCGACCGGGTGGGTCAACCAGATCGCCGCCGGCAAGACCGAGGTCGACGTCGGCATCGGCCTCGTCGCCAGCACCGAGTACTTCAACCGCCCCCAGTCCTGACCCCCACGGGCCGAACATGTCGTGATCGTGGTGGGAGGGCAACCACCTTCACGACATGTTCGGCTGGGGCGGGTCAGGCGGGGCCCTGCTCGGCGGCTCGCTTGCGGCGCTTTCCCTCGTGCATGGCCTCGACCCGGCCGGGCGTGATCCGGTGGCCTTCGGCGACGAGGTCGTCGGGGACGGCCTGGCTCCGCTCGGCATCGGTCAGGTCGCCGATCCAGGGGCCGGCGTCGCCGAGCTGGCCGAGGGCGGTGGCGATCGTGAAGTCCTTCGGGGCGATCGAGTCGAGGTCGTCCCAGCGGACCGGGAACGACACCGGCGCGCCCGGCCGGACCCGGGGGCTGAAGGCGGCGGCGACCGTGGCGCTGCCGACGCGGGTGGCGTCGACGAACACCTTGCCGCCCCGCTCCTCCTTCACGAACGCGGTGGTCGCCACCTCGGGGTCGAGGGCCTCGGCGCGAGCGGCGATCGCCCGGGTGGCGGCCGCCGCGTCGTCGACGGCGATGCCCGCCACCGGGACGAACACGTGGACGCCCTTCGCGCCGCTGGTCTTGACCACGCAGGCGAGGCCGGCGGCGTCGAGCACCTCGCGCACCAGGCGGGCACCCTCCACGGCGGCGGCGAACCCGTCGCCCTCGGGCGGGTCGAGGTCGAGCACGAGGTGGGTCGGGTGCGCCGGGTCCTCGGCCAGCACCAGCGTCGGGTGGTACTCGACCGCCCGCTGGTTGCCGAACCAGAGCAGGGTGGGCCGGTCGTCGCAGAGGGCGTACTGCACCTCGCGCTTCGACGCCTCGGCCCAGAAGCCCACGGTCTTCACGAAGCCCGGCGCGTACTTCGGCACGTTCTTCTGCATGAAGGCGTCTTGGCCGCGGTGGACCCGGATGACCGACAGCGGCCGGCCCCGCAGCTCGGCGATCAGCCGGTCGCTCAGCGCGTCGAGGTAGTCGACGAGGTCCCGCTTGGTGGCGTCGGCCCCGTCGAACAGGGCGCCGTCGAGGTTGGTGAGCTCCACCCCCTCGCGCGTCTCGTCGACCTTCCGGCTCGGACTCACGCCCACGGTCTACCCCGTTCGAGCCCCCGAGCGCCCCGGATCAGCCACCCACCGCACCCACCCCACCCCCACCCCCTACCCCCCCACCCCCCCCACCCCCCACGAACTTCGTATGCGAGGGCGCCCGTCTGGGCGCCGAGGCATACGAAGTTCGCTTGGGTGGGGGGGGTTTCTTGAGCAGATGATCAACTTTTCCTGGTCATCTGCTCAGGAAGCTGGTAGACCACCCCCAGGGGACATCCGAAGGGGAACGCCATGTTCAGCATCCGCCGGGGCTTCGTGCTGCTCGCACTCGCCGCCATCGCCGCCACGACGACCATCGCCTCGCCCGCCAGCGCAGCGACGCCACCGCCGATCTCGTTCAACGGGGCGAAGTACTACACGGCTGGCCTGTTCCGCTCCGGCAGCCTCGACAACAACGGCACCGCCCAGGCCGACCTCGACGGCGACGGCTCCCTCGACGTGGCGATGATCGCCCCGTGGCTGGGGAGCCGGGTCGACATCATGTGGGGCAAGGCCGATGGCAGCTTCAAGACGCCGGCGCAGGAGGTGTGGGCCGGGGTCGCCAACAGCAACGTGATCCTGGGCGACTTCAACCGCGACGGCCGCACCGACCTGGCGGTCACCGGCTCCTCGTCGTTCACCGTCGTCCTCAACCAGGGCAACCGGTCGTTCCGCACCGGCGCCACCTACGTGCTCCAGCAGTCGCCGTTCCAGAACACGGGCGTGGCCCAGGACTTCGACGGCGACGGCATCCTCGACCTCGCCCTCAAGACGCCGGTCGGCATCCAGGTGATGAAGGGCAGCGGCACCGGCACCTTCGGCTACGGCCCGTTCTCGTACGTGGCCGGCGTGCCCGGGGCCATCGCCTCGCTCGACGACGCCAACCTGAACGGCGACGGCCGCCGCGATCTCGTGGCCTCCGACGCCGCCACCCAGCAGGTCTTCGCCCTCCTCAACGACGGCACCGGCCGCTTCTCGGTCCGGAGCCAGGTGTCCGTGCCCGTCGTGCCCACCACCGTCCGCACCGGCGACCTGGACCGGTCCGGCGCCGACTCGATCGTCGTGCTGCCCGAGGTGAGCCCGCCCAACCTGTCCGCCGCCATCGTCCTCAACGACGGGACCGGGCTGCTGCGGCTGGTGCAGTACTACCCGGCCGGCTTCGCCAACCCCGTCGGCGACCTCGGCGACTTCAACGGCGACGGCTTCCTCGACATCGTGTCGGTCAACACGTTCAGCGGGAACATCGTGGTCCTGGCGGGCAAGGGCGACGGCACGTTCACCTCGGCCGGCACCTTCGCCACCGCCATCAACGCCCAGACCCCGGCGGTGGGCGACTTCAACCGGGACGGGAAGGCCGACATCGGCGTGCCCACCCAGTGCCCCGGCATCTCGGGCCTGCTCGGCAACGTCTGCCTCTCGGTCCTCATCAACCGGTCCTGAGGTCTGCGACGATGCCTGCGGTGACCACCGCACGACCCACCCGGCCCGACCGGCTCACGTCCAAGGGCGAGCGCCGGCGAGAGCAGCTCCTCGACGCCGCCATCGTGGTCGTCGCCCGGGAGGGGTACGCCGGCGCCACGCAGCGGGCCATCGCCGCCGAGGCCGGGGTGCCGCCGGCATCGACGCACTACTTCTTCGACTCGGTGGAGGACCTGGTCCGCCAGGCCACCACCCGCTACCTCGAGCAGCGGCTGGCGTTCTACGGCGAGCAGATCGATGCCTTCGCCGCCACGGACCGCTCCCCTGCCGCCGGCTGCCGGCTGGTGGCCGAGATCCTGAGCGGGATCTCCGCCGAGAGCCGCACGGCCCAGTTCGAGATCTACCTGAACGCCCGGCGCCAGCCCGAGCTCCAGCCCGCTGTGCTCGACGCGGTCGTCCGGCTCGAGGCGCTGTGCGAGCGGCTGCTCCTCACCATGGGCGTCGCCGACGCGCCGCGGTGGGCCGCGGCCTTCCTCGCCCTGGGCGACGGGTTCGCGCTCCGGTCGGCGGCCGGCGCGCCCGCGAGCACCCGTCAGCTCGAGGATGCGTTCCTCGCCATCGTCCTCGCCGAGCGCACGGGCGCCACCGACGCCACCCGCCGCTGACCCCTCCCTCCGATCGGATCCACCGTGCCCTCCGCCCTCGCCAACCTCCGTGACCTGCTCGCCTACGCCGCCACCCGCAAGGGCCACGACCGGGCCGACCAGGCGGTGCTCGCCGACCTCGCCGTCGGCGCCGACGACCTGGGCCTCCCGCCTGGCGTCGAGGTGCGGTGGCTCGGCGTCGCCGGCTTCGCGATCACCTGCGAGGGCACCACGATCCTGATCGACCCGTACGTGTCCCGCCGCCCGGTCGGCGACCTCTTGCGCCGCAGGGTCTGGGGCTCGGACCCCGTCCTGCTCGACCGCCACGTGCCGACGGCCGACGCCATCCTCCTCGGTCACACCCACTTCGACCACGCCCTCGATGCTCCCGCCGTCGCCCGCCGCGACGGAGCCACCGTCTACGGCGGCACCTCGGCCAAGCACCTCATGGGCCTCCACGGACTCGCCGACCAGGCCGTCGAGGTCGAGGCCCACCAGGTGTACGAGATCGGGCCGTTCGAGGTGACCTTCGTGCCGAGCGTCCACTCCAAGCTGGTGCTCGGGCTCAAGGTCCCGAACGGCGGCGAGCTCACCTGCGAGCACCTCGACGGGCTCACGTCGCAGGCCTACTGCTGCGGCCAGGTGTGGGGCATCCACATCGCCGTGGCCGGGGCGACGATCTACCACCAGGGCTCCGCGGACCTCCTCGACGACGAGGTCCGCCACACCGACGTCGACGTGTTCCTCTGCGGCGTCGCCGGGCGCCAGATGACCGACGGCTACCTCGGCCGGATCCTCCCGAAGCTCGATCCCAAGACCATCGTGATCACCCACCACGACGACTTCTTCCGCTCGCTCGACGAGGACCAGGGCCTGGCGTTCGGCGTCGACGTGGCCCGGTTCCCCGACGAGGTCGCCGCCGTCACCCGAGACGTCCGCCTCGTCACCCTCCGCTGACCGCTCGGACGCGACGAGGGGGCGGTGACCTCGTCCGCCGCCGGCGAGGGGGCGGTGGCGGTCGCGGCGACGCGGCATCATGGATCGGCGGAGGTTGCGGGATGGACGGCGACGGGGAGCGCGAACCGGACGGGACGTGGCCGTTCACGGGCCGCGCCCACGAGCTGGCCGAGGCTCGCCGCGGGCTGACCGTGCAGCGCGGCGTGGTCGTCTTCGGCGAGGGCGGGGTGGGCAAGAGCCGCCTGGCGGACGAGCTCGTCGGCCATGACCGCGGCCGCTGGCACCGCGTCGCCGCCACGGCCGGCATCGCCGCCGTGCCGTTCGGCGCGTGGTCCCAGGTCCTTCCCCGCTCGTGGGACGGAGCGGTCGATGACGCCGCGGCGTGGCGGGCGCTGGCCGAGCACCTCCAGGCGCCCGACGGCTCCATCCACCTCGCGGTCGACGATGCCCACTGGCTCGACGCCGGATCGGCCGCCCTGCTCCACCACCTCGTGTCCAGCTACGGCGCGACGGCCGTGGTCACGAGCCGCCGGGACGTGCCGGCCCGCCAGCCGATCACCGCACTGTGGAAGGACGGGCACCTGGCCCGGGTCGACCTCGAGCCGCTCGCCGAGGACGAGGTGGCGGCGGTGGTGGAGGCCGCGCTCGGCGCACCGGTCGAGCCCAGCACGATCGCCCGACTCCACGTCCGGACGGGCGGCAACGTCCTGTTGATCCGCGAGCTGGTCGAGGTCGCGCGCCGAAGCGGCGCGCTCCAGCTGCTCCACGGGGCATGGGTCGAGACCACTCCCACCCGGCCCAGCCCGCGGTTGATCGACCTGCTCGGCGACCGCATCGACGAGCTGGCCCCCGAGCACCGCGACGCCGCCGAGGTGCTGGCGATCGCCGCACCGGTGGACCAGCAGGTGCTGCACCGGCTGATCCCCGACGCGGTGGTCCAGGGCCTGGCCGCGCAGGGCCTGGCCCAGGTGGCGCGGGCCGACGGCCGGGCCACCGTCTCGCTCGCCGACCCGATCGTCGGCGAGGTCCTGCTCGCCCGCCTCGACCGCGGCCGCCACGACCTCGCCCTGGCCCGGGTCGTGGACCAGTTCGAGCGCACGTCGGACCTGGCCGACGACGACCTCGTCCGCCTCACCGCCTGGCGGATCGACCTCGGCCGGGCCACCGATCCCGACGCTGCACTCGCCGCCGCCGACGTCGCCCTGGCCCGCAGCGACTTCACGACCGCGGAGCGCCTCGCCGCCGCGGCCGGAGCGGCGGGCGCCGGGCCCCGGGCGACCATCCGCCTCGGCGAGGCGCTCGCCCACCAGCAGCGCCAGGCCGAGGCCGACGAGGTGCTGCGCCCCGTCGGCGAGCAGCTCGACCAGCTCGACGACCGCCTGAAGCACCGGTACGCCAACGCCCGCGCCTTCGCACTCGGACGGGACCTCGGCCGGCTCGACGAAGCCATCGAGGTGCTCGAGGCGACGATCGCCACCATGGCCGACGCCCGGTCGCGCTGGGCGCTCGAGGCCCACCTCTCGTTCCTGCTCGCGGACTGCGGCCGCCTCGCCGCCGCCCGCCCCCTCGCCGAGGCCCGCCTCGCGAACGTCGACCAGGACGAGCCCTCCGCGCTCACCGCGTTCGTCGCCTGCGGGCTGCTCCGCACGTACGGCGGGCGCTGCCAGGACACCCTCGACCTGTGCGACGCGATGATGCCCGTCGCGCTCCGGCACCTCGACGACCGGCCCGAGGCGCTCAGCTGGATCGTCGCCGCCCAGATGCTGGCCACCTACGTGAAGGGCGACTTCCCGGCCTCGGTCCAGCTCATCGAGGGCATGGAGCTGCTGACCGCCGACGCCGACGACCCGACCATCCGGGCCGGCCTGCTGATGTCGCACGGCCTGGTGCTGTCCGAGCAGGGCCAGCTCGACCGCGCCCTGCGACTGCTCCAGCAGTCCGCCGCCCTGCACGAGCTGGACAACCGGCGGGGCTACCAGGCGTGGTGCTTCGCCATCACGTCCCGGGTCCACAGCCTGCGCGGCGACCTGCCCGCGGCGCAGGAGGCCCTCGCCGCGGCCCGCCACCACCTGTGGCCCGGCGGCCAGGCGTTCGCCGGCGACGTCGACGTGGCCGCCATGTGGGTGGCCACCCTCGCCGGTGACCGGACCGGGGCCCAGCGCACCGTCGACGCCGGGGTGGCGTGGGCCGAGCGGGAGGGCATGACCGTCCGGGCCCTGCGGTTGCGCCACGAGGCGATCCGGGCCGGTCTCCCCGTCGAGCCCCACGTCGACGCGTTCGCCTCGTCCCACGTCGCGGACCAGAGCGCCTGGGCCCGAGCCCAGGCGATGCACGTCGCGGCCCTCGCCGCCGACAGCGGCGCCGGGCTCGTCGCCGCCGGCCACGCCCTCGCCGAGCTCGGCATCCACCTCGAGGCCGCCGAGGCCTACGCCCAGGGCGCCGGCGCCCACCGCCGCGCCGGGTCCACCGCCCTCGCCGCCCGCGCCAAGCAGCTGAGCGAGGCCCAGCGGGCGCGCTGC
>DATMGQ010000100.1:0-13608 GCA_035555395.1 Acidimicrobiales bacterium
CCTGGCTCTGGGACAGCGCGAACGCCTCCTCGACCCGGACGGGGAGTGTGGTCGTCGCTTCGATCCGGGGCACGGCCCCCACCGTACGGGCCGCGGATCGGGGTACGGTCCGCCCATGGGCGACGACGTCTTCCCCGACCGGTCGATGGCGCTGCGGGACAAGCTCGCCTGGATGATCGAGACCACGGGCTGGCTGCTGGAGCCGGTGGCCGCGAACACCGCCACCGACCCGCCGCTGCCGGGGTACGGCTACACGATCGGCTTCGAGCAGACGTTCGGCTTCCCGGAGGTCGTCATCGTCGGGCTCAAGCCGGTGGCGGCCAAGGGCCTGGCCGAGCTGGTGTCCGACCTGCTGCGCGGCGGCACCCAGATCCCGGTCGGCGAACTGTTCCGCGGCCTCTACGACGGCGAGCAGCGGGCCGGCCTCATCCCGGTCGACGTCGGGGTCATGGGCGAGATGTTCGAGTCCGCGAGCGCCTGGTACGGCGACGAGCCCTACCGCATGGTCCAGCTGGTGTGGCCGGACCGCAACGGCTGGCTTCCGTGGGAACCGGGGTTCGATCCGGCCCTCGCCGGCGTCCAGCTCCTCCTCGGCGATCCGCCGGCCTGACAGAAAAGATCCGGTCCCGGGTTTGGGATCACCCGACCAGGGGAAGGAGCGGACTCGTCAGGCGCTCCGGCACGCCGTACCCCCCCCCAAGGAGCGTGCCGGCGCCCTGGCCATCTCTCCGCCCATGCTCCCCGCACCCGACCTCGAGCGCGACGCACGCGCCTGCCCCGAGCCCCGGCCCTGGTCGTGGGTGCTCCGAGCGCTGGTGTCGCTCGGCGTCGGGGTCGTGGTCCTGCTCGGCTGGTCCGCTTCGGCGTCGGCCGACGACGGTCCGGCTTTTGACCTGCCGACCGCTGGCGTGGTGAGCGGGCTCACCGGGACGATCGGCGGGGCCGTCGCCCCGGTCCCCGTTCCGGCTCCCGTCGCCCCTCCGGTGGCCGTGCCGCCCGCACCGCCGGTCGTCGAGCAGGTCACCGCCCCCGTGCCCGTGCCGATCCCCGAGGCGCCGTCGATCACGCCGCCCTCGATCCTCCCGCCCGCCGGCGTGCTGCCGGCGCCGGTTCCCGACCTTCCGAGCGCCCCCACCGTGCCCGGCGCGCCGATCGAGCCGCCGGCCGGACCGGGCGTCAGCCCGCCCGCCGAGGGCATCGAGGGGCTCATCCCGCCGCTCGGCCCCACCGGCCCGACCGAGGGACTGCTGCCTCCGGTCAACAGCCCGATCCTGCCGGACGTCTCGCAGCCGGGCACCGATGCGCCCGTCGCCCTCGCCGCCGGGTCGCCGGTCGACGGGGCGACCGTCGCCGCTGCGCCGGGAACCGATCCTGCCCGGGTCGCCGAGGCCACGGCGAGCAGCGATCGACCCGTCCTGTCCGGCCTGTCGCCGGCATCGACGTCGTCGAGCGGCAGCCATCGCGACGGCCCCGCCGCCCCGGCCTCGGTCCCCGCGTGCGGGGCCTCGGCGTCCGCCGAGCGGGTCCCGTCCGGCGGCGGGTCGCCCGTCGCCTTCGACGCCGCCAGCGGTGCGGCGCGCCACGACGCGCACGCCCTCCTGAGCGACGACCAGGCCCGGTGTTCGAGCATCGCTCGCGCCCGGCCCGACGTCGCGCCCGACTGACCCTTCCTCCAAGCACGCGGCCGCGCCCCCGGTGGCGCCGCCGCACGGTTCACCGACCGCGGGCGCCCTGCCCCGGCCGGATCACTTCGAACGTCCTTGGAGGACACATGCACAAGTACCTACGTCGTTCCCTTCAGACGGCCGTGTTCGCAGGCGGGCTGACGCTCGCCTCGGCCGTCGCCGCCGGGACCGCCGGTGCCGAAGCCGCACCCCACGGTTGTGGGTCGGTCGAGCTCGGCGCTTCCGGTGGTTCCATCGAGCTCGGCGGCTGCGTCACCGCCCCCGAGTCCCCCGAACCGGGCGGTTCCCCCGCCCCCGAGCCCGGAGGCCCCGGCCTCCCCGAGCTCCCGGCTCCCGAGCTGCCGGCTCCTCCGGCTCCGCCGTCGGATCCCGGTGGCCCCGGCCTGCCCGAGTTCCCGGCTCCGGAGTTCCCGGCTCCGCCTTCGGTTCCGGAGTTCCCGGCGCCTGAGCTGCCGGCTCCTCCGGCTCCGCCGTCGGATCCTGGTGGCCCCGGCCTGCCCGAGTTCCCGGCTCCGCCTTCGGTTCCGGGGTTCCCGGCGCCTGAGCTGCCGGCGCCGCCCGCGCCTCCTTCGGACCCCGGTTCGCCCGGTGGGCCGTCGATCCCGCCCATCGAGTTCGACACCCCGGCGGGTGGCGCCTCGGTCGTGATCGAGGTGTGGACCTCCTAGGGGAGGGGAGGAGGGTCGGGTCGGCTGCGCCGGCCTGACCCTCCTGGGGCCCGCGGTGCGGGGAGGCGGTGGTGCCTCCCCGCACCGCCCGGCCCCTGACGGTCCGGCGGCGATCGCCACCGGACCGCACGGCGCCGTGTGGGCGAAGCCTCGGGGAGGGGAGGAGGGTTCGGGCCGGCGATGCGGCCGGGCCCTCTTGGGGCCGTGGTGCGGGGAGCGAGGGGGAGCTCCCCGCACCATCGGACCCCACGTTCCTCCGACCAGCGGCGGACCGCCTCGCATCGAGAGCAGCCTGGCAACCGTTTCTGACACACTGGCAAGCTGCCCGGGTGAACCTCCCGCCTGAGCCGCGACCACCAACCTGAGGTCGGGCCGGGTGGCGCGATCACCCACCACCTTCGGGGGGATGTGCTGGCCGCGTGATCGGCGCGACCGTTGGTCCCAGCGTTGGACCCAGTCGATCAGGACGCACTCTCGGCGGGGTAGGGAGGGGCGATCACGCTCAGCGCACTCGGGTCTTCCCATCGCATGTACCGGTCGAGCCGATCCCACCATCGACGGGACACGGGCTCCAACCATGGGAGGTATCGCTCGTCGGGCCAAAGCGATTCGAGGAAGCCGATGGTCGCCAGGTTGCGGACCCACGCGTCGCCTTCGACGTGGAGCGCCTCGATGAGGGCGAAGGCCTCGGCGAGTTCGGTGTCCTCGTGGGCGTCCAACCGTGCTTCCAGGTAGCGGCAGAGGTCCGAGGCCTCGCAGTACAGGAGGCGATCCTCACCGTTCTCATCGGTCTGGTCCGCTGGATCCCACGACTTGGCGTAGATGGGGCACGCCATGAGGATCCTGTCCATCACCTCGTCTTGAGTGATCACTCGCCGCCCGCCTGTCGACGGTCGGCTGGCAGGTCCATCGCCACAAGTGCGTTGAGGACCCCAAGGAGGTGGCCGAGGTCGTGCCAGAGGAACACCTCGCCGTCCTCTCGGCTCAGCATGTTGTGCAGCTCTTCGACATCGTCGGCCAGGCTGCCCATGTCGAGTCTGGGGTCCTTCGAAAGGTCCAGGCTCTGGTCGGCCCACAGGTGCCAGTAGTTGTCCTCGGAGAGGACGATCTCATCTCCCCACTTGGCGCGGGCGGCTGCCAGTAGAACGTCGAAGGCCGACGCGAGGTCATCGAACTGGACGGGTAGCTGCCAGTCGCCTCCTGCGGACGGGTTCACGATGCTGCCTCGTCACGGTCCTGGAGCTTGTCGAAGGGCTGCCAGCCCGACTCGGTGTCCCAACGCCACCCGGTACCGACGGTCCAGGTGCTTGCCAGCCAGACGTGGGTGATCTCGTCCGGGAGCGATGGCGGCTCGATTGGGGTGCCGTGGCCCATGAGGAGGTTGGCGACGCCGAAGGGAGCGGTGGTGAAACCGGGGACCAGGAGGAAGGCATGGCGTTCGGCGTGCCCGGAGGCTGCGAGCTTCCTCCGCACGTCGGCCAATTCGGCGGAGGCCAGGAAGGTGCTCACCCACTCGACGAAGGAGATCGGGCTGTCGTCGACCCACCCTCCTCGGTGGTCGAGGTCCTCCTCGATCGTGACGTAGATGGACCCTGGGAAGTCGGTGGTAGCGCTCTGGAACAAGGTGGCAACGCCGAGGTCTGCGGCGAGCGCCTCGATCTCGCTCCGGTGCGGGCGCGGATGTCGTAGGCCAGGGACGTTCTCGCGCTCCAGCAACCGCAGCAGATCGGGAAGTTCGGCTCGGACGCGCTTGGCCCGGGCCTTCGGGATCAGGCCAACCATCCAACCGCCCTGGAGGTCGTCCTCGACCCACCGGTCGTCGTCGCCGTTCATGAGCTTCCAGAGCGCGGTGCAGTCGGGGTCGGCAGCGGCGGTTACCTCGACGGCAGCACGGCGGTTCTCGGACAGGTGGACCAAGAGGTCGAACATGCCCGGCTCGGACCCATCGTCATGGTGGACGACCGGAACCCCGAGCGCCGCCTGCACCATCTGGCGCGCCCATTCCTCCTCTGGTCTCGCCATCCGACCATCCTCCCACCGTTGCTGACCTGGGCTCCTGGTTGATTCGGCACGCCACTGGTGTGGTTGGATCGACGTCCACCCCATCAACTGCGTCACTCGCTGGCCTCCGTTTTCATCGCCACGGGCCACACCCCTCCCGAGGTGGCCCGAGTGATGGGCCACTCCAGTCCCGCCGTCACGATGAGCTTCTATGCGCACGCGTTCGAGGAAGCGGCAGTCCGGGCGATGGACACGGTGGCTTCGGCCTACGGCAAGGCAGCCAACGCGTAGCGCTTTGGACTTCGGTCTCGGCACGGCATCAGTACCGAAGCAACCGAGCATCGGTGCGATGCTGGCCCGGTGAAGTGGAGGCGGAAGCAGTATCCACGGCCAAGCGAGGCGCAGGCGCGGGTCGAGGCGAGACAGCTTGAACGGGTTGCGCTCATCGCTCTGCTCGTTGCGCTCGTGCCCCTGGCCGTCTTCGTCTGGATGTGGGTCCCCGAGCGGAGGCTCGCAAACGGTCCGCGTGCGGAGGCCGAGGTCGTTCGCGTGGAGTCCGTACGCCGGACATCGAAGGGGCCGCCCCAGACCTCGAAGCTGGCCGTTCGGTTCACGACCGCAGGTGGTCAGGTGGTCGATGCCACGCTCCGAACCACTCGGACCCAGTTCGGCGACACCGTTTGGCTCACCTACAACCCGGACTCGCCAGAAGAGGTCCGTGCAGCCGAGGGTCCGGAGCAGTCGTGGCGGGTGCCGTTGATCCTGGGTCTCACCGTCGTGTGGTTCGGAAGCCTTCAGCTCTGGATGGCGATACGGCTCCGAGCGGGTCGACCCTCACGTCTCTGGCTGAAGAACCGTCGCCCCATGGCCGACGATCTCGCCCCCAACTAGCACCGGCTCGGCAACCAGCAGAGCGGCCGTCCAACTGCATGCATCTGCATCGCCCCGGAGGCACCGGCGATTTGAAAACTGCTCCGGCCACTCGGTCCCCATAGGTGCTCAATCGCCATAGGTGATCAACCTCGGTGAGAGCGGCCGAGGTATCTGGTGCTTCTTGTGTCCTGCACCGGTGAGCCAGCAGCGACGTTGGTCTCGGAGCGTCTTTCGGTGACCCGTTGGTCTCGCCGCTGGCCCCGACTGCAGCACCCCAACCGTCGCCGTCCATACTTCCGCAAGTCAGAGGGTTCTCGCCGGAGGCGAAGTTGGATCTGGTTTCTGACACACTGTCAGATGTGAACCAGGGGACCGTTTCGAGCACGTACAACTTCGCCGACCTGTGGGAGTCGATCTGGCCCCGGTGCCCGGAGCGGGTGGCGCTGGTGTGCGGTCCGCAGACCCGGACCTACGCCGAACTGGCCGACCGGGCGACCCGGCTGGCCAACCACCTGCGGGAGGCGGGCGTCGGCCCCGGCGACCGGGTCGGGCTGTTCCTCCGCAACGATGCGGCCTACCTCGAGGGCATGCTGGCGGCGTTCTCGCTGCGGGCGATCCCCGTGAACATGAACCACCGGTACACGGGAGCGGAGCTCGGGTACCTGATCGAGGACTCGGGTGCCGTGGCCCTCCTCGTGCACGAGACGCTGACCGGCGCGGTGGCGTCGGTGCCGCGTGGCATCGCTGCGATCCGGACCGTGCTGGTCGTGCCTGATCCGGACCCGTCGACGGTGACCGGTGAGGTCGTCCCGCTCGACGAGGCCGTCGACTACGAGGCCGCGCTCGCCGCCGCCTCCGCCGAGGCCGTCGAGACCCACGGCCGGTCCGGGGACGACACGTACCTGATGTACACCGGCGGGACCACCGGCCGGCCCAAGGGCGTGGTGTGGCGGCAGGAGGATGCGTTCTTCGCGTGCATCGGCGGTGGCGACCCCATGCGCCTGGTGGGCCCGATCGAGTCGCCCGACCAGCTGCCGGATCGCATGGTCGAGGCGTTCACCTACCTGCCGCTCGCGCCCTTGATGCACGCGGCGGCGCAGTGGACGACGTTCTCCTGGCTGCTCGCCGGTGGCAAGACGGTGCTGATGCCCGGTGCGCTCGATCCCGAGGCGGTGTGGGACGCGGTCGACGAGCACCAGGTCAACTCGCTCACGGTCGTGGGCGATGCGGTCGCCCGCCCGCTCGTCACCGCCTGGGAGGCGAACCCCGGCCGTTGGCAGGCGGCTGGCCTCTTCGCCATCTCCAACGGCGGCGCGCCGATGTCGTCGTCGCTCAAGGCCCGCCTCGGCGAGCTGTTCGAGGGACGGGCGATCATCGACGGCTTCGGCTCGTCGGAGAGCGGGGTGCAGGGGTCGCAGCGGCTGACGGCGGGCGAGAACCCGTCGGGCCTGGCCCGCTTCGCCCCCGGCCCGACCACCGGTGTGTTCGACGACGACCTCCAGCCGGTGCAGGCCGGCTCCGGGGTCATCGGCAAGGTGGCCAACGCCGGTCGCCTGCCGCTCGGGTACCTCAACGACCCGGAGAAGACCGCGGCGACGTTCATCGAGGTCGACGGGCAGCGCTACTGCTTCACCGGCGATCTGGCCACGGTCGAGGAGGACGGCACCATCCAGCTCCTCGGGCGCGGCTCGCAGTGCATCAACACGGGTGGCGAGAAGGTCTTCCCCGAGGAGGTCGAGTCGGCGCTGGTCGACCACAAGGCCGTCCTCGACGTGCTCGTGGTGGGCGTCGACGACGAGCGCTGGGGCAGCGCGGTCGTGGCGGTCGTCGCTCCGGCCGACCCCGATGCGCCGCCGACGCTCGACGACGTGCGGGACCACCTGCGCGGCTCGCTCGCCGGGTACAAGCTGCCGAAGCACGTCGTGATCGTCTCGCAGGTGGAGCGCTCGCCCGCTGGCAAGGCCGACTACCGCTGGGCCAAGACCACCGCCGAGGCCGCGGTCGGCGCCGCCGGCTGATCGGCACGGATCTGGTCCGGCCGGGAACCGGGCGGCGGCCGGGGTCGTCGCAACCGGCATGGACAACGGACTGAACCCCGGCAACCGGCCCCGCAAGGGCGCCGCCCTCCTGCTCGGCGCCCTGGCGCTGTTCGCCGTCGTGGCCGCGGCTGCGGTGGTGGCGACGCCCGAACGAGCCGAGGCCGTCGGCCTCGAGCCGTTCACGTCCTGCCGGGAGCTGTCGACCTGGGGCGACGAGGTCAGCGACCGGTGGCGGGACGGGTTGGTCGTGTACGACGCCGCGCCCACGGCGTCGGCCGACGGGGCAGCGGAGTCGGACTCGGGTGGAGCCGGATCCGTCGGGGCCCCGGCCTCCACGATGGCCACCGAGCGGACCCAGTCCGCCGGGTTCGCGGCCGACGAGAAGGCGCTCGACGCCACCAACGTGGTGGTCGACGGCGTCGACGAGCTCGACCTCGTCGACCGGCTCGGGGACGACCGGGTCCTGGTGGTCGCCGGGTCGAAGCTGGCCATCGTCGACCTCGCCGGGCCCACGGTGCTGGCCACCCGGCCGGTCGCCTACGGCGCGCAGGTCACCTTCGACCGCGAGCGCGGCCGGGCCTGGGTCGTCGACTCGGCCGACGGGAACCGGGTCGTCGTCACCCGCATCGACGTCGGTGCCGACTCGCTCGATGCCGCCGGCACGTGGAGCACGCCGGGCCAGCTCGTGGATGCCCGCCGCATCGGTGGCCGGCTGCACCTCGTGGCCTCCGACGGGTTCGGCCTCGGCGGCGGTCCGCAGGAGCTCCCGTTCGGCGGCGAGGCCGTCCCGTGCGACCGGGTGCTGCACCCCGACGGCCCCTCGCGGCCGGCGGCGTCGCTCATCGTCACGCTCCCGGTCACCGGTGAGCTCGAGCCGGAGCAGGCCACCGAGGTCGTGGGGTCGGGTCAGCTGGTCCACGTCACCGACACCGCCGCCTACCTGGCCACGCCGCAGTGGAACCAGGACGGCGCAGCCTCGACCGCCATCCACCGCTTCGACATCGGCACCCTCGAGCACACCGGGTCGGGCTCGGTCCCGGGCTCGCTCCTGAACGACTTCTCGATGTCCGAGCACGACGGCCACCTGCGGGTCGCGATCACCGCCGACGGCGGCGGCGTGGTCGGGCGCCCCATGCCGGTCGACGACATGCCGGGGACCTTCGTCGAGGAGGGCGACTCGGGCGCACCGGCCCGGACCGACGGCTCGGCGGGCACGATGGGCGGGGGCGACGGGACCTCGCGCACCGTCGAGGAGGTCGTGCCGGTCGAACCGGCGGCCCCCGACGTCGACGGCGCCGTTCCGCAGACCACGGTCCCCGCGGACCCGACGACGTCGACCACGAGCACCACCGAGGTGCCGGCCACGACGTCGACGAGCACGTCCACCACGAGCACCTCGACCAGCACCACCACGAGCACGTCGACGTCGACCACCACCACGACCGAGCCCGCGGCCGGCGCCACGATCCCGGGGCCGGGCCCCGGCGACCCGTTCAACAAGGTCGTGGTCCTCGACACCGTCGGCAACCTCGATGTCGTCGGTTCCACCCCCTGGTTCGGCCACCCGGGCGAGACCCTGCACGGCATCCGGTTCGACGGCGACACCGCCTACGCGGTCACGTTCCTCCAGACCGACCCCTTCTACGTGCTGGACCTCGCTGACCCGCAGTCCCCGAAGGTGGCCGGCGAGGTCGAGCTCCCCGGCTTCAGCGCCTACCTCCACCCGGTCGGTGAGGGCCGGGTCGTGGGCTTCGGTCCGGGGGAGAGCGGGCGCCAGGAGGTGAAGCTGTTCGACGTGTCGAACCCGGCGGCGCCGAAGGTCCTCGAGGAGCTGGTCCTGGGCGACGACTCGCCGGTCACCTACGACCACCACGCCTTCGTGAGCCTGGGCGAGGGCCGCTTCGCCGTCCCGGTCACCAGCTACGCGGCGATGACCACCGACTGCGCCATCCCCGGTGACGTCGGCCCGGCCACGGACGACGCCGGCTGCGCCCCGGAGCCGTCAGGGGTACAGAGCCAGGTGGTCGAGCTCCGGGTCGTCGGCGACCGGCTGGACGAGGTCGACCGCCTCACGGTGGAGCTCCCCGAGCCGGCTTCGCGGGCGATCCCCACCGCGGACGGCTGGGCCCTCCTCGCCGGGTCGTCGATCGGCACCATCGCCGACGACGGCACCCAGGGCACCACCGTCACCATCTGACGGCCGACGCGGGCCGGCTCCTGACCGTCCTTGTCGTCGAACGACACCCATGAGGTGCAGATCGACGACGAGAACGGCGGGGACCCGCCCCAATTGGGGCGAGGTGCGGGGTCAGGCGGTGCGGCCGACCGGCTTCGTGGGGGTGAAGCGCACGGGCATGTGCTCGTAGCCGCTCACGAAGTTCGCGGCGCGGTAGGCCGGTTCCTCGCCGCCCACCAGCTCCAGGTCGGGCAGCCGGTCGAGCAGCTCCTCGAACATCACCTTCAGCTCGAGCCGGGCGAGGCTGTTCCCGAGGCAGAAGTGGGCGCCGAAGCCGAACGCCACGTGGTCGTTCGGCGTGCGGCCCACGTCGAAGCGGAACGGATCCTCGAACACGTCCTCGTCGCGGTTGGCCGACGGGTAGAGGAGCAGGACGTTGTCGCCCTCGCGGATCTGCTGCCCGTTGACCACCACGTCGGTGGTCGCCGTCCGGTTCATGTTCTTGATCGGGCTCACCCAGCGCAGCATCTCCTCGAGCGCGGTGGGCAGCAGCTCCCGGTCGGCCTGGAGCCGGTCCCACTGATCCCGGTTGGCGAGCAGTTGGTAGGCGCCGCCGGAGATGACGTGGCGGGTGGTCTCGTCGCCGCCGATCAGGATGAGCAGCGACTCGTCGATGATCGCCTGGTGGTCGAGGCGGTCGCCGTCGACCTCGGCGTGGCACAGCACGCTCATGAGGTCGTCCTTCGGGTTCGCCGTGCGGTCGGCGATCACGGCGTTGGCGTACTCCGTGTACCCGATGAACGCGAGCGTGGCCGGCTCGAGGGCGTCGGGGTTGCCGGTGAGGGCGGAGAGCATGGCGTCGCTCCACTCCAGGAGCTGGGCCCGGTCCTCGGGGCGGACGCCGAGGTCGTTGCCGATCATGATGAGCGGCAGCCAGGCGGCGATGTCGGTGACGAAGTCGCACTCGCCGCGCTCGCACACCGCGTCGATGATGTCGGTGCACGCGGCGCGCACCTCGTCCTCCCGCTCCCGCACGCGGCGCGGGGTGTAGCCCTTGTTGACGAGCTTGCGCCGGCGGAAGTGCTCGGGGTCGTCCATGTCGATCATCATCTGGAGCGGATCGGCGTCGGCCCGGATGCCCTGCGCGTTGGAGAACGTGGCCGGGTCCTTCGAGATGGCCTTGAGGTCGGCGTAGCGGGTGACGCCCCACGCGTGGCCGTCCCAGTAGACGGGCGCGTTGGCCCGGAGCCAGGTGAAGTCGTCGTGGGGGTTGCGGCCCCAGAAGTCGCCGCTGATGAAGTCGATGCCTTCGCGGGTCGGATGATCGGGCACGCCATCGCCTCCAAGATCTGACGGGTCGTCATATTGTGGCGGTTGTGACCGTGACGGCAAGCGACGACGCGCAGATCGGCCCCGAGATCGCCGAGGCGCCGGGTGGTCCACCCATCCCGCTCGGACGGCGCGTCGAGCTCCCCGGCCGGGGCACGACCTTCATCCGCGAGGTCCCCGGACCCCCCGGTGCACCCACCGTCCTGCTGCTCCACGGACTGCTCGCCAGCGGCGGGCTCAACTGGTTCCAGGCGTTCGAGCCGCTGTCCGAGCACTTCCGGGTGATCGCCATCGACCACCGCGGCCACGGCCGCGGCATCCGGGCCTGGAGCCGGTTCCGCCTGGCCGATTGCGCCGACGACGCCGCTGCGCTGCTGGACGTGCTCGGCATCGACGAGGCCATCGCCGTCGGCTACTCGATGGGCGGGCCCATCGCCCAGCTGCTGTGGCACCGCCACCCCGAGAAGGTCGCCGGCCTCGTCTTGTGCGCCACGTCCAACCGCTTCGTGCCCGGGGTGCGCGAGCGCCTCGTGTTCGTCACCGGCGTGTCCGCGGTGGCTGGCTCCACCCGCATCGGCCAACTCGCCACCCGCATCCCCGTGTCGCTCTGGCAACGGCAGATCCCGCCCGTGGTGAAGGCCCGCCCCGACAGCTTGAGCCGCTGGGCCCGTGCCGAGTTCCGCCGCCACGATGCCCGCATGGTCACCGAGGCGCTGGCCGCGTCGTGCAACTTCGACAGCCGGAAGTGGCTCAACCCGGTCGACGTCCCCACCACCCTCGTCGTCACCACCAAGGACCACGCCGTCCCGGCCCAGGAGCAGCTCCGCCTGCTGCTGGCGATCCCCACCGCCGAGGTCCACCTCCACGACGAGGGCCACACCTGGTGCGCCAAGCCCAGCTTCGGCCGCGCCATGGTCGACGCCTGCCTCACCGTCACCGCCACCCCCGAGTAACCCCTCCCCCCACCCCGGGGCGAACTTCGTATGTCAGCGCGCCCGTTCGGGCCCTCCCGCATACGAAGTTCGGTTTGGGGTCGGTCGGTTTGGGGCGGTCCGCACTCGGGCGGGCGGGGTCAGGGGGTCCAGGGGATGGCGGCGTCGGCGTCGAGGCCGTAGGCGGCGATCGCCTCGGCGACGCGGCCCCGCTTGACCTGGCCCTCCTCGGCGAGGGCGTGGAGGGTGGCGACGACGATGTGGCCGGCGTCGACCTCGAAGAACCGGCGCAGGGCCTCGCGGGTGTCCGAGCGGCCGAACCCGTCGGTGCCGAGCGAGGTGTAGGTGCGGTCGGCGGGGATCCAGCGGGCGATCTGGTCGGGCACCGCCCGCATGAAGTCCGTGGTGGCGACGATGGGCCCGGTCGACGAGTCCAGCAGCGTGGTGACGCGCGGCGTGCGGGGCTTCTGCTGCGGGTGGAGGCGGTTCCACCGCTCCACGGCGAGCGCCTCCTCCCGGAGCCGCTTGTAGGAGGTGGCGCTCCACAGCTCGGCGGCGACGCCCCAGCGCTCGGCCAGGTCGGCGGCCGCCTCCCGCACCGCGCCCTGCGCCGGACCCGAGAACAGGAGCGTGGCCCGGACGTGCCCGTCGCCCTTGTCCTTGGGGCCTGCATGCCATCGGTACAGCCCTTCGACGATCCCCTCGACGACGTCCGGGTCGTCGGGGAGCGCGGGCATGACGTAGTTCTCGTTGTGGAGGGTCAGGTAGTAGAAGACGTCCTCCGGTTCGGGCCCGTACATGCGCTCGATGCCGTGGCGGATGATCTCGGCGGTCTCGTAGGCGAACGCCGGGTCGTAGGCCTCGCACACCGGCACGGTGGAGGCCAGGACGTGCGAGTGGCCGTCCTGGTGCTGGAGCCCCTCGCCGAGGAGCGTGGTGCGTCCCGCGGTGGCGCCGAGGAGGAAGCCGCGTGCTCGGGCGTCGGCGGCGGCCCAGATCAGGTCGCCCACCCGCTGGAACCCGAACATCGAATAGAAGATGAAGAACGGCACCATCGGCACGCCGTGGGTGGCGTAGGAGGTGGCCGCCGCGGTCCACGAGGCCATCGAGCCGGCCTCGGTGATGCCCTCCTCGAGCAGCTGGCCGTCGATCGACTCGTGGTAGCTGAGCAGCAGCTTGCTGTCGACGGGCTCGTACTTCTGGCCCTCGGACGCATAGATCCCGAACTCCTTGAACAAGGAGTCCATGCCGAAGGTCCGGGCCTCGTCCGGGATGATCGGGACCACCCGGCGGCCGAACCCGGGGTCGCGGGAGAACGCCCGCAGCATGCGGGTGAAGGCCGTCGTGGTCGAGGCCGCCTTCTTGCCCGACCCACCTCGGAACTCGTCGTAGACGGAGTCGTCCGGGAGCGTGAGCGGGCGCTTGGTGCGCACCACCCGCTTGGGGATGGAGCCGCCGAGCGCCTGGCGCCGGGCCATCAGGTAGTCGTGGGCGGGTGACCCGTCGACGGGCCGGTAGTACGGCGGCTCGGCGCCGTCGACGAGCGCCTCCTCGGGGATCTCCTCCTCGAGGTGCAGCCGGATCCGCAGGTCGCGGAGCTGCTTGTTCGAGAGCTTCTTGATCTGGTGCGTGGCGTTGCGGCCCTCGACGTCGGAGCCGAGCGTCCAGCCCTTGATCGTCTTGGCGAGGATGACAGTGGGTGCGCCTCGCAGCTCGGTGGCGGCCTTGTAGGCGGCGTAGAGCTTCCGGTAGTCGTGGCCGCCGCGGGGGAGCCAGCGCAGCTCTTCGTCGGAGAGGTGCTCGACCATCTTGCGGAGGCGGGGGTCGGGCCCGAAGAAGTGCTCGCGGATGTAGGCGCCGTCCTCCACCGTGAACCGCTGGAACTCGCCGTCGACGGTCTCGTTC
>DATMGQ010000101.1:0-17394 GCA_035555395.1 Acidimicrobiales bacterium
CGACGCCCTGCGCCGGCCGAACCTGGCCCGCCTCGCCGGGATCTCCGCCGTCGTCGCCCTGCTGCTCTGGACCCACTACTGGGCGATGTGGCTGCTGGCGGTCGTGGGCGTCGCGCTCATCGTGCGGGCCGTGCGCTCGCACCGGGCCGGTCGCCCCGAGGACGTGCGCCGCGTCCGCAACGTCATCTTCGCCATGGTCGTGGGCGGGTTCCTGTTCCTCCCGTGGATCAGCGTGCTGCTCTACCAGGGCGCCCACACCGGCACGCCCTGGGCCCGTCCGGTCCGACCCACCGAGATGCTCACGTTCACCGTGGCCGACCTCGGTGGCGGCGGCCAGGCCGAGGCGCTCACCCTCGGCTGGTTCGTGGCCCTCCTCGCCCTCACCGGGCTCACCGGCATCGGGCGGGGCGGCACCAAGGTCGAGATCGACCTCGCCACCCGGCCCAAGGCCCGGCCCTTCGCCATCGCCGTCGTCGGCACGCTCGCCCTGGCCTGCGTCGTCGGCTACGCCACCGGCGCCACCTACGCCAGCCGCTACGCCGCCGTCTTCGTCCCGTTCCTGATCCTGCTCGCCGCCCTGGGCCTCGCCCAGCTGTCGCGGGTGCCGCTCCTCGTCGGGCTGCTCGTGCTGTTCGGCCTCGGGGCCATCGGCGGGTACCGCAACGTCACCGTCGACCGCTCCGACGCCCGTCGCTCTGCCGAGGCCATCGAGGCCCGGGCCGACGAGGACGCGCTCGTGGTCTACTGCCCGGACCAGCTCGGGCCGTCGACCTCACGCGTCCTCGGTGACCGGTTCGACCAGGTCACCTACCCCCGCTTCGAAGCGCCCCAGCTCATCGACTGGACCGACTACAAGGAGCGCCTCGACGCCGCGTCGGTCGACGACTTCGCGGCCGAGCTCCTCGAGCGGGCTGGCGACCGCCAGATCTTCCTCGTGTACAGCACCGACTACATCACCCACGAGGAGACCTGCCCGGCGCTGTTCAACGCCATCGGCGCCCAGCGCTCGCCCGAGATCCTCACCGACACCACCGAGGCCTGGGAGCCGTCGGCCGTCGTCCTCTTCGACCCACCCAAGCCCTGACCCCGCGGCGGGTCCGTCGGCCCGGGTCGCGCTGCGGTCGCCTCGGTCAGCGTCGCTCCCAGCTCGCTCGGGGACCGGGACCGTCGTCTTGCTCCCGGTGCTGCACCACGCGCCCAGGCGAGCCGGGGTTGCATCCTCCGCCGGCGCTCCGAGGTGGCCGGCTCGCTCGCTTCTTGTCCGGGTCGGTCGGTTCTTGTCGACGATCGACACCCATGAGGTGCAGAACGTCGACAAGAACCGATGCGGATCCGTTCTTGTCGACGATCGACACCCATGAGGTGCAGAACGTCGACAAGAACCGAGGAAGCCGCTGCCACCACCGGCGTGAGCCAGCAGAACGTCCGTGACCAACGGCCTCCGGCCGTCGGCGCGCCCTTGGGGCCCGAGAGCAGCGACCCGGTCCCGGTCCCCGTGAAGCAAGGGAGCAGCGCGGACCGAGGCTGAGCGCCTCGGCTCAGCGGAAGGGGCTATTCCTTGCTGGCGATGGCGTTGGGGGTGACGTTCATCTTGGGGACGTAGTCGACGGCGACGTCGCGGGCTTCGCCGGCTTGGTCGGCTCGGAGCTGGGCCCGGCAGTCGGTGCAGGGGCCGTAGTAGGCCTCGGTGACCTCGCCCGCGCAGCGGGGGCAGGTGTAGGTCTGCGTCTCGGGGACCGGCTCGGTGAGCGACATGGGAGCCAGGCTACGCGGAGCGGAGGTCCGCGACGGGCGCCACGGCGGCGGTGGCGGCGGGGTCGAGGCGGCGGATGGCGATGATCTCCGAGGTCCGGAAGCTGGCCATGCGGGTGCTCCAGGTGTCGACCACCTGGCGGTCCGAGCCGGTGCGGAAGAACGTCGTCATCTGGCCCTCCTGCTGGTAGGCGTCGACGTCGTCGATCTCCTCGGTGCTGCGGTCCTTGAGGGTGACGGAGTAGCGGGACATGGTGACCTCCTTCGGCGGGCGCTGGAGGTCACGGTACGACGGGTGCCCTGTGGCGAGGAAGGGGAGCAACCCTGTGGATTCGAGAAGTTGTCCACAGGCTCGGCGGTCCGAGCGCTACTGGTCGCGGATGTCCCGGGGGGCGTAGCGGGGTCCGTGGCGGGGGGCGGTGATGCCGGCGGCGCCGATGAGGCGGATCACCCGGCCGCGGTGGCCGGCGAAGGGCTCGAGCACCTCGAGCATGGCGTCGTCGCTGTCGACGGCCTCGCCGGTGAGGGCGAACGTGACGATCGACGGGAGGTGCACGTCGCCGACCGGGACCGCGTCGGCGTCGCCGAGGGCGGTGAGGGCGACCTCGGCCGCGCTCCAGGGCCCGACGCCGACGATGCTGGTGAGCCGCTCGTGGGCTTCGGCCGGGGGGAGCACCGCCAGCGCCTCCAGGCGGCGCGCCGACGCGGCGACGCGGCGCACGGTGTCGGCCCGGCTGCGTTCGACGCCGATGACGTGGAGGTCGTAGTAGGCGATGCCGGCGAGGACCTCGGGGTCGATGGGCAGGAGCAGGTCGCCCAGGCCGGGCGCCGGTTCGCTCCACCGGGTGACGAGCTGCGACTGCGCCCGTCGGGCCTCGAACGTGGTGACCCGCTGCTCGAGCACCACGTTGACGAGCGTCTCGGTGACGGCACCCGAGCGGGGGATGCGGACGGCGGAGAAGTCCCGCCAGAGCCGGGCCACGAGCGGGTGCTGGGGGTCGAAGTCGTCGCTGTCGTCGTGGCAGCCGATGAGGCTGGGCACGGCGTCGAGGGCGGCATCGGCGCCGTCGCCCCAGGCCGTGGCCTCCACCTGGTCGCCGTGGGACACCAGGCGGAGGGTGACCGGTCCGGCCGGGCTGCGCGACGCCCGCCACACGCCGGAGTCGTCGAACCGGCACGTGGGATCGTGCTGACCCCGCCGGATCCCGTGGAAGGTCCGGTGGAGGTCGATCGGGAAGGGGAGCTCGACGGTTCGCTGCAGCATGGTGTGATCTGGCGAACACGTGTTCCGCCGCCTGGTGACCGTAGCGGTCGCCGAGCGAGGGCCGCCACCCTCGCGGCGGGATCGGGACGAACGGCCTAGGCGCGCCCCTGGGCGGCCACGGCCTGCTCCCGGGCCCATGCGTAGTCCGGCTTGCCGGACGGCGACCGCGAGATCCGGTCCACGAGGACCAGGTCCTTCGGCAGCTTGTAGCGGGCCAGGTGCTCGGCGCCGATGGCCTTGAGCGACTCGAGGTCGACGTCGACCCCCGGGGTCGGAGCTACGACGGCCACGACCTCCTGGCCCCACTGGGGCGAGGGGCGCCCGACCACCAGCACGTCGTACACGCCCGGGTGGTGCTTGAGGATCTGCTCGACCTCCTCGGCGAAGACCTTCTCGCCGCCCGTGTTGATCGTGACCGACTCGCGGCCGTGCAGCTCGACGGTGCCGTCGGCGCGGAGCGCGGCCCGGTCGCCGGGCACCGACCACCGCTCGCCGTCGACGACCGGGAAGGTGGCTGCCGTCTTGGCCTCGTCGCCCAGGTAGCCGCGCGGGATGCGCCCGCCCTGGGCCAGCCACCCGATCTCCCCGTCGCCGGGCTCGAGGCGGCGGGTCAGGCCGTCGTCGAGGACCGCAGCGGTGGCCGAGGGGGCGAAGCGGGTGGGGCCGATCTCATCGCCGGCGACGGTGTTGGCGACGGCCTGGCGCCCGGACTCGGACGAGCCCAGCACGTCGACGATGCGGATCTGGGGCACGAGCTCGAGGAGCTCGGTGCGCAGGGCGGGGGAGAGGATCGCCCCACCGGTGAGGAGGAACCGCAGCGTCGAGAGGTCCCGGGGCTGGCGGCGCTGCTCGTCGATCAGCGGCCGGGCGAAGGCATCGCCGACGATGAGCAGCGAGCTGACCTGGTGGCGCTCGCAGCAGTCGAGGATGTCGGCCGGGTCCATCCGGTCGACCCGGTCCTGCACGACGATCGTGCCGCCGTTGATCCAGGTGCTGAGCGCGTTCCACATCGCAGCACCGTGCATGAGCGGCGGCGCCGGGAGGGTGGCGAGGTTGCGGCGCACGGCGGGCCCGACCAGCTCGTCGAGGGACTCGTACTCGGTGCCGTCCTTCCGGCGGACGCCGAGCGCGGCCACGAGGAAGTCGGCCTGGCGCCACAGCACGCCCTTCGGGTTGCCCGTGGTGCCGCCGGTGTAGAGCACGTAGAGGTCGTCGCCCGAGGTGGCCACCGCCGGCGGCTCGGGCGACGCCGCGGCGAGGGCGGCCTCGTAGTCGAGGGCACCGGGCAGGAGCTCGTCGCCGGATCCGTCGTCGACGCGCAGGAGCAGCGGCGTCCTCGCCAGCCGGGGGAGGACCTCGGCCAGCGTCTCGGCGAAGCAGCCCTGGTAGACGATCGCCGCCGCGTTCGAGTCGAGGAACAGGTACGCCAGCTCGTCGGCCACGTACCGGTAGTTCACGTTGAACGCCGCTGCCCCGGCCTTGGCTGCGCCGAGCTGCGCCTCCAGGTAGGCGTTGCCGTTGTGCAGGTACAGCCCGACGTGGTCGTGGGGCGACTCCCACCCGGCGCAGTCCGCGAGGGACGTGCGCCGGGTGACGCCGTGGTCGAGGAACACGTTGGCCAGCCGCCGCGACCGGTCGGTCACGTCGGTCCAGGACCAGGTCTGGCCGCGCCAGATCAGGCAGGGGCGGTCACCGAGCTCGGCTGCGAGCCGCTCGTGGATGGCCGCCAGATCGAGCTCCACCGGGGGTGGTCAGTCGGAGATGGTGACGCTGTTGATCACCACGTCGTCGTGGGGACGGTCGCCGCGGCCGACCGGGGTCGAGGCGATGGCGTCGACGACGGCACGGCTCGGCGCGTCGGTGACCTCGCCGAAGATCGTGTGGCGGTTCAGCAGGTGCGGCGTCGGGGCCACGGTGATGAAGAACTGCGAGCCGTTGGTGCCGGGGCCGGCGTTGGCCATGGCCAGCTTGTACGGCGTGTTGAAGTCGTGGGGGCCGCCGAACTCGTCGTCGAACTTGTAGCCGGGGCCACCGCGGCCGGAGCCGTCGGGGCAGCCGCCCTGGATCATGAAGCCGTCGATGACGCGGTGGAAGATCAGGCCGTCGTAGAACGGGGTGGAGCGGTCCTTGCCGGCCGCCTGGTCGCTGGGCGTGGGCTCGCCCTTGGCGAGGCCGACGAAGTTGGCGACGGTCTTGGGCGCGGTGTCGTCGAAGAGTTCGATCGTGACGTCGCCGCGGTTGGTGTGGAGGGTTGCCTGCATGGTCGGCATCCTGCCACGTCGACCGGCCCGATCCGACATGGCGGTACCGTCAGCGGATGACCAGCGACCTGGACCTGCGAGAGCGTGCCGAGCTCTGCGACCTCTTCGAGCGCCTCGGGCCCGACGCGCCGACCCTGTGCGGCGACTGGACCACCCAGGACCTCGCCGCCCACCTGGTGGTCCGCGAGCGGGACCTCCTCGGGTCCCCCGGGATCCTGATCCCGTGGTTCGCCAGCGAGACCGAGAAGCGCATGGGCCACCAGGTCCGCCGCCACGGCTACCAGGGCCTCGTGGATCTGGTCCGGTCCGGGCCGCCGTTCGGCCCGATGAAGATCGCACCGGTGCGGTACTTCGCCAACCTCGTCGAGTTCTTCGTGCACCACGAGGACGTGCGCCGGCCCGCGGGCGAGGGGCCCCGCACCGACCGGCCCGACCTCGACGACGCGCTCTGGTCGATGCTCGGCCGCATGGCGCCGCTCATGGTCCGCAAGGCGGGCGTCTCGGGCGTCCGGCTGGTGCTGCGACGCGACGACGGCGAGGAGCACCGGGCCGGGCGGGGCGAGGACGTCGTGATCACCGGTCCCGTCGGGGAGCTGGTCCTCGAGCTGTACGGCCGCCGCACCGTGGCCCAGGTCGCCTACGACGGCCCGGAGGAGGCCGTCGCCCGGGTGCGGGCCGCCGAGTTCGGGATCTGATCAGCCGTCGGTGTCGTCCCGCAGGAGCGGGGCGAGCGCGGCCTCGACCGCGGCCGGGTCGACGCCCCGGTTGACCCACGGCCCGGCCGAGCCGAGCAGGGCGCTCACCGCGACCTGCGCCCGGACTTCGTCGAGGTCCTCGTCGGCCCGGAGGGCCGCCACCCACCGGGCCCGCACGCCGTGCAGCGCGGGGTGGTCGAAGCCGCCGCTGGCGCCGAGCACGCCCCACGCGTCCTGCTCGGCCTCCACGAACGCGAGGACGCCCTGCACGATGGCCCGGAGCCGGGCCGGGGTCGTGGTCGCCCGGCGGAGGCCGTGGCCGACCCAGGTGTCGAGCCGGCCGACGATCTGCACCTGGACCGCGTCGATGAGGCCCCGCCGGTCGCCGAGGTACGTGTGCACCAGCGCACGTGACACCCCGGCCGCGTCGGCGACCTCGTCGAAGGTGACGAGCAGCGGGTCGTGTTCGGCCAGCAGCCGCTCGGCGGCGTCGGCGATGAGCGCCCGGCGCGTGTCGGGGTCGAGGCGTGGCGCCCTCGGCCGACGGGCGGGCGGCGGCGGGGGACCGGTCAGGCCGAAGCCCCGGCCCCGGCGAGGGCCACCTGCGTGATCGACTCGCCGGGAGCGAGCGGGTGGTGGCAGGCGACGTAGTGGTCGCCTTCGACCTGGGCCATGACCGGCACCTCGTCGATGCACTGCTGGTCGGCACGCGGGCAGCGGGTCCGGAAGCGGCACCCCGACGGCGGCGACAGCGGCGACGGGATCTCGCCACCGAGCGTCTGGCGCTGGTCCGGCCGCACGTTCGGGTCCGGGACGGGGATGGCGCTGAGCAGCGCGGCGGTGTAGGGGTGCGCCGGGTTCTCGTACATGACGTCCGGGTCGCCGACCTCGCAGAGCCGGCCGAGGTACATCACGGCGACCCGGTCGCTGATGTTCTTCACGACGGCGAGGTCGTGGGCGATGAACACGAGCGTGAGGCCGTAGCGCTCCTTCATGTCCTCGAGCAGGTTCAGGATCTGGGCCTGCACCGACACGTCGAGGGCGGACACCGGTTCGTCGCACACGATGAGCTTCGGCTCGGTGACCACGGCCCTGGCGATGGAGATGCGCTGGCACTGGCCGCCCGAGAACTGGTGGGCGCGGCGCCCGCGGGCCACCGCGGGGTCGAGGCCGACCGTGAGCAGCATCTCGTCGACCTTGGCGTCGCGACCCTGGCGGTCGCCCCGCTTCCAGATGTCGAGGCCCTCGGAGATGATGCGCTCGACCTTCCGGCGCGGGTTCAGCGAGGAGATCGGGTCCTGGAAGATCATCTGCAGGCGGGTGCGCTGTTCGCGCAGCGTCTTGCCCTCCATGCCGACGAGGTCCGTGCCGTCGAAGACCACCGTGCCCGAGGTGGGTGTGGGCAGCTGCATGATCGCCTTGCCGGTGGTGGACTTGCCGCAGCCGGACTCGCCGACGAGCCCGAGGGTCTCGCCGGGGAGCACGTCGAGCGACACGTCGGTCACGGCGTGGACGGTCTGCTTGCGCCCCGTCTTGAACTCCACGACGAGGTTCTCGACGCGCAGCAGCGAGTCCTCGGGTGCACGGAGGTGGGCGTCACCGATGCCGGCCATCAGCTGGCTCCTTCGGGGTCTGCCGCCTGATCGGCCGGCGGGAGGTCGTCGACTTCGGGATCGGGGTCGAGGACGGCGTCGAGCTCCTCGGGGTGGTCGAGGGTGGCGTCGACGGCCGCTTCGTGCTGGGGCACCTCGGCGGCGGTGCCGACCGGGAAGTGGCAGGCCACCAGGTGCGTGGGATCGTCGGGGTCGGGCAGCAGCTCGGGGTCCTCGACGTGGCAGCGGTCCTGGGCGTACCGGCACCGCGGGGCGAACGGGCAGCCCTGGGGCAGGTTCACCAGGTCCGGCGGGCGGCCGCCGATGGCGTCGAGCTTGGTGTGCTTCGCCATCTCCAGCTTCGGGATCGACTGGAGCAGCGCCTCCGTGTACGGGTGGCGCACGTTGGCGAACAGCGCCTTGGCCGACGCCTGCTCGACGATCTGGCCGGCGTACATCACCGCGATGTCGTGGGCACGACCGGCCACCACGCCCAGGTCGTGGGTGACCAGGATCATCGCCATCTGGCGGTCGCGCTGCAGCTCCTGGAGCAGATCGAGGATCTGGGCCTGGACCGTCACGTCGAGGGCGGTGGTGGGCTCGTCGGCGAAGAGCAGCCGGGGTCCGCACGCGAGGGCGATGGCGATCATGATGCGCTGGCGCATGCCGCCCGACATCTCGTGCGGGTACATCCGCAGGCGGCGGGCCGGCTCGGGGATGCCCACCGAGGTGAGCAGGGCGAGGGCGGTGTCCTTGGCCTGCTGCTTCGACAGGTCGAGGTGCTCGTGGAGCGACTCGGTGATCTGCCGCTCGATCCGGAGCACCGGGTTGAGGGCCGTCATCGGGTCCTGGAACACCATCGACATCTGGTCGCCCCAGTAGGAGCGCATCGTGGCGGCCGGCGCGTTGAGGATCTCGTTGCCGTCGTAGACGACGCTGCCCGACCGGACGGCGTTGCCGGGCATGAGCCCCATGATGGAGCGGGACAGCACGGACTTGCCGGAGCCGGACTCGCCCACGATGCCGAGCGTGCGGCCTCGCTTGAGCTCGAGGCTCACGCCGCGGACGGCGCGGACCGTGCCCCGGTCGGACGAGAACGAGGTGTGGAGGTCGGTGACCTCCAGCAGGGGAGCGTCGGGGCCGGCGGCCGGAGCCTCGGCGACGGGCGCGGTGTCGGTCACGTCGGTCACAGGGCGCTCTCCCGGACGTCGAAGCGGTCGCGCATGACATCACCCAGGTAGTTGAGCGATGCCGCCGTGGCGAACACGGCGAACACGGGGATCCAGACGATGAACGGCGCCTGCTGCAGTTCGGACTGGCCGGTGGCGATCATCGTGCCCCACGTGGCCTGGGGTGGGTCGACGCTCGCACCGAGGATGGCCAAGCCGCCCTCGGCGACGATGGCGATGGCCATGCCGAGCAGGGCGATCGACACCATGGCGGGGAGCACGTTCGGGAGGACCTCCCGGAACAGGATCCGGCCGTGGGTGGCGCCCTGCGCCCGGGCCGCCATCACGAACTCGCGTTGGGACCAGGTGAGCGTGGACGCTCGGGTGATGCGGGCCAGCAAGGGGATGGACACCACCCCCAGGGCGATGATCAAGATCAGCGTCACCGGCAACTTGAACGGTTCGGCCTGCCCGGCTTCCACCGGCTCGGGGGAGCCCTTCAGCACCGACACCAGCGAGAGCGCCAGCACCAGCTGGGGGATGGCGAGGAGGATGTCGAACACGCTGACGAGGGCGTTGCCGGCCCAGTTGCGGAAGTAGCCGGCGAGCAGGCCGAGGAAGCCGCCGATCACGAAGCCGATCATCACCGCGCAGAAGGCGATGATGAGCGACACGCGAGCGCCGTAGATGGCTCGGGCGAGCAGGTCACGGCCGTTGGCGTCGGCACCCAGCAGGGGACCGCCCGGCTGGAACGGGGCCAGGCGCTTGTCGGCGACCTCGGCGGCCGGGTCGTTCAGCGGGAGGAAGTCGGCCAGCGCGGCCGACGTGATGATGAGGATCAGCCAGCCGGCGGCCAGCCACCCCATGAACCCGATGCCCTTCTTCTTCTTGACCGGGTCGAGCACCGCAGCCGGCACGCTGCCGGCGACCTTCGCTTCCGTGACCTCGATGTTCTCGTCGGTCGTGGTGGTGTCGGTCATGACCGGCGCTCCCGGATCCGGGGATCGAGGACCGTGTACAGGTAGTCGATCAGGAAGTTCAGCAAGACGAAGAAGATGGCGATGAGCGCCACCGAGCTCTGCAGCGCCACGTACTGGCGCTTGAGTACGGCCTCACCGATGAGCGAGCCCATGCCCGGGATGCGGAGCAGGTACTCCACGACGAGCGCACCGCCGATCAGCGTGCCGACGCTGAGGCCGGCCACCGTGAGCAGCGTGAGGCTCGAGGGACGCAGCGCGTGGCGCCACAGCACCCGGCGGTTCGAGATGCCCTTGGCCTTCGCCATGAGGATGAAGTCCTCCTGGAGCGTGGCCACGAGGTCCGAGCGCAGGAGCCGCATGTACACGGCGATCTGGCCGAGCGACAGCGCCAGGACGGGCACCACCATGGATTTGAAGTGCTCGGTGAGCCCATCGGACGGCGAGGTGTAGCCGTCCGTGGGCACCAGGTTGAACTGGACGCCGAGTATGTACGTGAGGATCAGCGCCACCGCGAAGCCCGGGAGCGAGATGCACCCGAACGCTCCGGCGTTGAACAGCTTGTCGGCCCGGCTCCCGGACTTGTACGCCGCCCACACCGCCAACGGGATGGCGATCCCGAGCGACACGAGCTGCACGTACAGGATCAACAGCAGCGAGATCGGCAGGGCCGCCCCGATGCGGGTGCTGACCGGGTTCTTGCCGGTGGACGTGTAGTAGTCGCCCATGTCGCCGCGGACGAAGTCCTTGGCCCAGTAGCCCCACTGCACGACCAGGGGCCGGTCCAGGTGGTTGTCCTCGCGGAAGGCCTGCCGCTGGGTCTGCTCGGGGTTGTCGAACGGGATGACGACGACCTCGGGCTTGCCCGGCACCATGGAGATGAGCATCACGGTGAAGAACGTGACGCACACGAACACCACGACGAGTTGCAGGATCCGCTTGCCGATCAGCAGCATCCGAAAGGTCCTCTCTCAGGCGGCTCGCCGCTGGTGCGACGAGCCGCCTCGGTTCCGAAGAGTGGGTGGACGGTGGATCAGTTCTGGTCGATCCAGAGGCCGATGAGCGAGTGCCCGGTGGCCAGGCCGGCGTTGGGCTGGAACGCCGGGTCGTCGGTGGTCAGCTCGCCTGCCTTGGAGGGGTCCTCACCGGGGAGGGGCGGGCCGAGGATGTTGTGGACGTTGCTCTTCTCGACGACGGCCCACGGGGTGTACCAGGACCACATGCTCCAGACCTGCTTGGCGAACTCGGCACCGATCTGCTTGTAGATCTCGGCCCGCTTCGCCTGGTCGGGCTCGCTGCGGCCCTCGTCGAGCAGCTTGTTGATGACCTCGTCGTCGTAGCCGCCGAAGTTCACCGGGTTGGTCTTGGCGCCGTACCACCACACGTAGTTGATGTCGGGATCGCCGCCCGGGTAGTTGCGGAACAGCATCGCCTGGTACTTCTTGCCGATGGCGTCATCGATGAGGGCCGCCTGGTCCCGCTTGATGATCGACACCTTGACGCCCAGCTTCTGGGCCCGCTGCTGGACCAGCTCGGCGAGGCGCACCGTGTCGGGGTCCGACGTGGTGGTCACCGTGAACTCGGCCTTGCCGCCGTCGGCGACGTACTCCTTGACGAGGCTCTTGGCCTTCTCGAGGTCGTACTTCGGGAAGCCCGGGTCCTCTTCGTAGGCGATCGAGCCGGGGCCGAACGGGGTGTTGGCCACGGTGGGCAGGCCGTCGTTCTGGATGTCGTTGATCTCGGGCCGGTTGGAGCCGTAGGCGAGGGCCTGGCGCATGCGCAGGTCGTCGAACGGGGGCTGGCTCGAGTTGAGCTGCACGAACGAGACCTCGGCCGAATCCTCGGACACGAGCATGTTCACGTCGCCCGCCTCGCGGAGGTCGTAGAGCTCGCCGCCGATGTCTTCGGCGTTGGTCGTGTGGATGATGTTGGCGCCGTCGTTGCTCTTGAGGGAGTTGATGCGGACGGTGCCGTCGGTCAGGACCCGGAACTCGATGCCGTCGGCGTACGGGTAGGGCTTCCCGTCGGGAGCGGTCTGCCAGTAGTCCTCGTTCTTGGTGCCGACGAGCTTGTCGTTGGGGCTCCAGCTCTCGAACTTGAACGGGCCGGTACCGATGAGCTTGCGGTCACAGGTCTTCTCGTCGTCGAGCTGGGCCTGGGCCATGATCCCCATGCGGCTCGAGCTGTAGAGGAACGCCGGGAAGGCGACCCACGGGACCTTGGTCTTGACGGTGACGGTCTGGCCCTCGGACGAGGTCGACTCGATGTTGCTCAGGACGAAGGTGAACAGCAGCGGCTTCCGCGTGGGGTAGGTGCCCCGGTAGGCGTCGATGTTGTTCTTGACGACCTCGCCGGTGAGGTCGGTGCCGTCGTGGAACTTGATGCCGTCGCGCACCGTGATGGTCCACTCGGTGAAGTCATCGTTGGGCTCGACGCTCTGGGCGAGGTAGGGGACGTAGTCGCCTTCGGCGTTCGGCACCGTGAGGGTGTCGTAGATGGCTCGCACGACGAGCATGCCGGAGATGGCCAGCTGGCCCTCGGGCAGGCAGTAGCCGCTGGAGCTGTCGGCCTCGACGCCGTAGACGATGGTGCCGCCCCGCTGCGGCTCGCCGGCGTCGTCCAGGCCGCTCTCGCCGGCCTCGGCGGTGAGCCCCTTCTCGCTGAGCTTCACCTCCGACTTCTTGTCGCTCGCCTTGGTGCCACCACAGGCCGAGGCCATGAGGCTGAGGGCCAGGACGGTGGCGACGGCGGCACTGACTCGACGGCCCGAAGGCCGGCTTGATTGACGCATGGGTTCCCCTGATGTGCGGTACGGGTAGCCGCCGCTGCATCGGAATGTGACTCCCGGCAAGCGACGTGACCGTGACCATAGCGGGCGCCGCAAGGTGCCGTGGCCGCATGCGTGAGACTTGACCCGCGGGTCAGGTGCTCACACTTGACCCGCGGGTCAGTTCTGGTCGATCCAGATCCCCAGCAGGGAGTGGCCGGTGACCAGGCGTGCCGAGGGGGGACCCTGGTCGCCAGGGAGCTCCGGGCCGAGGATGCCGTGGACGTTCGAGGCCTCGGCGACGGCCCAGGGGGAGTGCCACAGCCACACGTTCCAGACCTGCTTCGCGAACTGCCGGTTGATGGCCTCGTAGGCCTCGCGCCGGGTGTCGCGGTCGGGGTTGGTGCGGCCGGTGTCGAGGTTCTCGTTGATGACCGGGTCGTTGAAGCGACCGAAGTTCACCGGGTTGTCCTCGCCGTACCACCAGATGTAGTCCATGTCCGGGTCCTCGCCCGGCTGGTTGCGGAAGGCCGCGAGCTCGTAGTCGCCGCCGATCACCCGCTTGATCAGGTCGGCCTCGGTCTCGATCTCGAGCGTGACCTCGAAGCCGGCGGCCTCGAGCATCTCCTTTTCGATCTGGGCCTGGCGCACCGCCACCGGACCGGCCGAGGTGAGCAGGTCCAGCGTGGTGTCCTTCTTCGCCTTCTTCATGGCGGCGACATGCTTCTTCGCGGCCTCGAGGTCGTAGGCCGGGAAGCCCGGATCGTCGAGGTGGCCGAGGACGGTCGGCGCGAACGGGCCGCTCGCCACCTGCGGGAAGCCCTTGTTGGACTTCTCGTTCAGGGCATCGCGGTCGATGGCGTGGGCGATGGCGAGGCGGGTGTCGCGGTCGTCGAGCGGCGCCACCGAGCTGTTCATCATCACGTAGGCGACCTCGGTCTTCTCCGACGAGATCAGGAGGTTGATCGCACCGGCGTCGCGCATCGACGGGAGGGTGTCGGCCATGTCCGACGAGGTCGAGGTGTGCATCATGTTCAGCTCGCCCTGCTGGAGCTGGGCGATGCGCGAGTCGCTGTTCTGGACCGGGCGGAACTCGATGGCGTTGAGGTACGGGTAGGGCTTGCCGTCGGGCGCCTCCTGCCAGTACTTGGGGTAGCGCCGGACCTTCAGGGCCTGGTCTCGCTTCCACGACACGAACGAGAACGGGCCGGTCCCGATCGGGTGGGTGGCGCAGTCCTCCTTGCTCATGTCGAGCTGCTTCTGCGCCATGATCCCGAGCCGGCCCGACGCGTAGAGCACGGCGGGGAACGCCACCCAGGGGGTCTTCGTCGTGACGCGGACGGTCAGCTCGTTCAGCGCCTCGACCTTCGAGATGTTGGCGAGCACGAAGCTGAAGAGCAGCGGGCTGCGGTTGTCGTAGGCGCCGCGGTAGGCGTCGAGGTTGTTCTTCACGACCTTGGCGTCGAGCGACGAGCCGTCGTGGAACGTGATGCCGGGCCGCAGGGAGATCGTCCACTCCTTGTAGGAGTCGTCGTGGTCGATCGCCTTGGCGAGGTACGGCACGTAGTCGCCGTCCTCGTCGGGCACGGTGAGGGTGTCGTACAGCGAGCGGGCGACCTGCATGCCGGAGATGGCGAGCTCCGCTTCGGGGAGGCAGTAGCCGGTGGTGCCGACCTCGGCCTCGAGCCCGTAGACCAGCTGGCCGCCGCGAGCGGGCTTGCCCGCGCTCTCGAGGCCGCTCTCGACGGCGGCGACGGTGACGTCGTCGTTGGATCCGGCGTCACCGTCGTCGTGCCCGGGCAGGAGGCTGCACGACGTGGCCAGCACGGCGACGGCCGCCGCCAGGGCGACGGCTCGGTTCCGGGTTCGTGAGGTCGTTGACATGCGGAGGCTCCTCGCGGGCCTGGAGGGGGCAGGCCGGATCACGGCTCCCTGTCGGCCCGGGCGCGCCGAAGTTGAGCGCGAGCACCGGTGCGTGCTCGGCGACCCCGCCGGGCCGTCCGGGCCCGAAAACGGTGGTGGCCCCGAGTAACCGACGGGGTTTCCCTCGCCAGCTCCTCGGGGCCGACCGCTGCGAGCTGCCGGTGGCGCCGCCCGGGGGCGGACCTCCTGCACCTCGCGCCTCCGGTCTTCGGCCGCCGTGGCCCGAGGGCCGCGGCGCCGGCGGACCGGCGGGTGCCGGATCCCCTGCTCCCGTGCCCGAGGGCTCGGTGCCGGGTACCGGCGGTGCCGACCCTCTCGCTCCGTGACCCGAGGGCCTCGGCGCCGAGCTGTCGGCGTGGACCGCTCCCCGCCGCCGCGGCCCGGAGGCCGCGGCGCCAGAACGGCGACCCGGACCCGGACTCCGATCCCGCCGCCCGAGGGCGCCGGTGCCGGCTTCCGAACCCGCCAGGTTGCCGGTGGCGACCCTCCCACCGAACCCACCCCCGGCGGTCCTTCCCAGCAAGCTGGTCCGGTCCTCCGTGGGCTTCCTGCCCGGTGTTCGAGCCGCTCCGTGCGGCCTGGCGAGGGACACCATGCGCCTCGCTCGCAAGGGGGGTCAAGGACTTTTCGGCCGTCCCCAGGGTTGTCCCCGAACCTTTTCCGTTCTCCCCAGGTTCACCGCTCGGGTGCACAGCGTCGTGCACAGTCCATCCACAGGAAACCGGCGGTTCGGTCAGTACCAGGCGCCGCGGCTGCGCAGGACGTCGCGCAGGACGGCGGGGCGGTCCGTCATGATCCCGTCGACGCCGAGGTCGAGCAGCAGGTGCATCTCCTCGGGATCGTCGATGGTCCAGACGTGGACCTGGAGGCCGGCCGCGTGGGCCCGCTCCACGAAGCGCCGGTCCGTGACGGCGACGCCCTTGTACTTGTGCGGGACCTGCGCGCACCCGCCCACGACCTTGCCGGCAGGCAGCCCGAACGAGCCGCCGCGCAGGCGGGCGATGGCCTTGGGGCCGAGCGACGTGCAGAGCCGGGGACCCAGGGCCGAACGGAGCCGGCTGATCCGCTGGTCGGAGAACGAGCCGACGCAGACCCGGTCGATCGAGCCGGTGCGCTCGATCACGGAGATGAGCGGGTCCACCGCGGCGTCGTGCTTCGGGTCGATGTTCACCCGGACGTCGGGGAAGGCGGCGATCAGGTCCTCGAGCAGCGGGATCGGCTCGCGGCCGTCGACCCGGGCGTCGCGCACCTCGGAGTAGGGGAGGTCGGCGATCACGCCGGTGCGGTCGGTGACGCGGTCGAGCCGGTCGTCGTGGAACGCGAGGCAGATCCCGTCGGCCGTGACGTGGGCGTCGGTCTCGACGTAGCGGTAGCCGAGGTCGACCGCGCCCTCGAACGCCGGCATGGTGTTCTCCGGCCAGTCGCCGGCCCCGCCACGGTGGGCGAAGGCCAGGGGACCGGGGTGATCGAGGAAGGGCCACGGACTCGACGGCACGGCGGCAGGGTAGCGGTGTCGTCGCACGGGAACGGTGATAAGACCGTTCGTGCACACCGTCACCCCCCCCAAACGGGAGCTCGCCATGTCCGACACCGAGCAGCGCGCCATCCGGATCGGCACCCGCCGCGTCACCACCGCCGACAGCGTGGTCGTGTCGTCGCCGTTCGACGGGCACGAGGTCGGCCGGGTGCCGAAGTGCGGACCCGACGAGGTGGCGGAGGCGGTGGCGGTCGCCAAGGCCTGCCTCGCCGAGCCGCTCGCCCCGTGGAAGCGGGCCGAGATCCTCGATGCGGCCGCCGATGCCATGGTCCGCCACCGCGACGAGCTGGCGCAGATCATCGCCGAAGAGGCGGCCAAGCCGATCAAGACCGCCCGGGTGGAGGCGGAGCGCACGGTCATCACGTTCCAGGCCGCGGCGATCGAGGCTCGGACCCTGGTCGGCGAGTTCGTGCCGGTCGACGGCGCCCAGCCGGGGGACGGGAAGCTCGGCTTCACGCTGCGCGTGCCCCGCGGCGTCGTCGCCGCCATCTCCCCGTTCAACTTCCCGCTGAACCTGGTGGTGCACAAGGTGGCGCCAGCCATCGCCGCGGGCTGCCCGGTCGTCCTCAAGCCCGCCAGCCAGACGCCGCTCTCCGCGATCCGCCTCCAGGAGATCCTCCTCGACGAGTGCGGCCTGCCGCCCGGCTGGCTCAACATCGTCACCGGGCCGGGCGGCGCGGTCGGCGATCCGCTCGTCGAGCACGACGACGTCGCGGTCGTCACCTTCACCGGTTCGCCCGAGGTGGGCTGGGGCATCGCCGCCAAGGCGGCCGAGAAGAAGGTGGGGCTGGAGCTCGGCAACAACGCCCCGGTCATCATCGAGCCGTCCGGCGACTGGGAGACGGCCGCCGCCAAGATCTCCGTCGCCGGCTTCAGCCACGCCGGGCAGTCCTGCATCTCGACGCAGCGCATCTACGCGCACCGCGACGTGGTCGACCGCTTCACCGATGCGCTGGTGCCCAAGGTGGAGGCGCTGGTGGTCGGTGCACCGCTCGACGAGGCCACCGACGTGTCGTCGCTCATCAGCGCCGGCGAGACCGAGCGGGTCAAGGGCTGGATCGACGAGGCGGTCGCCGGCGGTGCCAAGGTCCTCGCCGGCGGCGACCTCGTCGACGGCGTGCTCGCGCCCACGGTGCTCGCCGGGGTCACCGCCGACATGGAGGTGTGCCGGTCGGAGGTCTTCGGTCCGGTCGTCAGCATCATCGTGTACGACGACCTCGACGACGCCATCGCCCAGGCCAACGACACGCGCTACGGCCTGCAGGCGGCGATCTTCACGGGCGAGCTCGACGCCTCGCTGCGGGCGGCGTACGAGCTCGACTTCGGCGGCGTGCTCGTCAACGAGGTGCCGACGTTCCGCACCGACCAGATGCCCTACGGCGGCGTGCGCGACAGCGGCAACACCAAGGAGGGTCCGCACTACGCGGTGCGGGAGATGACGCGGGAACGTCTGGTCC
>DATMGQ010000102.1:0-3301 GCA_035555395.1 Acidimicrobiales bacterium
AGCCGCCTCGCACCCGCGCCCGACGGCCCGCCCACCGCCCGCATCCAGGAGGTGGCGAGCTGGCTCTACGACGAGTCGGCCGGCGTGCTGACCGTCGACGAGCGGGACCGGCTCGTGAGCGACCCCAAGGGCGGCCTCGAGCTCTGGACGCTCTCGGTCTCGTGTGGGTGACGGGCCACCTCCGCCCGCACCCACAGCTCGCCCACCAGCATCGGGACCAGCAGCCGCAGCTCGAACCAGTACCCGGTGAGGAACGCGGTCAGGACGTACGGCGAGGCGAACAGCCAGAACCAGCCGACCGCACGGCCGGACCCGCCTCCGCCCAGCCCGGCGAGCGCGCTCCCCCGCCGCCAGACCAGGTACAGCCCCGCCATCACGGCGAGGCCGACCCACTGGATCAGCCGGGCGAGGTTGCCCTCGATGGTCAGGGTCTCCCAGAACGCCGGCGACGAGGCACCGACCCGCACGCCCAGGTACGCCGCCACGCCGGCCACGCCCGTGACCACGATCAGGACCAACCGCCGGCGGCTCGGCGGCACGACCACCGCGTGGGCAGCGAGGGCGGCCACGGCCACGAGGGCGCTCTCCCGCGTGAGGACGCCGAGCACGATGAGCGGGACGGCGAGCAGGTCCCACGGCGGCCGGGACCCGGCGGCGACGAGCACCGCCAGCGCCAGCGCGAGGGCCGGGAGGTCGTACGGGGTCACCGTCGACAGCGACAGCGCGACGGCCACGAGCAGCAGCACGACCACCAGGCTGCGACCCGGTTCGACCAGGCCGCCCCGGCGCACGACGACGTGGATCAGCACGACGAGCGCCACGAACGACACCGCGTTCAGCACGAACAGGGCGGTGAACAGGTCGGCGGCGTGCGGATGGCGCCCGTTGGCGACGAGGTGCGAGCCGAGCGGGTCGTTCGGGATCATCCGGTCGATCCAGAGGACGACGTCGGGGCCGAGGATCCGGAACTGGTAGACGCCCTGGTCGTAGTACGCCCGGAAGACGCCCCGGTCGAACAGCCGGTCCGAGTACCACGGCGAGAAGCCGACGGTGACGGCGACGAAGAGCACCGCCCCGACCACCAGGTCGAACAGCAGCGACCCCCAACCCGGCCGGCCGGCCGCGACCTCGTCGTCGACGGGCTCCCCACGCATGGCCTGCATCCTGGCACGGTGCCCAAGACGGCGGACTGACCGTCGCCCTGGCCCGACCCTCCGCTCAGGTCGACGCCGAGACGGCCGACGTAGGGTGCGACGACCCGGCCGCCCCGGCGCGCCCCGACCGGACGACCACCTGAACGGAGACCGCACGATGACCCTGCCCGAGACCGACGACGGGCTGGCGTGGCCGCGCGACTTCGAGGCCCGGTCGGCGGCCGGCCTGGACCGGGCCGTCGTGCTCGGCGGCGGCGGGCTGTTCCTCCTCGCCTGGCACGTGGCGTACCTCAACGAGATGCACGAGCACGGCATCGACCTGAGCGCGGCACCGCGGCTCATCGGCACGTCGGCCGGCTCGGTCATGGCCGCCGGCCTCGCCGGCGGCAAGCTCGGCCGCCTGCACCGGATGGTCGGCACCCTCGAGAAGCAGCCGGCCATCATCGACAAGCTCGCGCCCGCCGGCGACCCCAGCCCGAGCCAGGCCCGTGCCCGCGAGCAGTTCTGGTTCATGCCGGACTCGGAGCCCGAGACCATCCGCACCGTCGGGCACGCCGCGCTCGCCGCCCGCACCCCCTCGGCCGACACCACCGCCCGCACCTTGGGCCTGCTGCTCGGCATGCGGCGCTGGCCGTCCGAGAGCCTCCACATCACCTGCATGGACACCTTCACGGGTGAGCGCTGCGTCGTCACCAAGGCCGCCGGGGTCAGCCCGGCCCGAGCCGTTGCCGCCAGCAGCTGCGTGCCCGGCATCTTCACGCCGCAGCCGATCCGGGACCGCAAGTGCATGGACGGGGGCGTCTCCTGGTCCGGCATCCACGCCGACCTCGCCGCCGGTGCCGATCACGCCATCGTGCTGGCGCTCCCGAGCCTCGACATCTCCCGGTCGGCCGACGGCACGCCGTCGAACGACGACCCCGACGCCGAGCTGAAGGAGCTCCAGGCCACCGGCACGAAGGTGTTCCACCGCACACCGGAGGAGGTCGACCCGATGAAGCTCATGGACCCGGCCAGCGTCTCGGTCGCCTTCGCCATGGGGAAGCGCCAGGCGCTCGCCGACGTCGACGAGCTGCGCGACTTCCTGAGCTGAGCGCCGGCGCCACCCGTCACTCCAGGACGCGGATGGTGCCCTTCATGTACTCGTGGATGCTGCAGGAGTAGGCGTACTCCCCTGCCTCGTCGAAGGTGACCTCCTTCGACGATCCCCCGGGGATGTCGCCGGTGTCGAACGCGACCGGGTCGCCCTCGTCCGCCGTGGCCGTGTGGGCGGCGTCGTCCTCGTTGGCGAACGTGACGGTGTCGCCCACCCGGACCTCCAGCGCGTCCGGGTCGAACGCGAAGTCGGCGATGGTGACCGCGTCACCGGATCCACCACCTCCGGTCGGCGCGGCCGTGGTGGCCGCGCCGCCGTCGGAGGCGGAGGAGCCGCCCCCGCTTCCACCGCAGCCGACCAAGGCGGTCGACGCAGCCAGCAGGGCGACGGCGATGGGCAGGCGGACGCGCATCGGACCTCCTCAGGTCGAGACATCGAGGGGACGGGCGGTGGGCCCGACCACCCGCTGCGGCCGCGGCCCCGAAAGGGACCAGGCCGCGGCCGCAACGGGGTCAGCCCGGCTCCAGACCGCGAGGGGCGGGAGCCGGGCAGGGCTCAGGGCGTGGCCGCCATCTGGGTGTTCGCGAAGGTGTCGGGCACCGGGTACTCGCCGAGGGCGAAGTTCAAGATGGCGACGTGCTGCATGTCGATCGGCTGGATCGACGCCACGAGTCCGATCGCGTCCTCCGTCGACAGCATCGGGATGACGGCGAGGTAGGTGGCGGCCGCCGTCATCTCGAGGTCGCGAGCCAGCGTGGCGGCGCCGGCCACGTCCTTCACCTTGCCGAACGCGTCGTCGACCGAGCGCTCCAGGTCCTTCGGAGGTTCGGTCACCTCGTCCTGGTCGGCGCCGGTCAGCACCTCGTTCCACTTGTCGAGGTGGGCCTGGTGCTGGTCCTTCGCCGTGGTCATGAACTCGGCCACCGCCGGCGGCACGTCACCCAACGAGCCCTTCTTCGCGGCGTCGAGCGCGGCGCCGTACGTGTTCACCGCCAGGACCTCGAGCGACGCGGCGAACGCACCGAGCTCGAGGTCCTTGTCGGCCGACATGCCG
>DATMGQ010000103.1:0-18592 GCA_035555395.1 Acidimicrobiales bacterium
CACTCGTCGGGCCGGGTCGAGCGGTTCCTCACCCTCTGCGCCGAGGACAACATCCAGGTCGCCAACGCCACCACCGCAGCGCAGTACTTCCACCTGCTCCGCCGGCAGATGCACCGCGAGGTGCGCAAGCCGCTGGTGGTCATGACGCCCAAGTCGCTGCTGCGGGCCAAGGTCGCCCGGTCGCCGCTGTCGGCGCTCACCGAGGGCTCGTTCCAGGAGCTGCTCGACGACCCGGGCGTCACCGACCCGAACGCCGTGCAGCGCCTGGTGTTCTGCTCGGGCAAGGTCGCCTACGACGCCATCGCCCGGCGCGACGAGCGCAACCACCCGGCCGCGATCATCCGGATCGAGCAGCTGTACCCGTTCCCGTACCAGCAGGTCACCGAGCTGCTCACCCGCTACCCGAACGCCACCGAGGTCGTGTACCTCCAGGAGGAGCCCGACAACATGGGCCCGCGGTCGTTCGTGAACGAGCGGCTCTGGCCGCTGGTGGGCGAGGGCGTGAAGTACCGCCAGGTCTCCCGCACCGGCTCGGGCAGCCCGGCCACCGGCTCCCACGCCATCCACCTCCAGGAGCAGTCCCAGATCCTGGACCAGACGTTCGAGGGGCTCTAGGTCGCCGACGGCGGCACCCACGGCGGGCGCGAGGAGGCGGCGGCGAGCCGTCCGGCTCGCCGCGCCCGGTGGCGCCCGGCCGGCTTCGAGCACCTCGTCGAGCTGCGCTTCCGCACCACGGACCGCTCGTTCGTGGTGCGGCCCCCGTTGATCACGTTCCTCGGGGGCGGGTTCCTCCTCGTCACGGGTCTCGGGATCTCCGCCAACGGCGCCTGGGGCCGCACGGACGAGGGCGGCGACCTCCCCTTCGGCTTCGTCTTCACCCTGGTCGGCATCGTGATCCTGGTCCTCGCCGCACGGCCGTGGATCACGGTCGACGACGCCGGGCTCCGCGTGGGCAGCCTGCGCCGCGTCCGCGTGCCGTGGTCGGACCTCCGCGGCCTCGCCATGCGCGACGTGTCCGAGCAGGGGATCCGGCTGCCGTCGATCCGGGTGGAGCGGCGCGGCCAGCGCACCCTGACCCTGGTCCCGGCCTTCTCGTACCGCTCGTACCGCCAGGTCGCCGAGCTCCGGTACGTCGCCAAGCGCATCGCCGTCGAGGCCGAACGCCGCGGCGTCGGACCGGTGCCGTGGCCCGAGCACCTCGTGTACGTCGAGGTCGACGGCACCCGATCGGCTGTGCGCTGATGGCCGGCGACGGACGGTGGGGCGGCTCGGGCCTCGCCGCGCTCTGGCACGTGCGCATCCGCCCCGACGGCCCGCGGCTGGCGGTCCGGTCGCCCTGGACGAGCGCGCTCGTGTGGCTGGCCGGCTGCGCCTGGGGGACCATCTGCCTCCTGGCGGTCGCGTCCGACGACGGCGGACCGGTCTTCGCGGTGATCGGCGTGGCGTCGATCGGGTACTCCCTCCTGAGCCTGGTGCGCTGGACCCGTCCGTGGCTCGTGGCCGACGACGTCGGCATCCACGTCGGCGCCCTCCGACCGGTCACCATCCCCTGGCCGGAGGTCGTGCGGCTCTCCCTCACCGGGACCACGGGCTCCTCGTTCGTGCCGCCGCGCCTGCGGATCGAGCGGCGCCTCGAGCCCGCCTACGTGGTCTGGCCGGGGACCCGGGTCGCCGGCCAGGCCGATGCGGCCATCGACGACCTCCAGCTCGTGGCCCAAGCCGTGGCCGCGACCGCGGCCCGCCAGGGGCGTGAGCCGCTGCCGTGGCCGGAGGTGGTGATCCTCGGGATCGAGCGCCCCGCCCGCCGCTGGCGGTGACCGGCACCGGCGGTAGCGTCGCCCCGGTGTACGACACCCGATCGCCTGCGGTCCGGCTGCTCCACCCGCGCGCCGATGCCTCGGGCGGACGGCTCACCATCCGCTACGCCGCCGGCATCGTGCTGCTGTGGTGCGCGCTCGCGGTGATCGGGATCGTGTTCGGGTTCGCCGCCATCGGCGCCGACAACACCGAAGGCGGCTACATCGGGCTGGGCCTCGGGGCGATCTGCACGTTCGTCGCCTGGTTCGCCGCCCGGCCGGTGGTGACGGCCGACGTCACCGGCATCGCCCTGCTGCCCCTCTTCGGTTCGCGCACGGCCCTGCACTGGGGCGAGGTCCGGGTCATCGGGGTGCGCCACGCCCGCGCCGCACGCGGCCGCGGCCAGGCCCTGATGGTCGATGCCACCGACGACCGCGAGGTGAAGGTCGACGGTCTCTGGGTCGGCCTGACGCCCGGCAACCTCGTCCGCATCCAAGACGAGATCGAGCGCTTCGCCGGCACGCTCGAGGTCGCCCGCCCCACCTTCGGCTTCGAGCCCGAGCCCGACCCGTGGTGACGAGGTCGCACCGCGGGCGGCCGGCGGGCAGGGCCGACGGCGACGTGAGCGCCGCCGGTGCCCGTCGAGCGAGCCGAACCGGAAACGAGAACGTGTTCTAGTTCTGGGGCTAGGGTCCGGGGATGCCCGAACCGACCGGCAACGCCGCCTTCGACGCCGCCCGTGCAGGGGGCGTCACCGACACGTTCCTCTCCTTCCCGGACGTCCGGGAGGCCAAGGCCAAGGTCTACGACTACATCCGCAAGGCGTCTCTCGACAAGGAGACCCAGACGATGGAGATGCCGGCCGGGTACATGTTCAAGGACATCCCGACCTACGACGAGATCGACGACCCGCTCGAGCTCGTGCTGGCCGAGATGGAGCGCTTCGGCATCACCCGCTTCCTCACCAACGTCACCGAGAAGGACCTGGCGAAGCGGGCCCTCACCGAGCACCCGGACAAGTTCTGGGGGATCCTCAACGTCGACCCGAACACGGGGATGGAGGCGCTCCGCCAGATCGACGCCGCCGTCGAGACGTGGGGCGACAAGCTCAAGTCGGTGCACACCTGGGGCACCGCGCTGCTGCCGCAGGTCCCGCTCGACGACAAGAAGATGTACCCGATCTACGCCAAGTGCGCGGAGGCCGGCCTGCCCATCGTCGTGTACGCGGGCGTGCCCGGGCCGCGGCTGCCGATGAGCGCACAGCTCCCGATGCAGCTCGACGAGGTGTGCTGGTTCTTCCCGGAGCTCAAGATCGTCACCCGCCACGGCGCCGAGCCCTGGACCGAGCTGATGGTGAAGCTCCTCCTCAAGTGGCCGAACCTCTACTACTCGACGTCGGCGTTCGCCCCGAAGCACTACCCGAAGGACATCATCGACTTCGCCAACACCCGGGGCAGCGACAAGATCATCTACGCCGGCTACTGGGCAGCGGGATTGACGCTCGACCGCATCTTCGCCGAGCTCCCCAACGTCCCCTTCCGCGACGACGTCTGGCCCAAGTTCCTCCGCGAGAACGCGGCGCGCGTCTTCGGCGGCGCACCCCACCCGTACCCCGGCTGATTCCCCCCCCGAATCAGGTCACCTGAGCCGCCAGCAGCGGCTTGAACGACCCGATTCGGGCGGTGTGCTGGGCCCCTGGGCGAAATCAGGTCGCGTGAGCCGCCAGGAGCGGCTTGAACGACCCGATTCGGGCGGTGTGTTTGGCCTGCTTGCAACTGTTTCGTGACCGATGACCTGTTCCCAAGCGGACACGACCTGCCATAACGTTCGTTATTGACGCGTTCGTGCCGATCGGTGGGTCGCGTCCAGATCGCGAACAAGGGGAACCGGGTCATGTCGACCAACAGCTCGTCCAACACGCATGCATCGACCGAGAGCCTCATCGGCCGTGAGGACATCAACGACATCGAGGCGATCCTCGCGGTCGCTGCGGAGGAGGGCGAGGAGAACGTCCGGGCGGTCAAGGACAACGCCGACGCCATCTTCACCTGGGACTACGAGAAGGGCCGGCGCCCCGCGCTGAACAAGCTCTACGAGAAGGCGAAGCACAGCCAGTGGAACGGCGAGACCGACCTGGACTGGTCGATCGAGGTCGACCCGCTCGAGCTCGTCGAGATGCAGCGCCACTCGTTCGGCCAGACGCCCGAGACCCGGGCTGCCCAGATCGCCGGCACCCCGTTCGAGAAGTGGGGCGACAAGGAGTTCGACCAGCTGGGCATGGAGTCCAACAACTGGATGCTCAGCCAGTTCATGCACGGCGAGCAGGGCGCCCTGATCTGCACGGCGAAGATCGTCGAGACCGTGCCGTGGATCGACGCCAAGTACTACGCCGCCACCCAGGTGATGGACGAGGCCCGCCACGTCGAGGTGTTCGCCAAGTACCTCGACACCAAGCTGCACGGTCACTACCCGCTCAACGTCCACCTCGGGCTGCTCCTCGACGACATCATCGAGGACTCCCGCTGGGACATGACCTACCTGGGCATGCAGATCATGGTGGAGGGGCTGGCCCTCGCCGCCTTCGGCCTGATGCACATGGTCACCCCCGAGCCGCTGCTCAAGCAGCTGCTCCGCTACGTGATGAGCGACGAGGCCCGCCACGTGGCCTTCGGCGTGCTCTCGCTGAAGGAGTACTACGAGGAGCTGACGCTCGACGAGATCCACGAGCGCCAGGAGTTCGCCTTCGAGGCCGCCGTCCGCATGCGCGACCGCCTGCTCCAGCAGGAGGTGCTCGCCCGCATGGACATCGACACCAAGGAGGCCGTGCAGTTCGTGATGAACGACCCGGGTCGCGAGATGTTCCAGCAGATGCTGTTCTCGAAGATCGTCCCGAACTGCAAGAAGCTCGGGCTGCTCGATGCCGGCGACGGCTGGCTGCGCACCAAGTTCCAGGAGCTGGGCGTGATCCAGTTCGAGGACCTCACCGACACCAGCGACGAGTACGAGTCGTTCGCCCTCGGCCAGTCCGAGCTGTCGGAGTCCGCCACCGCCATCGCCTGATCGCCCCGCCTCCGGCGGACGCCGATCAACCTCCAGAACGAGAAGAGGGGCCCCGGTGGGGCCCCTCTTCCGCGTCTCGGTGCCGGTCGCCGCGCTAGGGGGCGACGGTCGTGCTGGTGGTGGTCGGCGGCGGTTCCGTCGTGGTGGTCGTGGTCGGCGGAGCCGTCGTCGTGGTGGGCGGGGCCGTCGTGGTGGTGGGCGGCAGCGTGGTGGTGGTGGGCGGGGCCGTCGTCGTGGTCGTGGTGGTCGTCGACGTGGTCGTGCTCGACGTCGTGGTGCTGCTCGTGGTGGTGGTCGTCGTGTCGCCCTTGTCGTCGTCGTTGCCGGTGAACAGCAGCAGGGCACCGACCCCGATGATCAGCAGGAGGATCACGATGACGGCGATCAGCGGGCCGTTGCCGCCGCCCGAGGAGGCGGCCGCCGGGGGCTCGTCGACCGGGGGCTCGTCGCCGTACCCGCCCTCGCCGGGGCCGGGGGGCGGGACGTACAGGCCGGCTGGCGGCGTGGCGTCGGCGCCGATGGCCGGTTCGCCGGCGGGCACGCCGGGCACGACCTGGGTGGCGTCATCGGGCGGGCCACCGGCATCGCCGGCATCGGCGGGGGTCTCCGGCGTCCACGCCTGGGTGCTGTCTGCGTCGTCGCCGGGCGTCCAGGCGCCGGTGGGCTCGTCAGCGTCGGTCATGGTCTGCTTTCCCTCCTATGCGGTGGTGGAGATGCCACCGTCGACGGGGATGACCGTACCGGTCAGGTAGGCCCCGGCCCGGGACGCAAGGAAGACGGCGGTGCCGGCCATGTCGTCGGGGCGGCCGATCCGCTTCATCGGCGTGGTGGCCGCGATCTGCTCGCCGAAGGCGTCGAGGGTGGCCGCCATCATCTTGGACTCGAAGGGTCCGGGGGCGATGGCGTTCACGGTGACGGTGGGCGCCAGGTGCTTGGCGAGGTGCCGGGTCAGGTGGTGCACCGCCGCCTTCGATGCCCCGTAGGAGTAGGTCTCCATCATCGGGGCGCGCAGGCCGTCGATGGAGCCGATGTTGATGACCCGGCTGGGGTCGTCGGCCGAGGCGTTGGCCTGGAGCAGCGGGAGGAACGACTTGGTCGCGTGGAAGACGCCCTGGACGTTGAGGTCGAGGACCCGGTTCCACGAGGCGGTGTCGTGCTCGGCGAGGGGCACGCCCCAGGTGGCGCCGGCGTTGTTCACCAGCACGTCGACGTGGTCGTGGAGCTCGGCGACGGCGTCGGCGAGGCCCTGCGCCCCCTCCTCGGTGGAGAGGTCGGCGGCGATGCCGGTGCACGGGCCGTAGGCGGACAGCTCCTCGGCGGTGGCGGCGACGGCATCGGCCTTGCGGCTCGACACGATGACGGTCGCGCCGCCGGCGATGAACCCGCCGGCGATCATGCGGCCGATGCCGCGGGTGCCGCCGGTGACGACGACGACCTTGCCGTCGACGGAGAACAGGTCGGAGGGGGGAGTGGGGGCGCCTTCGTCGGTCATGGCCGCCGACGGTATCCCGAGCCGCTCAGCGGCGCTGGCAGGTGGGGCAGTGGGTGGTGCCCCGGCCGTCGATCACCGATCGCCGCAGGATCGTGCCGCAGCGGGAGCACGGGAGGCCGGCCCGGCCGTAGCAGTCGAGCCGGTGCTGGTTCCCGCCCTCGCCGCCCTCGACGGTGCGGTAGTCCCGCAGGGTGGTGCCGCCGTGGTCGATGCCCTCGGCGAGCACGTCGATGATGGCCTCGCGCAGGCGCGCCGCGGCGGGCCGGGTGATGCGGCGGCTCGCAGGGTGGACGCGCGCCCGCCACAGCGCCTCGTCGGCGTAGATGTTCCCGACGCCGGCCACGACCCGCTGCCCGAGGAGCTGGGTCTTCACCCGGGCCTGGCTGCGGTTCACCGCGTCCCGCAGCCCCTCGGCGGTGAAGGCGGGGTCGAACGGCTCGGGTCCGAGCGCGGCGAGCGTGGGCAGGGCGCTGACGTCCTCGCCCACCACGGCGATGCGGCCGAAGCGGCGCACGTCGCGGAACGCGAGGGTCCGCCCGTCGTCGAGCAGCCACCAGGCCCGGACGTGCGGGTCGTCGTCGGGCTCGTGCTCGTGCACCCGGAACTGCCCGGTCATGCCGAGGTGGATGACGAGGCGGCGGCCGTCGTCGAGGCCGATCAGGAGGTACTTGCCCCGGCGGTCGACCCCGGCGACGGTGCGGTCGATCACGGCGGTCGCCGGCGCGAACTTGGCGGACGGGTGGGCGCCGCCGTCGACGAACCGGCGCCCGAGCAGCACCGGCTCGAGGCCACGTCGGACGGTCTCCACCTCGGGCAGCTCGGGCACACGGCGACGGTACCGGACGCCTCCGCCGATGCCGCTGAGCGTGGCCTGGAGCGCTCTCATCTCACCCTGTGTGGTGAGCTGACCTGGGCCGACTCGGAACGTCCGAATTCTGGGGCGAAGTCGCTCAGGACCGGCCCGCCGCTGCCGATGGTGCCCCGTGTTCGCTGGACTGGTTCTGACTTCGCTCTCGGCCGCCATGCTCCCCGCCGCGCTCTTCCAGCGGAAGTCCCGGTCGGGCTGGCTCGAGGAGCTCGACGGGATCCGTGAGGACGCGCTCGAGCAGCACGACGGCGGCGTGGCCAACGTCGTCGACGCCGAGGACATCTGGACGGACCTGCGCGACGGCGGCGAGTACGAGGATCCGCACGAGATCTCCTCGCTCTACGCGACCGACGAGACGCCCGACCTGCCGGTCACGAAGCCCGCCCCCAAGGGCCCGGCCCGCAACGGTCGCGCCAAGGCCAAGCCCCCGGCCGATGCGCCGCTTCCCCCGCCGCCACCGGCCACGGTCTCGGCCGTCGAGGCCCTGCTCCCGCCTCCGCCCGCGCCGCCGGCGCGCTCGGGGCCGGGCGATGCCGCTCCGCCCCCGCCGCCCGCGCGTCGACCGCGCGAGATGGCGCCCCCGCCGCCGATGGCGGAGCCGGTCCCGGCCGTCGCCGCGGACGCACCTCCTCCGCCTCCGCCCGAGGCCCCGGCGGCTGCCCCCGCCCCGGCGCCCGAAGCCCCCGCGGCCGAGGTCGCCCCGTCGGCGGCATCGCAGTACGACGACCAGATCTGGGTGCAGCCCGCTCCGCACCCCATCCGCCCGAGCGAGATGTGGCACCCGGCCGAGCTGGCCCCCGTTCCGCTGGGCGAGGAGTCGTTCGAGCCCGTCGCCGAGGAGCGGGTCGCGTCGGCCGAGCTGATGGACCCGACCTACCACCCCCGCCACGAGCCGGCGCCCGTCGCCGAGGCCGCCCCCGCCCCTCCGGCTGCGGCCGCCGCCCTGGAGTCGGACCTGGTCGCCCGGGCCGACGCGGCGTTCGTCGAGCCGGTGGCCCCCGCCAGCGGCCTCGTCAACGGCCCCGTCGGCCGTCGTGTGCGGCGCGACCGCCCGGCCGAGCGCCCGAAGGCGTCGCTGCCCCCGCCCGAGGCCCACCAGCCGCTCGCCGACCGCGGCGATCAGTCGCCCCTGCCGAACCCGGCGCTGCCGCCGGCAGCGCTGCCGACCCGCTCGAACCGGCTCCCGGGTCTCGACCTGCCCGCGACCCCGAGCTCGGTGGTCCCGCCCCGGCCCGCTGCGGCCGCCCACGCCCCGGTCGCCCCCGAGCCCGTGGCGGTCCCGGTCGAGCCGTCTCCGGCTCCGGCTCCTGCTGCGGTCGCGGCCCCGGCACCCCTCGCCATCGGGGAGGATGGCCTGGTGGCGGCACCGGGCACCATCGTCCGCATCGGCGGCGAGCGCCAGGCCCGAGCCCTCGGCAGCCCCGAGGGCGTGGTGATCTCGCTCGAGCACGGCTGGTGCTGGGCCTCGCCTGGCGACGGTGCCGCGGCCCCGCTGCGCATCGAGCTCCCGAACGGATCCCTGACCGTCGACGCCGGGGCCACCGCCCTGGCCGTCGTCGAGGCCGACGCATCCGTCTTCGTGGTGGTGGCCGCCGGGTCGGCGCACCTCGAGCGCGGGGGCGACGGTGCCCCCGTGGCCCGGGGCACGATCGTGATGATCGACCCGTCCGGCGCCGCCCAGAGCGACGCCGCGACCGATGCCGAGATCGAGGCCGATCCGATCGTCGCCGAGAACCTGGCCCTCGACGCCGAGCTCTGAGAGCGCCCGGCGGCTTCGGGATCAGACGGTCTCGGTGCTCCGGAGGGTGACGCCGGGCAGCGCGCCCGTGTGCTCGCCGCCCTCGACGGTGATGACGCCGTTGACCATGGTGAGGTCGTAGCCCTCGGCGCCCTGGACCCACCGGCCCGCCCCGCCGGGGAAGTCGTGGGCGAACGTGGGCAGCGGCAGCGAGAGCGCCTCCAGGTCGATCACGTTGATGTCCGCGGGACGGCCGACGGCGAGCACGCCGCGATCGGGCATGGCGAACAGGTCTGCGGGGATCGACGTGAGCCGGGCGATGCCCTCCTCGAGCGAGTACAGCTCCCGGTCGCGGACCCAGTGGGCGAGGAACCACGTGGGCTGGCTGGCGTCCATGATCTGGCCGACGTGGGCACCGGCGTCGGCCAGGCCGAGGACGACGTTGGGGTCGCCCAGCAGGTGCTCGACCTCGGCCGGCGTCTGGTTGAGGAACGGCCACACGAGCAGGCAGCCACCGTCGGTGGCGTCGAGCAGGTCGAGCCACAGCGCGGCCGGCGTGGTGCCCTCGGCCTCGGCGCGGGCGGCGAGGGACGTCTCCGGACGCAGCGAGTAGTCGGCTGGCACCGTGTCGAGCGGGAAGAGCAGCGCAGGGTCGATGCCGCCCTCGCGGCCGTCGGCCTCGGTGATGAGCTGCGCCCGCCGCTCCGGGTCCCGCACGACGGCGAGCCGCTCGTCGAGGGCGAGGCCGTTCAGCTCCTGCCACGCCGGGCAGCCGCCGTAGGGCGTGTGGTGGGCGAGGCCGAACAGCACCCCCACGGAGCGCACCGTGGTCTGCGGGTGGACCCGGGCGCCGTTCTCGTTGTGCTCGGCGACGAGCTCGAGCACCTGGCGGTGCAGGCCCTCGCCGGCGATGGTCTGGGTCAGGCCGAACGAGACCGGCCGGCCGGTGGACCGGCTGATCTCGGCGAGGATCCCGACCTCGGTGACCGTGCTCTCGGGCGTGGCGCCGTTCTGCGACCCGAGCATGGCGGCGGTCTCGAACACGCCGCGGCCGTGGCGGCCGAGCACGCCGGCCAGCGCCAGCAGCTCGTCGAGTCCGGCGAAGGTGCCCGGGATGGGTTGGCCGTCGGCGCCCGTGTGCAGGATCGTGCGGCTCGACGACAGCCCGAGCGCACCTGCGGCCATGGCCTCCTCGACGAGGTCGACCATGGCAGCCAGGTCCTCGGCGCTGGGGTCGGTGTCGAGCGCCCGGTCGCCCATGACGTAGCGCCGCAGCGCGCTGTGCCCGACCATGCCGCCGACGTTGAGCCCCTTCGGGCGCCGGTCGAGCTCGCTCAGGTACTGCCCGTAGGTCTCCCACTCCCAGGACAGGCCCTGCATGATGGCGTCCGCTGGGATGTCCTCGACCGACTCCATCATCTCGGCCAGGTCCCGGCGGTCCTCGGGTCGGCACGGGGCGAACGTGACGCCGCAGTTGCCGATGACCACCGACGTGACGCCGTGGAAGCACGACGACGTGCCGAGCGGGTCCCAGGAGATCTGGGCGTCGAGGTGCGTGTGGATGTCGACGAAGCCCGGGGTCACCAGCTTCCCGGTGGCGTCGACGGTGCGGGCGGCCGGTCCCTCGACCTCGCCCACGTGGGTGATCACGCCGTCCGTGACGGCGACGTCGGCGCGCACCGCCGGTGCGCCCGTACCGTCGACGACGGTGCCTCCGGTGATGATGACGTCGTGCATGTCCTGCTCCTGGCCTGTCCCTGGCGACTCGACGGCGGCCCGTCCCGACCCGTCTGCTGGGCATCGTAGGGTGGCGCGATGAACGCTGTGGGAGAGACGCCCCGTCGCCGGGCCGCAGTGGCGGGACTGACCTTGATCGCCGTCCTCGGGGGCATCGCCGGATGCGGGAGCGGCTCGTCCGGCTCCGACGGCGCCGGCTCCAGCTCCACCGAGGCGACGGCCGCCAGCACCACGGGCGACTCCGGCTCGTCCACCAGCGCCGAGGCCGCCACCACCGCCACCTCGGCGCCGACGGCCACCTCCACCACCGCGTTGGCGCTGCCGGACTTCTCCGAGGCCCAGCACACCGCCCCGAGCGACGGCACCGGCACCGCCCTGCTGCGCACCGTCCGCGTCGGCCGGAACGCCGGCTTCGAGCGCATCGTCTTCGAGTTCGCCGGCGACTCGATCCCCGGCTACCGGGTCCAGTGGGTCGACGGGCCGATCACCGCCGACGGGTCGGGCGAGCCGGTCGACGTCACCGGCGACGCGTTCCTGGAGATCGTGATGACCCCGGCGTCGGGCGTCGACCTCAGCGCCCCGCAGCTCACGGTGGTCTACGACGGCCCCGACCGCATCCCGGTCAGCGGCCAGACCGTGCTCGTCACCGACCTGGTCCGCACCGGCGACTTCGAGTCGGTCCTGAGCTGGGCCGCCGGCACCACCGAGGAGGTCCCGTTCCGCGTCCTGCGCCTCGAGGACCCCGTCCGGGTGGTCGTCGACCTCCAGACCTCCTGACCTCCAGACCTCCTGACCTCCTGACTGGTTGACCTGCGGTTCCCGGCGCCGGGCGGCGGCGGGCGGCGTAGCTTGTCGGCCCATGGCTGCGAACGAGTTCGAGGAGCACGCGAAGCGCTGGCGGGTGGCGCCGGGATCGAAGGTGCACCTCGACCGCATCGACACCCGCTCGAAGGACGGCGCGCCCGGCGACAAGCTGGTCACGGGCACGGTCGTCAAGGACCTCGTCACCCAACTGGGCGAGTGGCAGACCCGGCTGTGGGCCGAGGGCTCGCGCTCGGTCCTCATGGTCCTCCAGGCGATGGACGCCGGCGGCAAGGACGGCACCATCCGCAAGGTCTTCACCGGGGTGAACCCGCAGGGCGTCCGCGTGGCCTCCTTCAAGGCGCCGACCCCCGAGGAGCTCTCGCACGACTTCCTCTGGCGCATCCACCAGCAGGCGCCCGGCCACGGCGAGCTCGGGGTGTTCAACCGGTCGCACTACGAGGACGTCCTCATCGTGCGGGTCAACGAGCTGGTGCCCGAGCCGGTGTGGCGGGCCCGCTACGAGCACATCCGGAACTTCGAGGAGCTGCTCACGGCATCGGGCACGACGGTGGTGAAGTTCTTCCTCCACATCTCGCCCGAGGAGCAGGCCGAGCGCCTGCAGGCCCGGCTCGACGACCCGACGAAGCGCTGGAAGTTCGAGGCGGCCGACCTCGACGTGCGCAAGAACTGGGACGCCTACCAGCGCGCCTTCGAGGATGCGCTCGGCGAGACGAGCACGCACGACGCGCCCTGGTACGTGATCCCCGCCGACCGGAAGTGGTACCGGAATTGGGCCGTGCTCCAGGTGCTGCTCGCGACGATGGCCCGCATCGACCCGCAGTTCCCGCCGGAGCAGGAGGGCCTTGAGGGGCTGACCGTCGACTGAGGGCCGGTCAGGCCGGGAGGCGGACCACCATGCGGCAGCCGTGCGGCTCGACGGCCTCGGCGCGGATCGTGCCGCCGTGCAGCTCGACGATCCAGCGGGCGATGGCGAGCCCGAGCCCCGAGCCGCCCTCGTCGGCGCTGCGCGCCTCGTCCGTGCGGTAGAAGCGCTCGAAGACCCGGGTGAGGGCCTCGGGCGGGATGCCCGGGCCCTGGTCGGCCACCTCGAGCACCACGTGCGGGCCGGCCCGCCGGGCCGCGAGGACGACGGCGGTGTCGTCGGGCGCGAAGCGCGCCGCGTTCTCGACCAGGTTGGCGATGACCTGGTGCAGCCGCTCCGGGTCGCCGTCGACCGCGAGGTCGATCGGGTCGATCTGCACGTCGAACGCCAGGTCGGGGGAGTGGAGCGCGGCTTCGTCGGCCACCGCGTCGAGCAGGTCGACCACCGGGAACCGCAGGGTGTGCAGCGGCGTGCCGCCGGACTCCAGGCGGCTGAGGTCGAGCAGCTGGGTGACGAGGCGCTGCAGGCGCTCGGTCTGGGCGAGCATCGTCCGCAGCAGCGGCGGCTCGGGCGCCACGACGCCGTCGACGACGTTCTCGAGGGTGGCCCGCAGCGCCGAGATCGGGGTGCGCAGCTCGTGCGACACGTTGGCGATGAGGTCCCGCCGGTGCTGGTCCTCGGCGGCGAGCTCGTCGGCCATGTGGTTGAACGCCGTGGCGAGCCGCCCGACCTCGTCGGACGAACTGGCCGACACCCGCTTCGTGAGGTCGCCCTCGGCCATGGCGGTGGCGGCCCGCTCCATCGAGCGCAGCGGCGACGTCATGCCGCGGGCCATGAGCTGGACCATGCCCAGGGCGATGATGGCGGCCACCCCGGCCCGGAACCCGGCCCTGAAGTTGAGGGCCAGGCCGATCTCGTTGACCGCGAGCGTGACCACCACCGCCGCGACGATGACGATGCTGAGCTTGACCTTGATCGACCGGATCCGCTGGAGCGGGTTCACGATCACGGGGCGTCAGCAGCCTCGGCGTCGGCATCGGGGTCGGGGCCGGTCGCCTCCGGGCCGTCGGCCGGGTCGCCGGCCTCGGGCACCTCGGCGGCGCCCGACTCGCCGAGGGCGTAGCCCACGCCGTGGACGGTGCGGACGACGCCGTCGCCCAGCTTCCGACGGAGGGCCCGGACGTGGGAGTCGACGGTGCGGGCGCCCGACCCGTCGCGGTAGCCCCACACGTCGACGAGCAGGCGCTCGCGGGTGAGGACGCGGCCGGGTCGCTCGGCGAGGCCCACGAGCAGGTCGAACTCGGTGGGGGTGAGGTGCACGACCTCGCCCCGCTGGCGCACGCGGCGGGCGTCGAGGTCGATCTCGATGTCGTCGTCGAGGTGCATCGCCTTGGGCTGGGTGCGCCCGGCGAGCGCGTCGAGCCGGCGCAGCAGGGCCTGCACCCGGGCCACCAGCTCGCGCATCGAGAACGGCTTGGTGAGGTAGTCGTCGGCACCGACCGCGAGCCCGATGACCAGGTCGGTCTCGTCGTCACGGGCGGTGAGCATGAGGACCGGGACGTGCCGCTCGCGCTGGATCTGCCGGCACACCTCGAGGCCGTCGAGACCCGGGAGCATGAGGTCCAGGATGACCAGATCGGGTTCGAACCGCTGGGCGTAGGACACCCCCGAGGGGCCGTCCGAGGCGACCCGGACCTCGTACCCCTCGCTGCGCAGGCGGGCGGCGATCGCATCCGCGATCAGGGCTTCGTCTTCGACCACGAGGATCTGCCGCGCCATGGACCGACCCTACAGAAAGGACCTGGCAGCCCGGCCGCCACCACCCTGGCCGAGCGTTTCTGACGGACCGTCAGGGGCTTGGGCGGGGGTCGGCGCGATCCGTAGCGTTGGGCCATGTCTGACTACGCGCCGCCGATCCGCGACATCAAGTTCCTGCTCGATCACGTCACCCCGATCGACGAGCTCGCCAAGCTCGACGCCTACCAGCAGATCGACGCCGATTCGGTGTACGGCGTGCTCGAGGAGTTCGGCCGGCTCATGTCCGACGTCTGGGCGCCCACCAACGCCATCGGCGACGAGCAGGGCAGCCACGTCGAGGGCGACGAGGTCGTCACCCCCGACGGCCACAAGGAGGCCTACAAGGCCTACGCAGACGCCGGCTGGGGTGCGGTGCCCTTCGCCGAGGAGTACGGCGGCGGCGGCTTCCCGTGGCTCGTCGGCATCGTCCAGCAGGAGCTGCTGAACAGCGCCAACATGGCCCTCGCCATGGCCCCGCTGCTCACGCAGGGCGCCATCGACGCCATCCTCCACCACGGGTCCGAGGAGCAGAAGGAGAAGTACCTCCTGCGCATGGTGTCCGCCGAGTGGACCGGCTCGATGAACCTCACCGAGCCCGACGCCGGCTCCGACGTGGGCGCGCTGCGCACCAAGGCCGTCAAGCAGGACGACGGCACCTACAAGATCACCGGTCAGAAGATCTTCATCACCTTCGGCGAGCACCCCTTCACCGACAACATCGTCCACCTGGTCCTGGCCCGCACGCCCGACGCGCCGGCCGGCACCAAGGGCATCTCGCTCTTCATCGTCCCCAAGTTCCTCGTGAACGACGACGGCAGCCTCGGCGAGCGCAACGACGTCCACATCGTGTCGGTCGAGCACAAGATGGGCATCAAGGCCAGCCCCACCTGCATCCTCGCCTACGGCGACCGCTCCGATGGCGCCGTCGGGTACCTGATCGGCGAGGAGAACGCCGGCATGCGGTACATGTTCACGATGATGAACAACGCCCGCCTCGGCGTCGGCGTCGAGGGCCTCGGCCTGGCGGAGCGCAGCTACCAGCACGCCCTGGCCTACGCCAAGGAGCGCAAGCAGGGCTTCGCCCCCGGTGCCGCCCGGGGCGAGAAGTCGTTCATCATCGAGCACCCCGACGTCCGCCGTCAGCTGCTCACGATGAAGGCCTACACCGAGTCCATGCGGATCCTGGCCTACAAGGTCGCCGAGCAGATCGACGTGCTCCGCTACGGCGCCGACGAGCCCACCCGCACGGCCGCCCAGGAGATGGTCGACCTGCTCATCCCGCTCACCAAGAGCTACTGCACCGACGTCGCCGAGACCGTCACCTCGATCGGCATCCAGGTGCACGGCGGCATGGGCTTCATCGAGGAGACCGGCGTCGCCCAGTACTACCGGGACACCAAGATCACCCAGATCTACGAGGGCACCAACGGCATCCAGGCCATGGACCTCGTGGGCCGCAAGCTCCCGATGCGCGCCGGCGGCGTCTACAACGACCAGCTCGCCCGCATGAAGGCCACCGTCGAGGAGCTCTCGGGCGCCGGCGACGACCTCGCCGTCATCCACCGCGAGCTCGCGGCCGCCGTGGCCTCGCTCGAGGACGCCACCAACTGGATCCTGAACGAGGGGCTGGCCGATCCGGTCCAGGCCCTCTCGGCCGCCACGCCCTACCAGCGCCTCTTCGCCACCGCCGTCGCCGGCTGGCTCATGGCGCAGCAGGGCCTGGCCGCCAAGCGCCTCATCGACGCCGGCTCGGCCGACGCCGACGTGGCCGAGGTCAAGCTGGTCACCGCCCGCTTCTTCGCCGAGCACCTGCTCCCGCAGGTCCACGGCCTGGTCGCCCCGGTGAAGGCCGGCAAGACCGACCTCTTCGCCCTCACGGCCGAGCAGCTCTGACGCTGGCCCGGCCCGCCGCCGAGCGGCGGGCCGGGAACCAGCACCGCGCGGTCTCGATAGGTCGTTTGGCTCACGAAGCCGTCAGGTCGGCCGATGGAACCGCCTTGGTGGAACGCACGCGCACAACTCCCTCGATCGGGTCATCCCTGACGACCGGCCTCGGCCGAGCGCGCGCGCTCGGCGCGCTGCAGTCGATCGGCGCCCCGTCGACGGGCCTGACGCGCGCCGACAGCGTCACCAACGAGGTCTGGCTCACCGATGACCTGGTCGTGCGGCTGAACCGGGACGCCAGCCTGCGGCTGCACCGCGAGGCGGTGCTGTCCCAGGTGCTGCCCGAGGAGGTCGGCTACCCGCAGGTGATCCAGCACGGCGGCGACGTGGGCAGCGACTGGCTCGTCGCCCAGCGGCTGCCCGGTGTGCCGCTCAGCCGGGCCTGGCCCACGCTGACCCCGATGGCCCGCCGCGACGCCGTCCACCAGATCGCCGACCGCCTCAAGGCCGTGCACCAGACCCCGTGCCCGCGCCTCGACGGGCTCCACGACGTCCCGCAGCTCCTGGACCCGGCGCCGACCGGCAGCCAGGCGGTGCAGCGGCTGCTCAACGCGCTGGCCCGGGCGAGCCAGCTCCCGAACATCGACGCCTCGCTCATGGCCGACGCCGCCCGACTCGTCAACGAGCTGGCGCCCTCGCTCGACCCGTTCGACGCCACCACGATCGTCCACGGCGACCTCACCTTCGAGAACATCCTGTGGGACGGCGCCGAGGTCACCGCGCTGCTCGACTTCGAGTACGCCCGTCCCGGTCCGCCGGACCTCGACCTCGACGTGCTGCTGCGGTTCTGCGCGCTGCCGCACCTCCACGTTGCGCCCGACTACGAGCACCTCACGAAGGCCGAGGACTACGCCGAGGTGCCCTGGTGGCTCGCCGAGGAGTACCCCGAGCTGTTCTCGCACCCCCGCCAGCTCGACCGCGTCCGGCTCTACAGCATCGCGTGGGACATCCGCGAGCTGCTGGCCTTCCCGCCGCAGGAGCCGCTGACCCGGCTGCACAAGCACCACCCCTACCAGCGGCTGTCGCAGAATCTGCGCGGGACCCACTACATCGACCGGTTCAACGGCGAAGCCTCGGTCCACTACTGATCTCGGTCGCTCGCCGGTCGCGCCGTTTGGCAGGATCGGGTGATGGGTGACGAGCGACGGGGTTCGGGCGAAGCGGTGACGGCGCGCATCCGTGCGGAGTCGTCGAAGCTCAGCCCGGCCCAGCGGCGCATTGCCGACGCCGTCCTCGCCGACCCGCAGCTCGTCGCCTTCGGCACGGTGGCCGACCTGGCCAAGCAGGCCGGGGCCAGCGGCGCCTCGGTCGTCCGCTTCGCCACCCGCCTCGGCTTCGACGGGTTCATCGGCCTGCAGGAGGCGGCGCAGGGCGAGCTCTCCGACCGCCTCCGTCCGGCGGCCAGCCGCATCCGCGACCTCCCGCCCGGCGACGTGGTCGCCCGGGCCCTCACCACCTCGACCCAGGCCGTCGAGGCCACCCTCGCCGGCCTCGACCGCAGCATCTTCGGCCACGCCGTCGACCTCCTGGCCGACCCGAACCGTCGAGTGGTGGTGACCGCTGGCGATGCCGGCGCCGGCATCGCCAGCCACGCCGGGGAGGAGCTGCGGATGCTGCGCACCGGCGTCGAGGTCGCCGGCGGGACGCCCGTGGCCGTGGGCCAGGCGATCGCCCGGCTCGACGAGGGCGACGTGATCCTGGTGCTGGACCTGCGCCGCTACGACCGCTGGCTGCTCCCTGCGGTGGAGCACGCCGTGGGGGAGGGGGCCGAGCTGATCGCCCTCACCGACGGGCCCGACTCCCCGCTGGCACGCCGGGCTCGCGCCCTGCTCGTGGTCGAAGGCGAGGGGATCGGCCCGTTCGACAACTACGTCGGGGCCCTCGCGCTCCTCGCCGCGCTCGTGGCCGGCGTGGCCGAAGCCCTCCGGGACGACGCCACCGAGGACCTCGACCGCATCGAACGCACCTGGCAAGCCATGGGCGCCCTGACGGACGGCTGAGCCGGAACAAGCATTTCACCTCTGTGCTAGAGTGAAACGGATGTTCCAGGCGCCCGGTGTTCGGGGGCCGCTTCCCCGAGGAGGACCTGGCATGGCCGTTGCGACGCTTCCGACCCACGTCACGGGGTCCTTCGCGGTCTCCCTGCTGCCGCCCGCCTCCGGGCTGCGCCCCGACGACGAGGCGTTCGTCGCTGCCGCGGCCGAAGTCGGGCAGGCGTTCCCCCCGGGCCTCGTCGCCGCTCTCGAGGCGTTCGCCGCGGATCCGGGCCCCGCCGGCGCCCTGCTGCTGCGCGACGTCCCCACCGGCGCCGTCCCTGCCACCCCGGCCACGCCCACCACGCCCACCGGCAAGGACCTGCGGTCCGAGCAGGTGCTGCTGGCCGTGGCCCGGATCCTCGGCGAGCCGGTCGGCTACCTGCCCGAGCACGGCGGGTCGATCGTCCAGAACCTCGTCCCCACGAAGGCCGACGTC
>DATMGQ010000104.1:0-4505 GCA_035555395.1 Acidimicrobiales bacterium
CACCCGACCGGCCGGGCGGTGGCGGTGAAGCGCCGCAGCTGGCTCCCGCAGTCGACGGCCCTCACCTGGGTCGGGCTCGTCCTCGTGGGCGCGTACGTCCTGATCGCCACCATCGGCCGCCTGCACGGCGACCCCACCGCCCTCGTCGCCGACGGCGCCATCGCCCCGTCGTGGGCGCACCCGTTCGGCACCGACGCGCTCGGCCGGGACCTGCTCGCCCGCACCGCCGAAGGCGCCTGGACCTCGATGGTCATCAGCGTCACCGCGGTGGCGCTGTCGTGCGCCGTCGCCGTGCCGGTCGGCCTGGTCGCCGCGCTCCGGGCCGGGCGGTGGACCGACGCGCTGGTGATGCGCATCATCGAGACCACCCAGGTCGTGCCGCCGTTCATCCTCGTGCTGCTGCTGCTCGGGCTGACCGGCTCCCGGCCCATGGAGGTCGGGCCGGTGACGGTTTCGATCAACGTCCGGATCGCCGTCTGCCTGGCGATCGGGTTCGTCCCGTTCTTCGCCCGCGTCACCCGGTCCGCGGCCCTCGCCGAGCTCCAGGAGCCCTACGTCGACGAGCTGCGGCGGATCGGCGTCGGCACCCGGGAGCTCATCGCCGGCGAGGTGCTCCCGAACGTGGTGCCCACCCTCGCCGTCCAGGCCCTCCTGGCGCTCGCCATCGTCGTGTTCGCCGAGGGCGGGCTGAGCTTCCTCGGCCTCGGCGTCCCGCCGCCAGCGCCGACGCTCGGCAACCTGATCGCCGAGGCCGGCTCCCAGCTGCTCGGCGACTCGTGGTGGTACGCGCTCGTCCCCGGCCTCGTGCTCGTCGCCGGCATCACCGGCCTCAACCTGCTTTCCGACGCCGTTGCCGACCACCTGCTCGGCCAAGGCCCGCTCCCGCCCGAGCCCGCCTCCCTCACCACGTCGACCTCGCCCACCACGACCGAAGCCGAACCGGCCGAGGCCGCGACGCCTGCTGCCCTCCCGACCGCCTCCACCGCCGCAAGGACCGCCCCATGAACCCCGACCCGATCACCGGGACCGCCCGCTCGACGATCGACCGCCGCCGCTTCCTCGGCCTCGCCGTGGGCGCCGCCATCCTCGGCCCCACCGCCATCGCCGCCTGCACCTCGACCAGCAGCAGCGACCGGGCCCAGAAGCGCCAGGCCGACGGCATCCTCCGCATCGGCGTCGCCGGCGCGCCGAGCAACATCAACCCGCTCGACTCCGGCTCGGAGCTGACCCGCTGGATCGCCGAGCCGGTGATGGAGTCGCTCTACGCCTACGACGACGAGCTGCGGTCGGTGCCGCTCCTCGCCGACGGCGAACCGGTCATCAGCGACGACCAGCTGACCTGGACCGTCAAGCTCAAGCCCGGCATCACCTTCCAGAACGGCGATCCGCTGGAGGCCGCCGACGTCGTCGCCACGCTCGACCACATGCTGAACCTGTCGTCGGGGAGCGAGTGGATCACCTACCTGCTCGACTACGTCCAGCGCTTCGACGCCGTCGACGAGCACACCTTCACCATCGGGCTCGTGAAGCCCTACGGCCTCCTCCGGTCGCACCTCACCAACCTGCCCATCGCCCACCGGGACTACGCCGAGCGGCGCGACGCCATGATGGGCACCGGGCCCTACGCGCTCGACGACGTCAAGCCCGGCCAGAGCTTCACCATGTCCCGCTACGACGGGTACCACGGCGCCGAGCCCGCCTTCGACGGCATCGAGTTCACGGTCTTCACCGACGGCTCGACCCGCCTCGTGAGCCTCCGCCAGGGCAAGGTCGACCTCATCACCGCCGTGCCGTACCAGAACCTCCAGGCGGTGGAGGACGACGACGACCTGCAGCTGATCATGGCCGACGCCCCGCTCGACGTCCTCACCTACGTGATGATGCGGGCCGAGCCGTTCAGCGACGACGACTTCCGCCGGGCCGTGGCCGTCTCCATGGACCGGGCCGGCGTGCGGGACCGCGTCTACGGCGGCCACGCCACCATCGGCCAGGGGCCCATCGGGCCGGCTGAGCTCGGCTGGGACGCCGACCTCGACGTCTACGCGGCCGAGCCCGACTACGAGCGGGCCGAGGAGCTGCTCGCCAAGGCGGAGACGACACGGCGGGACTTCCGCATCACCGTCGGCACCAGCCAGACCGGGCGGGACATCGCCCAGGTGCTGGCCGCCGGCTGGGAGCAGATCGGGATCAAGGTCGAGATCGAGCAGCTCGCCGGCGGCCCCTGGTCGTCGGCCTGGCTGTCGAACGACTACGAGATGCTGATGAACACGTTCCAGAGCGGGTTCACCTCGGGTCCGGCCAACTACCTCACCCTGGCCCCGGCCCACTCCCAGAACCTCCTGTCGAGCGGCTACGTCAACCGCGAAGTCGACCGGCTCCTCGACCTGGTGTGGCAGACCAGCGACGACGCCGAGCGGGAGGAGGCGCTGCGCACCATCACCCGGACGCTCGCCGAGGACGCGGTGATCTTCCCGCCCGCCTACCCGAAGCTGGCGCTCGCCCAGCGCCGGGAGCTGTCGCCGATCGCCGACGGACCGCTGCGCACCAGCCGCATCCAGCCCCAGCTGCTCCGGTTCCGATCGCCGTGACCGCCGACGACCGGGGCCCCGCCCTCCTCGTCGAGCAGCTCGACATCCGCTACCGCAGCACCGCCGGATCGGTGCACGCGGTCGCGGGGGTGGACCTGCTCGTCGAGCGGGGCGAGGTCCTGGGCATCGTGGGCGAGTCGGGCAGCGGCAAGAGCAGCATCTGCCACGCCCTGCTCGGCATGGCCGGGGACCGTGCCTCGCTCGCCGCCGATCGCATCGAGGTCGCCGGCCACGACCTGACCACCGCCCGCGAGCGGCAGTGGCGGGAGCACCGGGGGGCGACCATCGCCTTCGTCCCCCAGCAGCCCATGACCGCCCTGGCCCCCACCGTCCCGGTCGGCCGCCAGCTCGACTGGCACCTCGGCCGCGACGCCGTGGCGCGCCACCGCGACGCGCTGCACGACCTCGGCCTCCAGGCCCTGGTCGACCGGCCTGACGGCCTGCCCGGCACGTTCTCCGGCGGCCAGCTCCAGCGGATCCTCATCGCCATCGCCACCCTCGGCGGGTCGCCGTCGCTGATCATCGCCGACGAGCCCACCAGCACCCTCGACGCCACGGTGGCCGCCGCGGTCGTGGAGCTGTTGCTCGCCCGTCAGCAGGAGCTGGGCGCCGGCATGCTCTACGTCTCCCACGACCTCGCCACCGTCGCCGCCGTGGCCCAGCGGGTCGTGGTGATGGAGCGGGGCGTCGCCGTCGAGACCGGGTCCGTGGCCGAGGTGTTCGGCGACCCGCAGCACCCCTACACCGCCGCCCTGCTCGACGCCCTCCCGCGTCCGCGGTCCCGCACCGCACCAGGCACCGACGCACCGGGGACGCCCGCCGTGGCCGGTGCGCCGAAGGTGCGGCTGGACCACCTGTACCGCTACTTCGGACGGGCCGGTGCCGGTCGGCCCGGGCCGCCTGTCGTCCGGGCCGTCGACGACGTGACGCTCGACCTTCCCGCCGGGACCATCACCGCGCTCGTCGGCGAGTCGGGCTCGGGCAAGACGACGCTCGCCCGGATCGTCGCCGGAGCCGACGCCGCCACCGCCGGCGAGGTCATCCTCGACGGCCGGGCCCTGGGCGCTGACCGAACGCCGGCCGAGCGCCGCACCGTCCAGCTGGTCAGCCAGAACCACCGGGCCGCCCTCAACCACCGGCGTACCGTCGCCCACGCCCTCGACCAGGTGCAGCGCGTCCACGGCATCGGCGAGGACCGCAGCGGTCGCACCGAGCGGGCCGCAGCGCTGCTCGAACGGGTGGGCCTCACCCGTGACCACCTCGCCCGCCGCCCCCGTCAGCTGAGCGGCGGCGAGGCCGCCCGCGTCGCCCTCGCCCGCTCGCTCCTGCTCGAACCCGAGGTCCTGGTCCTCGACGAGCCCACCGCCGGCCTCGACGCCCGCGTCCGCGCCGCGGTGATCGACCTGCTCGCCGGTCTGCGCCGCGACCTGGGCCTCACCGTCCTGCTCATCACCCACGAGCTCCCGGTCGCCGACGCCCTCGCCGACCACGTCGCCGTCATGCACCACGGCCAGCTCGTCGAACACGGCCCCGCCGCGCAGGTCCTCCACGCCCCGACCGACGACTACACCAGGACCCTGCTGGAAAGCGTTCCGCCCGACCCAAGGGACCTACCACCTGAGCCGCGTCCCGAGGCGGGCGCAGCCCGCTGACGAGGTGTCACCCGTGCGAACGAGGTGTCACCCGTGCGAACGAGCTTCGGCGGGAAGAGCAGAAGGGCCGCCCCTGGGGGCGGCCCTTCCTGCGTTCGTTCCGACCGGGCGAGCCCGGCGGGGACTACTTGATGATCTTGGTGACGCGGCCGGCGCCGACGGTGCGGCCACCCTCGCGGATGGCGAAGCGCAGACCCTCGTCCATGGCGATCGGGGCGATCAGCTCCACGGTCATCTGCGTGTTGTCACCGGGCATGCACATCTC
>DATMGQ010000105.1:0-7194 GCA_035555395.1 Acidimicrobiales bacterium
CATGGCGGCCTCGTGCGAAGCCGCCGCGTCCTCGGTGGCGAGGGCGTCGGCGATGGCGTCGCCGATGTGGGCGCTGAGCGGGTCGGCCGCCTCGCCACTGGTGCGGTGGGGCAGCCCCAGGTCCAGCAGCGGATCGCGCTCGAGGTCGTCGGCCGGCGCCGCCTCCTCGGGCTCGGGCTCGGGGCGGCGGATCGGGACGATGGTGGCCTCGAGGTCGTTCGAGACCAGTTCGATGAGGCCGGCCTGCTGGAGGCGGTGCACCACGCGGGCCGTGGAGTACACGCCTCGGCCCAGCTCGCTGGCGAGCTCGGGGATGCTGCGCGGGCCCGTGAGCGCGGTGACCAGCTCCCAGTCCTCCCGCAGCAGCGTGACCTGGGCGGCCGAGCCGGGCAGGGTGCGGCGGGCCTCGACCCACACGTCGAGGCTGGGGATGCTGGCGCTCCACTCGTCGACCTCGCGGACGCGCTTGCGGACCTCGCCCACGATGGCGTCGACCGGGAACGCGCGGAACGGGCCGAGCCAGTGGACCGTGTCGGTCTCGAAGTCGAACTCGCCGGTGCCGTCGCGGAACAGCTCGATCAGCGGGTCGTACACGACCGACAGCACGACCGAGGCGAGCAGGTCGGGGACGATGGAGCCGTTGCGCACCAGGAGCTCGCCCACCATGGGGCGCTCGCCGGAGGCGTCGATGGCCCGGCCCCAGTCGTCGGCGGTGAGCCGGCCGGGGCGCACGAGCGCGGTGGCGAGGGCCTCGTCGGTGCGCTCGTTGCGGGCGAAGTAGAGCTGGCCGCGGTGCAGGTAGACGGTGCAACCCGCCGGTCCGCCGAAGCGGGCCGCGCCGGTGCGACCGTCGGCAGAGAGCACCTTGAGGATGCCGGCAGGGGAGAAGTCCTCAAGTGTTCCGTTGAGCGTCATTCGGATCCGCGTCCCTCGAACAATGGTGTGGTACCGATACCGACCCGTCGGCCCGAGCAGCGACGAGTTGAGGCTTTCGGCCTATCGGAACCGGGGGCGATCCCGGCCTTTTCGGCCCCGCTACGTTGTCACACCTCAGCAGTAGGGTGCTCGCCGATGACCGATGACCAGGCAGCCGAGCGGGCGGCGGCGCTCCGCACCGAGATCGCCGAGCACAACCGGCGCTACCACACCGAGGATGCGCCCACGGTCTCCGATGCCGACTACGACGAGCTGGTCCGGGAGCTGCGGGCGCTCGAGGAGCGCTACCCGGCGTTGGCGGTGGCGGACTCGCCCACCGCGCAGGTCGGTGCCGCACCCTCCGCCACGTTCGCTCCGGTGGTGCACCGCCTGCCGATGATGTCGCTCGACAACGCCTTCTCGGCCGACGAGCTGGTGGCGTGGGGTGAGCGCCTGGCCCGCCGCCTGGCCCGCACCGCCAAGGCGGCCGAGGCCGCGGCGGGCACCGCGGCGCCCGCCTCCCTGTTCGACGACCCGGTCGATGCTCCCGCCGCCGAGCCCGCCGACGCGGCGGCGGACGACGACGCGGTCGTCGACGTGGAGCTGGCCGACGTCGCGCCCGAGGTGGAGGAGGCCGTCGGCTACTGCTGCGAGCTCAAGATCGACGGCGTCGCCATCTCGCTGCGCTACGAGGACGGCGTGCTGGTCCAGGCCGCCACCCGTGGCGACGGCAAGGTCGGGGAGGACGTCACCGCCAACGTGCGGACCATCGACGACATCCCGGAGCGGCTGGCCGACACGCCCGCCGGCATCCCACCGGTCCTCGAGGTCCGGGGCGAGGTCTACATGTCGCTCGACGCCTTCCACGATCTGGTCGCGTTCCAGGAGGAGGAGAACCGCGTCCGGGCCGAGGCCGGGCGCAAGCCGGCGCCGGTCGCCTCCAACCCCCGCAACGCCGCCGCCGGTTCGCTGCGGCAGAAGAACGCCGCGGTCACCGCCCGCCGCAAGCTCTCGATGTGGTGCTACCAGCTGGGCGAGGTCGTCGGCGGACCCGAGTTCGCCACCCACAAGGAGACGCTCGACCAGCTGGGCGCGTGGGGCTTCGCCATCAACCCGGAGCACCGGGTGCTGGACACGGCCGAGGAGGTCGCCGCGTTCTGCGACCACTGGCAGCACCACCGCCACGACCTCCCGTACGAGATCGACGGCGCGGTCGTGAAGGTCGACGACCTCGCCCGCCGCGAGGCCCTGGGCTTCACGTCCCGGGCGCCCCGCTGGGCCATCGCCTACAAGTTCCCGCCCGAGGAGCGCACCACCGTCCTCGAGCGGATCGACGTGTCGGTCGGCCGCACCGGCCGGGTGACCCCGTTCGCCGTGCTCGACCCGGTGTTCGTCGGCGGCGTCACCGTCGCCCGGGCCACCCTCCACAACCAGGACCAGGTCGCGGCCAAAGACGTGCGCGAGGGCGACACCGTGGTCGTGCGCCGAGCCGGCGACGTCATCCCCGAGGTGGTGGGCCCCTACCTGCCCGACGCCGCGGCCAGGGCCGCCCACGAGGCCCGGCCGCCCTGGGAGTTCCCCAAGCTCTGCCCGTCGTCGCGCCCGGTGGAGCTGGTGCGGCCCGAAGGCGAGAGCGACACCCGCTGCCCGGACCCGGAGTGCCCGTTCAAGGTCGCCGGGATGATCGAGCACTTCGCCGGCCGCGGCTCGATGGACATCGAGGGCTTCGGCGTCCAGCGCATCCAGCTGTTCCTCGACCTGGGCGTCATCGGCGACGTCGCCGACATCTTCGCCATCGACTGGGACCGCCTCGCATCCATCCGGGCCGAGGTCGCCCGGTGGGCGGCCGGGGCGCTCGCCGCCGCGCGGGAGCGGACCCAACGGCCCAAGGCCTCGTGGGACGAGGTCGTGCTCCCGGAGGACGTCGTCGCCAGCCAGCCCGCCGAGCTCTCCGCCGACGTGCCGGCGCACCTGGTGGCGGTCTGCGTCGAGGATCCCCAACAGCTCAAGTCGGTCGCCGGGACGCTCGGCGGCCTGGGCGACGAGGGCGTCGCCAACCTCAAGGCCGCCATCGAGGCCGCCCGGGACCGCCCCCTCGCCAACCTCCTCGTCGGGCTCAACATCCGCCACCTGGGCCCGTCGGGCTCGCTGGCCCTCGCCCGGGCCTTCGGCCACCTCGACGCCATCGTCGATGCGCCGGTCGAGGCCATGGCCGCGGTCGACGGCGTGGGCACGGTCATCGCCGAGTCGGTGCACGCCTGGCTCGCGCTCGACCTCCACCGAGACCTCGTCCAGCGCCTGAGCCGCGAGGTCAACGTCGAGGGGCCGGAGGTGTCGACGCTGCCGCAGGTGCTGCTGGGCAAGAACGTGGTGGTCACCGGCACGCTCGAGGGCTACACCCGGGACAGCGCCGAGGCCGCCATCACCGACCGGGGCGGCAAGTCGCCGGGCTCGGTGTCCAAGAAGACCACCGCCCTGGTGATCGGCGAGTCGCCGGGCGCCTCGAAGGTCACCAAGGCCGAGTCGCTGGGCATCCCCGTCCTCGACCTGGCCGGCTTCGAGCAGCTCCTGGAGACCGGCGAGCTGCCGGGCTGACCGGCTCGGCCCGATCGGCCGGGCCCGCCGCGTCCCGGGTCAGATGGCCTTGAACGACCAGCGGACGGTGCCGGTGCCCTCGTTGGGCTGGCCGTCCTTGAAGTACCGCAGGGTGATGTCGATCGTGCCCGGCTCGAACTTCTCGATGACCTTGCCGGGGCCGGGCTTGAAGTACACCTGGTTCCGGTTGTTGGCCCGGAGGCCGTTCTTGGCCAGGTCCTCGGGCGACACCTGCTGGGGGTCGCGTGCGCCCACCATCTGGTCCTCGGGGATCTCGATGCCGTTGATGGTGAGCCGGCCGTCGTAGCCCACCGCCAGGTCGGCGCCGACCTCGGTCTGGCGCACGGCCTGGGCCCCGTCGTTCGGGGTGAGGCTGATGATCACCGACTTGTCCAGGTCGGCGTTCTGGTTGGACTCGGTGGAGCCGATGAGCCAGGCGCCGGCGCCGAACGCCACGAGCAGCACCAGGCCGATCACCGTGCGCCGAGCCCAGTCCGGCCACCCGCCGACGGCGTCCGGGGCCGGGGCGGCAAGGGCGGGCTGCTCGGTCTCGTCGGCGATCTCGGTGTCAACCATCGGGATCATCTTGCCGGGTGGCCCGTGACTTGCACCCATCGGGACGTGACGTTCGGCCCCCTCCCCGAATCGCGCCGGGTCGGGCGGTACCCTCCCTTGGTGGCCAATCCCCGCATGACGGCAGAGATCGGCCGGGTGCTCGGGGGGCGCTACCGGCTCGTTGCTCCCATCGGCATGGGCGCGTCTGCCCAGGTGTACCTCGCCGATGACGTGAAGCTGCGCCGTCGCGTCGCGGTGAAGATGCTGCACGACGCCCTGGCCGGCGATGCCGAGTTCCTGCGCCGGTTCCGGGCCGAGGCCCGGGCGGCCGCAGCCTTGAGCCACCCCAACGTCATGGCCGTCTACGACTGGAGCGACGGCTCCGACGACGGCGACGCCGCCTTCATCGTCACCGAGTACCTCTCGGGCGGCAGCCTCCGCGCCCTGCTCGACGGGGGCGCCCTGCTCACCCCGTCGCAGGCACTCGGCGTCGGCCTCGAAGCCGCGCGGGCCCTCGACTACGCCCACCGCCGCGGCTTCGTCCACCGGGACATCAAGCCGGCCAACCTGCTCTTCGGCGAGGAGCAGCGGCTCCGCATCGCCGACTTCGGCCTCGCCCGCGCCCTCGCGGAGGCAGCGTGGACCGAGCCGCAGGGCGCGGTGCTCGGCACCGCCCGCTACGCCTCGCCCGAGCAGGCCAAGGGCGAGACGCTGTCAGGCAAGGCCGACGTCTACTCGCTCGCCCTCGTCCTGGTGGAGGCCGTCACCGGCGAGGTGCCGTTCGTCGCCGACACCACCCTCGGCACGCTGATGGCCCGCGTGGACCGGCCGCTCGAGGTGCCCGACGCCCTCGGCCCGCTCCAGGGCATCGTCGCCGAGGCCGGCGCCGCCGACCCGGAGCGCCGCATCGACGCCCGCACCCTCGCCAAGGGCCTCCTCCGTGCCGCCAACCACCTGAGCCGGCCGGCGCCGCTGCCGCTGGTGGGCGCCCTCGCCGCGGGCACCGTCGCCGGGGCCGACCTCGATCCCACCGTCCACGCGCCCAGCCCGCTCGCCGGGTCCGCGTCGGGCGTGGCCAACGACCTCACCGCCGACGACCTCGAGCTCGACCCGCCGTCGTGGGTCAACCAGGCCGAGGCCGGGGCGGCAGCGGCCGCGGCGGCCTCGTTCCTCGACGTCGACCTCGATGTCGACGTCGACGACCAGGCCGACCCGGCCGAGGCGAAGCTCGACGAGGTCCCGTGGTCGGACTCCGGTGCCAACGGCACCGCAGCCGCGGTGGGGGCGGCCGCCGTCGGCGCAACGGTCATCGGCTCCACCGAGGACGCCACGGTGGTCGACGAGGGCCCGCTCACCGAGCCCCACGTCATCGACCTCACCGACGCCTCGGACGACGCCCACCCCTCCACCGGCGAGGTCGCCGTCGCGGTCCCGCCCGACGCCATCGACCCCGACGACGACGTCGACGAGCCCCGTCGCCGCCGCCGCTGGCCGTGGGTGGCGCTCATCGTCCTCCTGCTGCTGGGCGCCGGCGGTGCCGCCGCCGCGGTCGTCGCCAACCAGGACGACACCCCCGAGGCGCCGGCCCTCGTGCTGCCCGTGCCCAACCTCGTCGGCCGCACCGAGACCCAGGCGCGCGCCATCGCCCAGGCAGGGGGCTGGAAGACCAAGACCGTCGAGAAGCGCCAGAACGACTCCAAGAAGGGCGACGTCCTGGCCACCGACCCCGCCGCCGGCACCCGCCTCCCCGACGGCCGCACGATCACCCTCACCGTCTCGATCGGACAGGAGATCGTGGCCGTCCCGCAGGACCTCGCCGGGAAGTCCTTCGAGGACGCCAGCGCCCAGCTCGAGGCGGCCGGCCTGGTCCCAGCCAAGGGCGACACGCGCTACGACGAGGACGCGGCCAAGGGCATCGTCCTCTCCACGGCCGAGGGCACGCCCACCGAGATCGAGCGGGGCAGCACCGTCACGCTCGTCGTCTCCGACGGGCCCGAGCCCCGCACCATCCCGGGCAACCTGGTCGGCGGCACCGAGGACGACGCCGTCGCCGCCCTCGAAGCGCTGGGCCTGCGTCCGGAGGTCGTGCGCTCCTACAGCGACACCGCCAAGGAGGGCACGGTCATCTCCGTGCTGCCCGCCAGCGGCCAGACCGTCGAGCGCGGCGCCACCGTCAACGTCGAGGTGTCCCGCGGTCCGGAGCTGATCGCCGTGCCCGACATCACCGGCGCGGACTCCATCAGCGAAGCCATCTCGATCCTCCAGGGAGCGGGCCTCGCGGCCGGCGAGGTCCGGGGCCCGGCTGCGGGCCGCCCGGTCGCCACCAACCCCAAGGCGGGCACGATGGTGAAGCGGGGCTCCACCGTCGACATCCGCCTCGGGTAGCGCCGGCCGCCGTCGCCGGCGTGACCATCGTCATGCCGTTCGGCCTGCGATCTTGACCCGCGGGTCAAGTACCGTGCTCCGACGTGTCGGACCCGTCCCTCCCGCCCCTCGCGGACCAGCTCGCCGGTGGGCCCGAGGTCCCGGCCAACCGGTGGCGGATCCTGGTGGCCGTCCTCTACGGCCTGTTCGCCGTCAACGTCACCATCACGATCCTGGCGGTGTCGATCCACCGCATCGCCGGCGAGTTCGGGACGGCCGAATCGACGATGACCTGGGTCGTCACCGGCCCGATGCTGGCGTTCGGGGTCGTGGGCCCGCTGGTCGGCAAGCTCGGCGACCGCATCGGGATGCGCCGCATCTACCTGTGGGGCCTCGGCGGTGCCACGGTCATGGCCGCCGCCTCCGCGCTCGCGTGGGGCGCCGGTGCGCTCATCGCCTTCCGCACGCTGGGTGCCATCGAGGGCGCCGCCACCGGACCAGCCTCGTTCGCCGTGATCTCGCGGATCTTCCCGCAGCAGGAGCGGGTGCGCGCCCTCGGCTACTGGGCGATGGTCGCGGCCGGTGCACCGGTCGTCGGCGTGGTCATCGGAGGCCCGCTCGTCGAGGCGTTCGGCTGGCGGGCGCTGTTCTGGGGCCAGGTGCCCCTCATCGTGCTCGCCTTCGTCCTCGCCTTCCGCCTGTTCCCCGAGACGCCGAAGCACCTCACCGGTCGCTTCGACATCGCCGGCGCCGTGCTCATCGCGG
>DATMGQ010000106.1:0-20402 GCA_035555395.1 Acidimicrobiales bacterium
CCATCGGCGGCCATCGCGGCCGCGACGCCAGCGGAGCGCCCGGACCCACCCTGTTCGACCTCCACGAGACCCACACCGTGGCGCTCCGCGGCCCCATGACCCGGGCCGACATCGAGGAGCTGGTCGACGATCTGCGCCGGAGGTTCGACGGCGCTGCGGTGGCCCGCGCCAAGGGGATCGTCGAGGTCGTCGACGGCGACGCCCGGCACCTCTCGCTCGTGCAGGTCGTGGGTCCTCGGCTCGAGATCAGGCCGCTCCTCGACAACGAGCACCAGCGACCGACCGACCTCGTCGTGATCACCCTCGCCCGACCCTCGTAGCGGCCCGAGACGGCGGCCCCCGGCCTCAGGACGCCGGGCCGGTGATGCTCGAGACCGACCTCGACGGGCCGCGGCCCGGTCACGCAGGGATGCACGCGCCGCCATGGGTGAACTTCGCCACGACCCAGATCGCACCGCGCTGCTCCCACACCTCGGATGTGCGGGCACCCCGGTGCCCGTCGCAGTCCTCGTAGGTCACGCGGTCAGCTGGCTTCGGGAGGACGGACAGTCGGGGGACGACGTGGGGGACGGCGAGGCTCAGCCCGAGGTAGACCACCAGGCCGACGACGACGGCGATCGCCACCATCGCGAGCCGGCCGTGGCGGCCGGGGTCCTCGGGGGCACCGAGGACCGAACCGTCGGGTTGGAGATCCTCCGCCGCGGACGTCACCCCGTTCCGATCGGCGGCCTGAGGCAAACGTTGAGCACCGTCGAGGCGCCCGCTCCGCCGCGACGTGATGGGCCGGGAAGATCCTTGCTGGAGCCGCAGCGTCAGCGGTGCTGGAAGGTGGCGATCCGGTCGACGGCCTCGGTGAGGACGTCCATCGATGCGGCGAAGGAGAGGCGGATGAACCCGCCGCCGCCGACGGGGTCCATGTCGGTGCCCGGCACGAGCGCCACGCCCTGCTCCTCCAGCAGGGCCTGGCACCACGCCGTCGACGACGGGTGCGCGCCGAGCTGGTCGCGGATGCCGGCCCAGAGGTAGAACGCGCCGTCGACCGGGGCGACGGGCCCCCACCCCAAGCGGTCGAGCGCGTCGAACAGGAAGCGGCGCTTCGCGGCGAGCACCTCGACCGCGTGGTCCGCCTCGGCGTAGGAGCGCTCGGTGAAGGCGCCGAGCGCGACCCGCTGCGCCGGGGTCGGCGGGCAGAGCGCGACGTTGCCGGCGAGGGCGTCGACCGCGCCGATGAGGTCGTCGGGCAGGAGCGCCCACCCGATGCGCCAGCCGGTCATCCCCCAGTACTTGGAGAACGACGACACGGTGATGCTGGTGCGGTCGAGCGACCACGCGCAGGTGCCGCGATCGGCCGTTGCGGACCCCGCGGCCGGGTAGGTGATGCCGTGGTAGATCTCGTCGCTCACCAGACGGACGTCGTTCGCGGTGCACCAGCCGGCGATGGCGGCGAGCTCGTCTCGGCTCACCATCGAACCGGTGGGGTTCGCCGGCGACGCCAGGATGAGCCCGGCGAGCGGCCCCTGGCCGGCCACGGCGGCGTCGAGGGCCTCGGTCGTGAGCCGGAACCCGGTGTCGGGCCCGACCGCGACGTCCACCGGCTCGACGTCGAGCGCGTGCAGGAGGTTGCGGTACGCGGGGTAGCCCGGGCGGACGACGGCGACGCGGTCGCCCGCATCGAAGGCGGCGAGGAACGCGAGCACGAACGCGCCCGAGGCCCCGGTGGTGACCGTCACCGACGCGGGGTCGACGTCGAGCCCGTACCAGCGCTGGTGGTGCTCGGCGATGGCCCGGCGCAGCTCCGCCGTGCCGAGGGGGCCGGTGTACCCGAGGGGATCGCCGCCCGCGTGCAGCGCGGCGGCGCGGACCCGGACGTCGGTCGGCGGTCCGCCCGACGGCTCCCCGGCGCACAGCGACAGCACCTCCCGGCCGGCGTCGCGCAGCGCCGCCACCCGATCGAGGATCGCCATCACCTCGAACGGCGGGACCTGCGACCGCGCCGAGGCCCTCACCGCGAGCCGCCGTCGACGAGGACGCCGGCGACCGGCGTCGTGCGGTCGGAGGAGCGGTCGCGCCACATCGGGCCATCATGGCTCCCCCGTGCCGCGGTGGGCGCCCCGACGCGGCGGTGCGTGCCGCCCCGGGGGGACGGCACGCACCATCGTCATCAGGAGGGTCCCGGGGGACGCCTCGAGGGCAGGGTCAGCCGCGGGGGAGGCCGCTCACGCCCTTCGCCTTCAGGAAGTTGTGGCCGTCGACCTTGGAGCCGTTGACCTCGACCTGGAAGTGCAGGTGCGTGCCCGACGAGTTGCCCTGGTTGCCGACGTTCACGAGCGCCTGGCCGGCCTTGACCCTCGTCCCCACCTTCAGCGTGGAGGGGAGGTCACGCTGGTAGAAGTGGGCGTAGCCCATCCGCACGCCGCCACCGCAGTTGACCCACAGGTAGTTCGTGCTCCCGGAGACGCCGTAGGCGTTGCGGTTCGCGTAGGTCGAGTTGATGGCGATCCGGTCGATGGTGCCGGTGCAGGCGGACTTGAACTTGCCGCTGAAGCCCGAATAGTCGACGGCACCGTGGTACTTGCCGCTCGAGTAGTAGGCCCGGGCGGTGATCACCGCGGTGGACGGAACCGGCGAGGCCCACGACGCGCTGGCCGGGGGCGGGCTGCCGATCCGGTGGGCGGCGTTGTTGTTCTTCAGGCCGCCGGTGATGAGGTTGGCCTTCGCTCCGGCCTTGATGGTCATGGACCGTCCGGCGTAGCCGCTGTTGAAGTACACGGTCACGGGCTTGGCGGTGCGGTTCCAGACCGAGGCGGCCTGGTTCTTGGTGCACTTGCCCTTGCCGGCGCCGGGGCCCTTGAACTCGTAGCAGGAGGGCTGCTTGGAGCCGAGGTCCGGGACGGACGAGGTGAAGTCCGACAGCGAGCCCTTGTAGTCGGAGTTGTAGAAGTAGCAGAACTCGCCGGTCTGGCACTTCCCGTCTCGGGCTGCGGCGCTGGCGGGGCTGGCGCTGGCCAGGGCCATGGCCCCGCCGAGGGCAGCGGGGACGAGCAGGGCGCGAAGAAGACGCTTCATCAGAGGTGATCCTTTGGGGAGTCGATGGGGGGTTGCTGCCGGCCCGATCACCGAACCATCGGCCGGTCCGCGCGACAAGAGGGGGCAACTCCCCCCGTGCACCGCGGATCGGAGGGCCGGCGGTGCGCTCCCCAGGCGCCGGGTCAGGCGCCGAGGTTCAGGACGGGGTGATCTCGCTGGGCTGCCAGGCGCCGTCGAACCAGGGCTGGAGCGGGCCGTAGAGGCGGAGCATCGGGAACCAGCTCTTGCCGGGCACGGTCTGGATCCAGTTGCCCTCGTGGTGCTCGGGCCCGAACCAGATCGTGGCGCTGCCGTCGTCGTTGGTGGTGACCCCGTCGCCCAGGCTCATGACGCTCGGGTACGGATCGTCGGTCTGGAGGAGCGATCGCGTCTGGGTGTCGTAGACGTCGACCGACCAGAAGTTCTTCGCCGGCGGCTCGGCCGGGATCGTGAGGGAGTAGGTCTTCCCGCCGTCGAGGATGGCGCCGTCCGCATCGTGGACCGTGTAGGCGTAGGCCGACCCGGCCCCGACCTGGGCGTGGGCCATGGCTGGCGTGATCACGGTCGCGAAGTAGTGGAACGCGGTGCGGGCGTCGAGGAGGCGGGCGCCGTTGCGGAGGAACTCGTGGCTGCCGCCGATGAACGCCTGCAGCCACGACGAGCCCTCGAACAGCGGGGCCTCGTCGTCGCGCGGCGAGTAGACGAGGGCCCGGCTGATGGCCGCGCCGGCACGCGCGGCCTGCTCGAGGGTCGCCTTGCGCCGCTCGTCGGGAGCGAACGGCTGCCCGTGGACGATGCCGATCCCCGCCAGCTGCCCGGCCCGCTCCGGATCGAGCGAGGACGGCGGCTCCTCCTGCACGATGACGTCGACCTCCTCGAAGAAGGTGAGGTCGTTGGCATGGACCGTGTTGAAGTGCAGCTCCGCCATGTTGTGGAACTCGGTGGGCGGCGGGTCGTCGGCCTGGGCGAGCGGGTACACCCGGGTCTCCTCCATGGCCGGCACGCCGCCCAGCGCGCGGAGCACGACCCAGTTGGTGAAGGTCGGCGGCCGGTACACGAAGTACCCCTCCTCGGGGACCGGCCCGTCGTAGCCGGGCGGCAGGAACAGGTAGCGGCCGCCCTCGCCGCGGTCGGGCCCCGCGATGCCCATGTCGGCCACGTACCGGAACCAGAAGTCGTCGACGACGCACAGCGACTGCTTCGGCGGCTCGATCACGAACGGGCCGGTCTCGCGGAGGTCGAAGAACATCGAGCCGTAGGTGGTCTCGGTGTTCGGGGTGAGGAAGAGGCTGCCGGAGTTCGCCCGGGGGTCGGTGATCCCGATCTGGTTCGATGCGGTGAGCCCCACGCTGTGGAAGCCGTTCCGCATGGCCACGAGCGAGGCGCCGGGGACCGTGTTGAGGAAGACGTCGACGCCGCGGACGAAGTCGAGCGAGTCGTAGAGCCGATCCACCGAGTCGGCCGTGGGAACGCCGTCGACCATCTCGAAGGTGCCGAGCGGCGTCTCGATCGCATCGGGCACGCTCACGCCGGCGAGGGCCGCCTCGAGGGTGCCGGCGGGCGGTTCGTGCAGGTCACGGGGCATGGGAGATCTCCTCGGCAGGGGGCAGGCCGCACCCTATGGTCCGTCCATCGGGCGTGCTGACCGCACCAGCCGGCGCCGCGGGTACCCCGCCCCCGACCGGCCGGAGCGTGCCATCATCGGCGGGCGGCCAGGCGAAACCCAGGAGGGTGGCATGAGCGAGACGGACGGGCAGCGGGCCGGGCTCGGAGTGATGGCGGCGACGTGCGTGTCGACCTTCGTGGTCAACGCCAACACGTCGGCGGTGACGATCCTCCTGCCGGCCATCGGCGAGGACGTCGGGTCGCCCATCAGCACCCTCCAGTGGGCGGTCACCGGGTACTCGCTCGTCGGCGCGGCGTGCATCGTCACGTCCGGCGCGCTCGGCGACGTCTTCGGCCGCCGCCGCATCTTCATCGGCGGCCTGCTCCTGTTCGTCGGCTCCTGCGTGCTCATCGCCCTGTCGTCCACAGGCGCCGGGGTGATCGGCGGGCGGGCCATCCAGGGCGCGTCGGGGTCGACGATCCTGGCGTGCGGGCTCAGCCTCCTCACCGTGGCGACGTCGGGAGGGGAGCGGCTCCGAGCCGTGTCGCTCTGGGGTGCGGCCGCCGCGGCGGGCGCGGCGGCCGGACCGCTGGTGGGCGGCCTGCTCGTGGACACCACGGGATGGCAGGGCCTGTTCTGGATCGACGCCCTCATCGCCGTCGCCTGCATCGCCATCACCGTGAAGTCGGTGGCGGAGTCGAAGGACCCCGACCGGTCGCCGGTCATCGACTGGCTCGGCACCGTCCTGGTGGCCGCGGTGCTCGCCCCGGTCATCCTCGGCGTCAGCAAGGGCGCCGACTGGGGGTGGACGTCGGTCTCGACCCTCGGCTGCTTCGCCGTGGCCATCGCGTCGGGCTTCGGCTTCGTCTCCGCCGAGCGGCGCTCCGACGCCCCGCTCGTGGACCTGGCGCTGCTGCGCAACCGGCTGCTCATCGGGTCCACCCTCGGCATCCTCATCGGCGCCGGCACCATCAACGGGCTCATGTTCGTGGTGAGCCTGTTCTTCCAGGACCCGTCGACGCTGGGCATGAGCCCGCTCGAGGCGGGGCTGGCCACCATCCCGGCCACGGTCGGGCTCATCGTGCTGGCACCGGTCGTGCCCAAGATGGCGGCGAAGTGGACCTCGCGCACGGTCATCGCCGCCGGCTTCGTGTTCATGACCGGCGGGTTCGTCGCCCTCGCCCTGGTGCAACCGTCGTGGGCGTACCTCGGGTTCGTGTTCCCCCTCATCGCCGTGGCCGCGGGGATGGCGCTGTCGAACGGGCCGTGCTCCTCGATCGCCACCAGCTCGGTGGAGGAGGCCCAGGTCGGCGCGGCCTCGGGCATCTCCAACATGGCCCGCTACGTGGGTGCGGCGGTGATGACGGCGATCGTGGCCGCCATCTACGACACGACGAGCGCCGACCGCGTCGCCGCCGGGGACCCGCCCGCCGACGCCCTGGCCACCGCCGTGTCCCGGGCGTCGGTCGTGCTGGCCATCGTGTCGGCGTCGGGCATCGCCCTCGCCTTCCTCGCCCGCCGCCACCGCCCGGGCGAGACGCACGCCATCGACGTCGCCCGAGCCGCCTCGGCCGGCGCCCACACGCTCCCGGTGCGCCAGGAGGACGCGGTCGTCGGCGTCTGACCCGTCGGCCCGGTCCGGTCAGCCGGGCATCAGGCCGCGGCGTGCGTCCGCTTGCGCATGGCGAACTTCACGATCTCCTCCACCACCACGAGCCCGGCGGCGAGCAGCAGGCACACCAGCCACTGGCCACCGGTGAGCGGGACGGTCTCGAGGATGCGGTTGAGGATGTCGAGCTGGGTGGCCAGCACGATCGCCACGAGGGTGCCGCCGTAGAGCGTGAGCTGGCGGCGGTCCGCCACGATGTCGCGGGTGAACATCGTGCGGGTCTCGCTGCGGGCGCTCATCCCGAGCGCCACGTTGAGCAGCGAGAACACGGTCACCGCCATGGTCGTGGCCACCGCGGCGTCCGCCCAGTCCTGGAACGCCTCCCGGACGAACAGCGTGGCCGTCGCCATCAGCACGCCGAACCCGACCGCCCGCACCCACTGGGGCACGTCGAGCACGGGCTCGGCCAGGGGCCGGGGCTTGCGCTCCATCAGCCCGGGCAGCGGCTTGTCGAACCCGAGGGCGATGGCGATCGGCACCTGCACCACGAAGTTGATCCACAGCACGGCGAGCGGTGAGAACGGGATGCCGTCGGCGATCGAGAACACGGCCGCGCCGAGGAACGTGGCGATGAAGCCGACGAGGGCCGACATCTGGAAGCGGATGTACTTCGACAGGTTGTCGTAGAGCTCCCGGCCGTACTCGATGGCCCGGACGATCGTGGCGAAGTTGTCGTCGGTGAGGATCATCACCGCGGCGTCCTTGGACACCTCGGTGCCGGTGATCCCCATGGCCACGCCGATGTCGGCCTTCTTGAGCGCCGGGGCGTCGTTCACGCCGTCACCGGTCATGGCCACGATGTTGCTCTGGAGCTGGAGCGAGTGGACGAGGCGGATCTTGTCCTCCGGGGCGACGCGGGCGACGACGCCGATGTCGCCGAGCTGGGCGTCGAGCTCCTCGTCGGTGAGCGCCGCGAACTCGGCGCCGGTGAGCGCGCGGCCGGTGATGCCCAGCTCCTCGCCGATGGCGGCGGCGGTGACGGCGTGGTCGCCGGTGATCATGCGGACCGTGATGCCGGCGCTGTGGCACTTGGCGATGGCGGCCTTGGCCTCGGCCCGGGGCGGATCGACGATGCCGACCATGGCCATCATCGTGAGGTCCTGCACCTGGGAGATGAGGTCGCCGCTGGGATCGAACGTGGCCGGGTCGAAGTCGCGCCGGGCGACCACCATCACCCGCTCGCCCGACGACGCCATGCGCTCGTTCTCGGTGAGGGCGGCCTCCTTGTTGCCGGCCTCGATGGCGTGCACGTCGCCGTCGGGGGACCAGTAGCTGCTGGACCGGGCGATGAGCACGTCGGGCGCGCCCTTCACGAAGCAGCGGATGACGTCGGCGCCGGTGCGGTCGGGCATGCGGTGGAACGTCGCCATGAACTTGTAGTCCGAGTCGAACGGCACCTCGGCGACCCGCGGGTAGCGGGCCCGGGCGCCATCGAGGTCGATCCCGCCCTTGGCCGCCAGCACGATGAGCGCGCCCTCGGTGGGGTCGCCGATCAGCTCGCCCTCGTCGGTGAGGCGGGCGTCGGCGCACAGCGCCATCGGGAGCATGGCCTCGTCGAGCGGCACCGTGGCCCCGCCCTCGTGGCGGATCTCGCCGGTGGTGGCGTAGCCCTCGCCGGTGATGGTGAAGCGGTTGCGGCCCGGCACCACCATCTCCCGGGCGGTCATCTTGTTGAGGGTGAGGGTGCCGGTCTTGTCCGAGCAGATGGCCGACACCGAGCCGAGCGTCTCGACCGATGGCAACCGCTTCACGATGGCGTTGTGCTCGGCCAGGACCCGGGTGCCCATGGCGTAGAGGGTGGTGACGACGGCGGGCAGGCCGGTCGGGATCGCGGAGATGGCGAGGCAGACGCCGGCGATGAACAGCTCGTCGAAGGGCTGGTCGTCGCGGATGCCGAACAGCAGCATGGCGATGAACGCCAGGCCGGCGATGCCGACGATGACCCGGGTGAGGCCGTCGAGCTGCTTCTGCAGCGGCGTCTTGTCGGCCTCGGTCTGGTTGAGCAGCGTGGCGATGCTGCCGATCTCGGTGTCCATCCCGGTGCCGGTGACGATCATCTCGCCGCGGCCCCGGGTCACCGAGGTGTTCATGAAGGCCAGGCAGATCCGGTCGCCGAGGCCGATGTCGTCGCCGGGGATGGCGGCGGCGTCCTTCAGGACCGGTTGGCTCTCGCCGGTGAGCGCGGCCTCCTCGATCTCGAGGGTGGCGGCCACGGTGAGGCGGCCGTCGGCGGGGACGCGGTTGCCGGCCTCGAACAGGACCACGTCGCCGGGCACCAGCTCGGCGGCGTCGATCTCGACGGCCACGCCGTCGCGCCGGACCCGGGCGATGTCCTTGAGCATCTTCTGGAGGGCGGCCAGGCTCGCCTCGGCCTTGGCCTCCTGGCGCAGCCCGAGCACGGCGTTGAACACGGTGAGCCCGATCAGCACGAGGGTGGTCCCGAGCTCGCCGGTCACGATCTGGTTCACGATCGCGGCGCCCACCAGGATGATCTGCATCAGGTCCTGGTACTGGCGGACGAAGGCCTGGAGCGGCGACTCGGCCTCCTTGGCGGCCAGCACGTTCGGCCCGTGCTGCTGGCGCCGCTTCGCCACCTCGTCGGACGACAGCCCGACCGCGGGGTCGACCGCGAGCTGGGTCGCGACCTCCTCGTCGGTCAGCTGGTACCAGGGCCGGTGGACGTCGGTCGTGGCGGTGCTCATCGCGGGCTCCAGGGCGAACGGCACCCAGGCGCCGTCTCGTCGAGGCGACGAGGGGCGACCCGGTGCAGGGGTGGTCGGGCGAGGAGCAGCGTCGCACATCCGGGCGGCAACGGCTCGCACCGGGAGCGGTGAATGGATGACGCCGCCATCACCGTCGAACCGGTCAAAGCGAGACCGTTCAGTTCTGGAAATAGGTCCCGATGTGGCGCGTGGCTGACGGCGCACTGGCGCGCGGGCGAACGTCGTCCCAGCAGGGCCGTGGAGGTGGCCTGCGGGCCAGCGTGCGCCCGTGTCCGCGTGTAGACATGCGACGCGGTCATCTGGCCGCAGATGGACAGGGATCGCGGGATCCATTTCTGCTCAGGGGGTGGGACATGGCACAGGTCGGTGCGGACGACGAAGCCGTCCCGCCCGGATCCGAGCGCGGTGACCAGGGGATCGACGAACCGGTACCCGATCCGGTCCAGGGCGAGGACGCGCCGAAGCGGGTCAAGTTCCCCACGGCCCTCACCGTCCTCGCCATCGTGCTGCTCGCGGTGTGGGTGGCGTCGTTCTTCATCCCGTCGGGCCGGTACGCCACCGATCCCGAGACCGGTGGCCCCGTCCCCGGCTCCTACGAGGAACTGCCGAGCTGCGATGCGGCCAAGGCCGACGAGATCTGCGTCGACAAGTCGATCGGCGCCCAGCTCAAGATGCTGTGGCGGGCGCCGCCGACCGGCCTCTACGGCGTCGAGAGCACCCAGACCGGCTACATCAGCGCCGACGAGGAGGGCTTCCTCTACGGGTCGGCGCAGATCTTCTTCTTCGTGCTCGCCGTCGGCGCGTTCATCACCATGACGATGAAGACCGGCGCGATCGAGACCGGCATCGGCCGCCTGGCCATGCGGTTCAGCAAGAGCCCGGCGATCCTGGTGGCCGTCCTCATGTCGATCTTCGCCCTCGGCGGGACGTCGTACGGCATGTGGGAGGAGACCCTCGGCTTCTTCGCGCTCCTCGTGCCCCTGGTGCTCGCGCTCAAGTACGACCGCATGGTCGCGGTGTCGATCATCTTCCTGGGCGCCGGCACCGGCGTGGTCGCCTCGACCGTCAACCCCTTCGCCACCGGCGTGGCCTCCGATGCGGCCGGCATCGGGCTCAGCGACGGCCTGGGCCTGCGCATCGTCATGCTGCTGGTCCTCGTGCCGCTGGCCATCGGGTACGTGCTGCGCTACGGCAGCCGGGTGCGGACCGATCCGGACCGCTCGCTCGTCGACGGCCACGCCACCGACCTCGCCGACGCCAGCCACCACCACGATGCGGTGGACGTCCCGCCGCTCACCGGCCAGCAGAAGGCCACGCTCGGGGTCTTCTTCGGTGCCTTCCTGATCATGATCTACGGGTTCGTCCCGTGGAACGACCTCTGGAACACGTTCTTCGACGCCGACTTCCCGCTGCCGACGTTCGGGTCCTTCTACTTCACCGAGGCGTCGATGCTGTTCCTCGTCGCCGCCGTCGTCGTGGGCGTCATCGCCCGCTTCGGCGAGGAGGAGACGGTCAACACGATCGTGAGCGGTGCGGCCGACTTCCTGGGCGCCGCGCTCGTGATCGTGGCCGCCCGCGGCATCACCGTCGTGATGCGCAACACCTACATCACCGACACCGTCCTGCACTGGATGGAGGACAGCGTCTCGGGCGCCAACAAGGGCTGGTTCGCCGTCCTGGTGTTCTGGGTGAACATCCCGATCGCGTTCCTGGTGCCGTCGTCGTCGGGCCACGCCGCCTTGGTGATGCCGGTGCTGGCGCCGCTGTCGGACTTCGCCGGCGTCGACCGCTCGGTGGTGGTCACCGGGTTCCAGTCCGCCTCGGGCTGGGTGAACTACCTGACGCCGACCTCGGCCGTGGTGATGGGCGGCCTGACCCTGGCGAAGGTCCGCTACGACCGCTACCTGCGGTTCCTGGCGCCGTTCGTGGGCGTCGTGTTCGTGTTGATCATGGTGGCGATGGTCGCCGGCGCGACCGTCGCCGGGACGTGAGGGGAAGCCGATGAGGATCGTCGTCGCGCTCGGAGGCAACGCGCTGCTCCGTCGAGGGGAGCCGATGACCGTCGAGAACCAGCGGGAGAACGTCGCGGTGGCGTGCGCCCGCTTGGCGCCGCTGGCCGAGGGCAACGAGCTCGTCGTCTCCCACGGCAACGGTCCCCAGATCGGCCTCCTCGCGCTCGAGGGCGCGGCGTACCAGCCGGTGCCCGCCTACCCGCTCGACGTCCTCGGCGCCGAGACGCAGGGGATGATCGGCTACCTGGTGGAGCTCGAGCTGGCCAACCGGCTGCCGGAGAGCCAGCCGGTCGCCGCGCTGCTCACCATGATCGAGGTGGATCCGGCCGACCCCGCGTTCGACGACCCCACCAAGCCCATCGGGCCGATCTACGGCACCGACGAGGCCGCCGTCCTCGAGCGGGAGCGGGGCTGGGCGTTCCGGCCCGACGGCGACGCCATCCGGCGGGTCGTCGCCTCGCCGGCGCCCAAGCGCATCCACGAGATCCGCCAGATCGCCGGGCTGCTGCACGCCGGCTGCGTCGTGATCTGCGCCGGTGGCGGCGGCATCCCGATCGCCCGCGGCGCCGACGGCCAGCTGCGCGGCGTCGAGGCGGTCATCGACAAGGACCACGCGAGCGGCCTGCTCGCCGTCGGCATCGACGCCTCGGTGTTCGTGATGGCCACCGACACGCCCGGCGCGTACCTGGGGTTCGGGACCGACGACCAGCGCCTCATCACCCACGCCCACCCCGACGCGCTGCTCGCCGAGCACGGGGCCGAGTTCGCGGCCGGCTCGATGCTGCCCAAGGTCATCGCCGCCTGCGACTTCGCCCGGGCGACCGGCAGCCCTGCGGTCATCGGCCAGCTCGCCGACATCGACCGCATGGTGACCGGCCAGGCCGGCACCCGCATCAGCACCGACACCGACGGCGTCGCCACGGTGGCGGCGCCCCCAACGAAGGAGAACTGACCATGGCCCTCGGCGTGCACTCGGAGGTCGGCAAGCTCAAGCGGGTCATGGTCCACGGACCGGGTCTCGAGCACTCCCGGCTCACGCCCTCCACCGCGGAGGAGCTGCTGTTCGACGACGTGCTCTGGGTGGCGCAGGCCAAGCGGGAGCACGCCGCGTTCTGCGAGGCGATGCGCGAGCGGGGCGTCGAGGTGTTCGAGGCCGAGCAGCTCTTCGCCGAGGCGTTGGACCTGCCGGCGGCCAAGGACTGGGTGTGCGATCACATCCTGAGCGACCGCCAGGTGGGCATCGGCGCGTCCGATCGCGCTCGCCAGTGGGTCTCGGAGGCGCCCGGCGCGCAGGTGGCCGACTTCGTCATCGGCGGCATCACCCGCAGCGACGTCGAGCAGGACCTCGGCCTCATCTGGGAGTCGGCCGATCCCACCTCGATGCTGCTGCCGCCGCTGCCGAACTTCATCTTCCAGCGGGACCCGTCGTGCTGGATCTTCGACGGCGTCACGATCAACCCGATGACCAAGCCCGCCCGCGTGCCGGAGTCGATGATCGTCGAGGCCATCTACCGGTTCCACCCGATGTTCACGTCGGAGACGTTCCACACCTGGCTCGGCGGCGCCGACGAGCACTGGGGCAACTGCCACGTGGAGGGCGGCGACGTGCAGCCCATCGGCAACGGCACGGTGATGATCGGCATGGGCGAGCGCACGACGCCGCAGGCCGTGCTCGTCATCGCCCGCGAGCTGTTCAAGGCCGGTTCGGCCGAGCAGGTGCTCGCCGTCCACCTGCCGAAGTCCCGCAGCTACATGCACCTCGACACGGTCATCACCATGTGCGACCGCGACCTGGTGACCCTCTTCCCGCCGGTGGTCTACGGCGCCCGCACCTGGAGCATCCGCCCCGGTGCCAAGGAGGGCGAGCTGGCCATCGACGAGCTCGAGGGCACGCTCCCCGAGATCATGGGCAAGGCCCTCGGCCTGTCGGAGATGCGCGTGGTCGAGACCGGCGGCGACTCGTTCGAGGCCGAGCGCGAGCAGTGGGACGACGGCAACAACGTCGTCGCCCTCGAGCCCGGCGTGGTCGTGGCGTACGAGCGCAACACCGGCACCAACACCGCGCTCCGCAAGGCCGGCATCGAGGTCATCACCATCGAGGGGTTCGAGCTCGGCAAGGGCCGCGGCGGCGGCCACTGCATGACCTGTCCCCTCGAGCGCGACGCCGTCTCCTGATCACCCCTCCCTCCTGAAAGGCACCACCCATGGCCCTCAACCTGCGCAACCGGCACTTCCTCAAGGAGATCGACTTCACCACCCAGGAGATGCGCCTCCTGCTGAAGCTCGCCGCCGACCTGAAGACGGCGAAGTACGCGGGCACCGAGGCGCGCAACCTGGTGGGCAAGGAGATCGCCCTCATCTTCGAGAAGACCTCGACCCGCACCCGCTGCGCGTTCGAGGTGGCGGCCCACGACCAGGGCGCCACCGTCACGTACCTCGACCCGAGCGGCTCGCAGCTCGGCCACAAGGAGTCCGTGGCCGACACGGCGCGCGTCCTCGGCCGCATGTTCGACGCCATCGAGTTCCGCGGCAGCGCGCAGACCGACGTCGAGGAGCTGGCGGCGTTCTCCGGGGTCCCCGTCTACAACGGCCTCACCAACGAGTGGCATCCGACGCAGATGCTGGCCGACTTCCTCACGATGGGCGAGGCCTCGCGCAAGCCGTTCGAGGAGATCACCTACGCCTACCTGGGCGACTGCCGCTACAACATGGGCCGCTCGCTGCTCGTCATGGGTGCGCTGATGGGTGCCGACGTGCGCATCTGCGGGCCGAAGGAGCTCCAGCCGCCGGCCGACGTGCTCGCCATCGCCGACGAGCTCGCCGCCACCTCCGGCGCCCGGGTGACCATCACCGACGACCCGGCTGAGGCAGTGGAGGGCGCCGACTTCCTGCACACCGACGTGTGGGTCTCGATGGGCGAGGACAAGAGCGTGTGGCTCGACCGGGTCGAGATGCTGCGGTCGTACCAGATCAACGCCGACCTCATGGCCGCCACCGGCAACCCCAAGACGCGGTTCATGCACTGCCTCCCCGCCTTCCACGACCTCAACACGGTGGTGGGCGCGGAGATCATGCGAGAGACGAACATGCTCGACGGCATCGAGGTCACCCACGAGGTCTTCGAGTCGACGGCGAGCATCGTGTTCGACCAGGCCGAGAACCGCCTCCACACGATCAAGGCGATCCTCGTGGCGACCCTCGGTTGAGCGACGCCCCGCCTTCGGGCGCGGCCGAGCCGGCCGTGGCCGCCGACGCCGCCGGGACGAGGTCGCTCTCGACCCGACAGGCCGCCTTCATCGGCGTCGGGTCGATGGTGGGCGCGGGGATCTTCTCCCTCCTCGGCGCGGCGGGGGAGGTGGCCGGCGCCGCGGTGTGGGTGTCGTTCCTCATCGCCGGCGCCATCGCCGGCCTGCAGGGCTACTCGTTCGCCAAGCTCGGCTCCCGCTACCCGTCGGCCGGCGGGCTCATGGAGTACGTCGGGCAGATCTTCGGCCGGGACGCCCACCTCACCGGCATCGTGGCCTGGCTCCTCTACGCCGCCAACGCCGTGGTCACCGCCATGGTGGCGGTGTCGTTCGGCAGCTACGCCAGCTCCGCGTTCGCCGACGGCAGCGAGACCGCGCTGAAGGCGTTCGCCGTGGTCGTGATCGTGGCGATGACCGCGCTCAACGCCGTGGGCTCGCAGGCCGTGGCCCGGGCCCAGACGATCGTGGTCGTGGTGGTGATCGGGATCCTCCTGGTCTTCTCGGTGACCACCCTGAGCACGGTCGAGCCGGACCTGCTCGCCCCGTCGGACTACCCGTCGCTCACGGACATCGTGTCGAGCGTCGCCCTCACCTTCTTCGCCTTCCTCGGCTTCGGCGTCATCACCTTCACCGCAGGCGAGATGCGCGAGCCGAAGCGCCAGCTGCCCCGGGCCATGTACCTGGCGCTCGGCATCGCCACCGGGATCTACGTGCTCGTGTCCATCGGCGTGTTCGGCACGCTCACCGTGCAGGAGGTGATCGACTCGGGCGGCACCGCGCTCGCCGTGGCCGCCGAGCCGGTGCTCGGCCGGGCGGGCTACTGGCTGATGAGCGTCACCGCCCTGTTCGCCACCGCCGGCGCCACCAACGCCGGGCTCTTCCCGGCCACCGGGTTGGGCCGCCACATGGTCGAGGGCGGGCAGTGGCCGCCCGTCATGGCCCGCCGGGCCGCGGGTCGCGCACCGTGGGCACTCGTGCTCACCTCCGTCGCCGCTGCGGTGCTGGCCGTGCTGTTCGACCTGACGGCCATCGCCTCGATCGGCAGCGCCGTGGCCCTGTCCGTGTTCGCGCTCATCTCGGGCGGCCACCTCCGGGTCCGCGGCCGCACCGGGGCGAGCGCGCCGGTGCTGCTGCTGGCGGTCAGCACCTGCGTGATCGTGCTGGCCACGTTCGCCGCCACGACCCTCACCGAGGAGCCGGGGACGCTCGTGGCGATCGCCGTGATCCTCCTGGTCAGCCTGGTCATCGACATCGGCTGGAAGCGGCGGCGCGACGCGGCGGCGCCGGCCGGGCCCGCCGCGCCCGCCGCCTGAGCGCACCGTGAGCCTCGACCCCGCGCTGTCGCTGCGCCGCGTCGCCCGAGAGACCTGGCGCAGCTTCACCGCGAACTGGCCGAGGCTCCTCGCGCTCGCCGCGGTGGTGGAGGTGCCGCTGGTCATCGTGGAGGTGACGCTGCACGTCGTGCCGGGCATCCGTGGGCTGCTCGCCCACGACGCCCTCGCCCCCGTCGTGCTGCTCGTCATGCTCTACGGGTCCCTGTCCCACTACTTCTTCGCCGGCGTCCTCGAACGGTTCGTCGGCGCCGACCGCCTCGGCCACGGAGCCCCGACGCTGGGCTCGATCGTGCGGGAGCTGCCGTGGGGCCGCCTCGTCATCGCCGACCTGCTGCTCACCGCGATGATCGGGATCGGGCTCGTCCTGTTCATCGTCCCCGGGCTGGTGGTCGCCACCTGGTTCGCCCTCACCCTGCCGCTCGTCAACCTGGAGGACCTGTCGGTCGGGGCCGCCTTCCGGCGCAGCGGCGAGCTGGTCCGCCCGCACGCGCGGACGGTGGGCATCCTCACCATCGGCACGTTCGTGGTGCCCGAGCTGATCCTGGCGGCGGTCGTCGGCGGCACCTCCACGGGGAACGTGGCGCTCGACGCCCTCGTGCACGCCGTCCCGGCGGTGCTCCTGCTCCCGCTCGCCGCCCTCCCCGTGGTGGTGGCGACCTTCGACCTCGCCGCACGCCACCCCCGCACCACGGCCTGAGGCCGCGTCGGTCAGGGCTCGAGGCCCCACGGCCCGGAGGCCAGCTCGTCCCGCGTGAGGGTCAGGGTCCGCGCGCCGGGCTCCGGGTAGTACCCGAACGACACGGTCACGGAGCCGTCGTGGGCCTCGACGATGCGCACGACGTCCTCCTCACCGGTGTCGCGGTTGCGGATCATCCACCGCTCGGCGAGCACCGCCAGCCCCTCGGCCACCACCTGCTGCTCGGCCGCGTCACGGTCGTCGTGGGCGCCGAGCTCCGAGCCGAACACGGTGAGGGCCCGCCAGCGCCCGTCACGCTCCTCGACGTGGCCGCAGAGCTCGTCGTCCTCGGATCGGTGCACCGGCTGCATCCCCCGAGCATGGCATCGGGCCGACGCGGTCAGGTCAGGAGATCGGCGGCCGAGCGTCGCGGTGGCGGCCCTCGCGCCCGGCGCCGGCCGACGGACCACACTGGGCCGGTGACCCGGCCGCCCGCGATCGACCCGACGGGGCTGCCCGTCGAGGCCGTCGTGGCGGACGTGGCCGCGGCCCTCGACCAGCAGGGCACCGCGGTGCTCGTGGCCCCGCCCGGCGCGGGCAAGACGACGGTGGTGCCGCTGCGCCTGGTGGACCGACCGTGGCTCGGGGACCAGCGGATCGTGGTGCTCGAGCCCCGGCGGCTCGCAGCGCGGGCGGCGGCGAGCCGGATGGCCGACCTGCTGGGCGAACCGCTCGGCAGCACGGTCGGCTACCGCACCCGCGACGAGAAGGTCGGCGGGGCCTCGGTCCGCATCGAGGTCGTGACCGAGGGCATCCTCGTGCGCCGGCTCCAAGCCGATCCGACGCTGGAGGGGACCGGCCTGGTGGTGCTCGACGAGGTGCACGAGCGCAACCTCGTCACCGACCTGTCGCTCGCGCTGGTGACCGACGCCCGCCGGGGCCTGCGCCCGGACCTGCGGGTGCTCGCCATGTCGGCCACGGTCGACGCCGACCGCTTCGCCCGCGTGCTCGGCGACGACGAGCCCGCCCCGGTGCTGCGCAGCGAAGGCCGGACCCACCCGGTCGAGGTCGTGCACCGTCCGCCCGCGCCGCGCGATCGCGACGACGCCCACGTGGCACGGGTCGTCGCCGGCGCGCTGGCCGACCACGCCGAGGGCGACGTCCTCGTGTTCCTCCCGGGCGCGTCGGCGATCAACCGCGTGGCGTCGCGCCTCGAGGCTCCGGGCGCGCTGCCGCCGACCGTCGACGTGCGGCCACTGTTCGGCGCCCTGCCGACCGCGGACCAGGACCGGGCGCTCGCGCCGTCGCCACCGGGGCGCCGGCGGGTGGTCCTCGCCACCGACATCGCCGAGTCGAGCCTGACGGTGGCCGGCGTCCGCATCGTGGTGGACGCCGGGCTGGTGCGGGTGCCGCGGTTCGACCCGGCGTCGGGCCTGACGCGCCTCCAGACCGAGCCGGCCTCGCTCGCCTCCGCCGACCAGCGCGCCGGCCGGGCCGGGCGCCTGGGACCCGGCGTCGCCTACCGCGCCTGGGATGCCGCCGACGCGATGCGCCGCCCGCGCTTCCCCGTTGCCGAGATCGCCGTGGCCGACCTCGCCGGCTTCGCGCTCGAGCTGGCGGTGTGGGGGGCGCGCGCGGACCAGGTCCCGCTGGTGGAGCCGCCGCCGCCGGGGCCGCTGGCCCAGGCCGAGGCGCTGCTGCAGCTCCTCGGCGCGACCGACGACCGGGGTCGGCCCACGGAACGGGGTCGGGCGATGGCGGCGCTGCCGGTGCACCCCCGGCTCGCGGCGATGGTCCTGGCCGGCGTCGAGCGCGGCGCGGGCGGGACCGCGGCGGTGCTGGCCGCCCTGCTCGAGGAGCGCGACGTGGTGCGCGGCCGTCCGGAGGAGCGTCCGGCCGACCTGGCCGCCCGGGTCACCGCCGTGCTCGACGGCGCCACCGACCTGCCCGTGGACCGGAGCGCGGTGCGCACGGTGCGCCGGCGGGCCGAGCAGCTGGCCCGCCGCGCCGGCACCCGCCTGCGCGACGTCGACCCCCACGCCGCCGGGTCGCTCGTGGCGGTGGCGTACCCCGAGCGCATCGCCCAGGCCAGCGGCCGGGGCTACCGCCTGCGCGGCGGAGGCGGCGGGCAGCTCCCCGCCTCGGATCACCTCGCCGGCTCGCCCTTCCTCGCCGTGGCGGTGGTCGAGGACGCCGGCCGCGGCCCGCGCATCGCCTCGGCGGCCGAGCTGGCCGCGGCCGAGGTGCGAGCGGCGGTGGCCGATGACGTGACCGAGGTGGCCGTGCTGGCCTGGGACGACCAGCGCGACGACCTGCGCGCCCGCACCGAGGTGCGCGCCGGTGCGCTCGTGCTCGACGCCACGGACGGGCCGGCGGCGCCGGGCCCGGCCACCACCGCAGCCCTCGTCGACCGCGTGTGCACGACCGACGGCGCCGTCCTCCGGTGGACGCCGGCCGCCCGGTCGCTCCAGGGCCGGCTCGCGTTCCTGCACGGCCTCCGGCCCGACGCCTGGCCCGACGTCTCCGACGCTGCGCTGCTCGCCACCGCCGACGACTGGCTGGCCCCGCTCCTGCCCGGTGCGACGGGTCGGCGCGACCTCGAGCGGATCGACCTCACGACCGCGCTGCGCACCGGCCTCGACCATGCGGCCCGCCAGGCCCTGGACCGGCTCGCCCCGACGTCGTTCCCCGCGGCGGACGGCCGGTCCGTCGCCATCGCCTACGACGACGGCACGCCCCGGGTGTCGACCCGCGTCCAGGACCTCTACGGCCTCACCACGCACCCCACGGTGGGCGACGGCGCGGTGCCCGTGGTGGTCGAGCTGCTCTCGCCCGCCGGCCGCCCGGTGCAGGTCACCGCCGACCTCCCGGGCTTCTGGGCCGGGTCCTGGCGCGACGTCCGCAAGGACATGGCCGGCCGGTACCCGAAGCACGACTGGCCGGCCGACCCCGCCGCCGCAACGCCGTCCCGCGGCCGACGGCGGACCTGACGCTCACCTGACCGGGGGAACCATCCCTCCCCGGACCGGTGTCCCGGTGGGAGGCTCGTGGTCGGTCCGCGTCACCGACATGCCGTGGCGGTGGTCTCAGGACCAGGTGGGTTCCCCTTCCCAGGAGGTAGTTCCATGACCCTGCAACGGCGCTTGCTCGCCGAGGTGTTCGGCACGTTCTGGCTGGTGCTCGGCGGCTGTGGCTCGGCGATCTTCGCTGCGTCCATCCTCGACGGCGGCGGCAACGAGACCAACCTCGGCATCGGCTTCATCGGCGTGTCGTTCGCCTTCGGCCTCACCGTGCTCACGATGGCCTACGCCGTCGGCCACATCTCGGGCGGCCACTTCAACCCGGCGGTCACCATCGGTGCGCTGGTCTCGGGGCGCTTCGACAAGAAGGACGCCGCGCCCTACGTCATCGCCCAGCTCATCGGTGCCATCGTCGCCGCGGGCGTGCTGTACGTCATCGCTTCGGGCAAAGCCGGCTTCGACATCGACAACGAGGCTCCCGGCGCCTTCGCCGCCAACGGCTACGGCGACCTCAGCCCGCAGGGCTACAAGCTCGGCGCCGCGTTCCTCGCCGAGACGGTGCTCACCGCGTTCTTCCTGCTGGTGATCCTCGGGGCCACCGCCAAGAAGGCGGCCGCGGGCTTCGGCGGCCTGGCCATCGGCCTCGCCCTGACCCTCATCCACCTCATCTCGATCCCGATCACCAACACCTCCGTGAACCCGGCCCGCTCCACGAGCCAGGCCCTCTTCGCGGGCGGCGACTACATCCCGCAGCTCTGGCTGTTCTGGGTGGCGCCGATCCTCGGTGCGGTGATCGGCGGGGCGATCTGGCGCTACTTCCTCGAGGAGGGCGCCGACCAGGAGCCGCTCGTCGAGGGCGCCGAGGTCCCCGGCAACGCGCCGGCGTGACCGCATGACGCCGCCCCGCAGGCCTGCCCGGCCATCCGGCAGGTTCGGGCCTGCGGGGAGCGTCCCGGTAGCGTCGGCGACCATGTCGACGCCCCGGACCCGCACCCTGCTCGCGGTGGGTGCGGCCGCCGCTGCCGGCGCGGTGGTCTGGTACCGGCGGCGC
>DATMGQ010000107.1:0-12140 GCA_035555395.1 Acidimicrobiales bacterium
ATCGACGACGGCGTGAGGACGCCCGTGATCAGGATCGTCCGGTCTTGCAGCAGCACGTCGCCTCCGGGGTTCGCGGTCCCCCGATCATGCCGGACCGGTGCGGGCGGGATCAGGACCCGGGGCGGCGGCCGGGGAGCACCCGCCGCAGCGCCGATGCGCTGGAGTCCCGGGCGCCCGTGCCGGTCTGGCGGCGCGCCGCAGCAGCCTCGGCGACGGTCGGGGGCGGCGACAGCCGCATGGGCCCGGTCGGCGGCGCGGGCCGGCCCGGCGCCACCGGGGCGGGTGCGGCCGCCGGCGGGGGCGGCGGCGCGGCGGTGGGCGGGTCCCCGAGCACGCCGAGGTCCTCGAGCTCCGACAGCGCCGCTGCGGCCCGGTCGGGGCTCCAGCCGAGCAGGGCCCGGAGGTCACCGGCGTTGGCCGTGCGGGCCAACCGGACCACGACCGCCCACGCATCGGGCCCCAGGGTCACCGGCCCCGCAGTCGCCTCCCGCAGCGCGACGGTGCGGTCGCCCCAGGACGCGAGCGAGCGGGTCTCGTGGGTCCGCGCCCGGACGTCCATCAGCAGGGTCGCCGTCTCCCACGTCCAGGCGCCGCTGGTGGGGTGCTGGCCGAGCGGGTCGTGGAAGTACCAGCCCGACTGCGCGCCCATCACGCCGGCGAGCAGGTCGACGAGGTGGTCGCGCGCCATCGACTCGCTGATGACCGGCCGCTCGGCCAGGTCGGTCTCGCTGAGGTTCACGCCGACCTCGGCCGCGTAGGCCCGGCCGCCCTGCAGGTAGATGGTGATGGGCTGGTCCGTGTGGAACTCGATGCTGCCCTCCGCGCCGTGCGCGTTGGCCTGCCGGAGGACCCACTCGGGGGTGTAGCGGTCCAAGGGACCACGGCGCATCATGGGCATGATCGGTCCTCGTCGCGAAGGGGGAGGGCGCCGGACGCGCGAGCGCCCGACATCGCTACCTGGCGTCTACGGCCGATTCGTGTCCGATCTGGACAGGAAATGTGTCCAGGTTCGCTACCGGATCGGGATCAGGCGCAGCGAGTCGGTGGCCTGGCCCGGGTACTCGCGGGAGCCCGACAGCACCGCGACCAGGTCGCCCCGCCGGATGAGGCCGTTCTCCCGGGCCTGCTCGACGACCCGGGTGATCACGTTGTCGGCCTGGTAGTCGACGTCGAGGTGCTGGGGGATCGCGCCCCAGCTGAGCGTCAGCTGGCGCAGGGTCTGCGGGTCGGCGGAGAAGCCCAGGATCTTGGCCTCGGGCCGGAACCGGGCGATCGAGCGCACGGTGAAGCCGGTGTGGGTGATGCAGATGATGGCGCTGGCGCCGGTCTCGAGCGCGGCCCGCCACGCGGCGTTGGTCATGCCGAGGGTGACCGTGTCGTCGACGTGGGGCTGCATCGTCGAGGCGATCTCGTGGACCCGGGCGCCCCAGGCGTCGTAGTCGAACTCGTCGTCGGCCCGGGCGGCGATGCGGGCCATCGTGGCCACGGCGTTGATCGGGTCGTGGCCGATCGCCGACTCGCCCGAGAGCATCACCGCGCTCGAGCCGTCGAACACCGCGTTGGCGATGTCGGACGCCTCGGCCCGGGTGGGCGACGGTGCGGTGACCATCGACTCGAGCATCTGGGTGGCGGTGATGGCCGGACGGCCGAGCGTGATGCAGCGCTGGAGGATGCGCTTCTGGAGGTGCGGGAGCTCCTCGATGGGCATCTCGGCGCCGAGGTCGCCGCGGGCGATCATGACGGCGCCGGAGGCCTCGATGATGCTGTCGAGGTTGTCGACCGCCGCCCGGGTCTCGATCTTGGCGACGACGAGCGGCCCCCGCGGGTGCGGCTCGACGCCGACCCGGCGGATGTCGTGGGCGGAGCGCACGAACGACACCGCCACCATGTCGACGCCCTCCTCGATGAACGCATCGAGCATGTGGAGGTCGGCGGGGGTCGGCGAGGCGATGCGGAGGCGGTCCGACGGGATGTGCACGCCGGGACGGCCCTGGAGCAGGCCGCCGTGGGTGATGCGGGCCTCGAGGCAGTCGGTCTTGCGGTCGATGACCTCGGCCATCACGATGCCGTCGCCGAAGGCCACGCGGTCGCCGACGTGGAGGTCGGTGAGCAGGCCCTCGTGGTCGACCTGGATCATCGCCGCGGTGGACCCGGTGTTGCCCGGGGCGAGGTGGATGATGTCGCCCTGGTCGACCGGCAGGCCCTCGTCGGGCATGTGGCCGGCCCGGACCTTGGGGCCGGGCAGGTCGATCATGACGCCGATGGGGCGGCCGAGCGACGCCTCCACCCGGCGCACCCGGTGGAACTTCTCGATGGCTTCGTCGAGCGACCCGTGGGCCAACCCGATGCGGGCCACGTCCATCCCCGCCTCGGCGAGGTCCTTGATCATCGCCTCCGAATCAGAGGCGGGACCGATGGTGGCGATGATCTTGGTGCGACGAGCCATGGGGGCCAGTGTCGCAGCCCGACCAGCGGATTCCGCGCAGGGTTCCGTGAACGTCAGCTGGCGCTTGCGTGTCCCGGCGGACCGACGGCGGCCGCGAGGAGGTGACCGACGAGGTCGTCGAGGCTGGTGCCGGCGTTGAGCCCGCTGGTGGACGGCAGCACGTAGACGGGGCTGGGACCGAGGGTCCGCGGCTGCCAGCCGACCGCCGCCTTGCGGTCCACCGCCGCGCGCCAGCCGGCCAGGCCGACGACCGCGACCGCGGCGGGGCGGAGCCACGTGCACAGGGCCTCGAGCCGCTCGACGCCGGCGCGGTACTCGGCCGTGGCCAACTCGTCGGCCCGGGCGGTGGGCCGCTTCACGAGGTCGGTCATACCGATGCGGTCGTGGTGCAGCAGGTGGCGCGGGTCGCGGTCGCGGGTGGCGAGGCCGGCGGCCTCCATCGCCCGCCAGAACCGGTTCGAGCCGGTGACGTACCCCACGCCGGCATCGGCGGCGTGGAACGAGGGGTTGAGGCCGCAGCAGAGCAGGCGCATGCCCGGGCCGACGTGGTCGGGCAGGGCGCGGCTCGCCGTGGCCGTGACCTCGATGCGCGCGTGCGCGCCCTGGTGCGGCGCCCCCACCAGCTCGAGCTGGTCGACGGCGAACCCGGCGGCCTCGATCACGGCGCGGAGGTGGGTGGGCTCCCACCACGTGAACCACCGGCCGGGCAGGTCGTCGCCCGAGTCGTCGTCGGTGACCTCCTCGGAGGTGGGTTGGCCGTCGGGACCGGCGAACACGGTGAGGTCGAACCGCCCGCCCACCGGGAGGATGCGGTGGACCTCGGCGAGCGCGGCCGGCAGGTCGGCGGCCGGGACGTGCTGGTGGGCCTTGGACGCCCACACCCCGGCGACGGTGCCGCGGCCGAACGGGAGGTGGAGGAGGTCGGCCCGGACCGCAGGCACCGAGGGGTGGGCCTCACGGGCGGCGCGCACCATCGACGCCGCAGCGTCGACCGCGACGGCGGGCTCGCCGAGCAGCGGCAGGTAGTACCCGGGCCCGCAGCCCAGATCCAGGCGGACGCCCTCGGGCGCCACCGCGCCGGCGAACGCGCTCGCCCGTTCCGGCCGCTGGACGCCGCGCCGGACCGCGTAGCCCGCCGCCTCGCGCTCGTAGACCTCGATGGTGGGCCGGTCCATCCGCGTGCCGCCGTCAGAAGAGGCCGAGCTGGAGGCCTTCGCCCGTGTCGATGAGCGGCACCCACTGCTCGCCGCCGCGCGGGCCGATCAGGCGGACCTCGATGCGCTCGACCGGGATCGCCCGGGCCCGGCCGCGGTCGTCGCGGAGCCCGACCGATCCGTCCTTCTCCCGGCGGAGCACGACGCCCTCTCGGTAGCGCTTGTCCGACGTGCCGGCGTAGCGCACGATCTGGCCGAACTCGAGGCCCATCGCGGCCAAGCCGTCGTCGACCACCGGCTTCGGGGGGCGCTTGGGCATCAGGCGTCCGGCGCGTCCGCGAGGGTGCCGAGGATGCGGGCCTGGAGCCGGGCCATGCCGGCGAGCCAGCGGTCCGGGTCGGTGGCGCGGCGCCGGTAGTACTCGGCGACCTCGGGGTGGGGGAGGATCAGGAACTCCTCGGCCCGGACGGCCTCGATGACCGCGGTGGCGACGTCGGCCGGCTCGAGCAGGCCCTGCGAGACCACGGTCTCCACCGACGAGATGCCCATGGCGTTCGCGAGCAGGTCCGTGCGGACGCCTTGCGGGCAGAGGCACGACACGGTGATGCCCTGCGAGCCGTAGGTGATGGCCAGCCACTCGGCGACGGCCACGGACGCGTGCTTGGTGGCGGAGTACGGCAGGTCGCCGATCTGGCTGAGCAGTCCGGCGGCCGAGGCGGTGGAGAGCAGGTACCCCTCGCCCCGGGCGAGCATCGAGGGCAGCACCGCCTCGGCGGCGTACACGTGCGCCAGGACGTTGACCTTCCAGATGCGGTCCCACACCTCGTCGGAGGCGTCGACCCCGGCGCCGGTGCCGATGCCGGCGTTGCTCACGAACAGGTCGATGGGCCCGTGGTCGGCCTCGACCCCGGCGACGAGCGCCCCGACGGCGGCCCGCTCCGAGACGTCGACCGCCACGCCGCTGGCCCGGTCGCCCAGCTGGGCGGCGGCGGCGTCGACGTCGGCCTGGGCCAGGTCGGCCACCACCACGTGGCGGGCGCCCTCGTCGAGGAACGCCTGGGCGAGGGCGAAGCCGATGCCCTTGGCCCCACCGGTGACGACGGCAACCCGATCCCGAAGCTCCATGGCCGCACCCTACCGACCGGGTGCGACACCGACCCGGGAACGCCCGGGTGGCGTCAGCGGTCGAACCACCGCCGCCAGGCCCGGGGGTGGTCGTGCTCCGGCCGGTCGTCGGTCGTGACCAGCGTGGCCATCGCCGCGGGCGCGGCGCCGGGTGCGGTGGCCGCGCCCACGGGTTCGAGGGACCGCTCGGCACCGATCGCGTCCGGCCGGTCACCGGGGACGGCGTCGGCCGAGCGCGAGGCGGCCTCCTCCACCGCCTCGGGCCCGTCGGGCTCCTGCGGCTCGACCGCTTCGGCCGGCTCCACCACGTCGGCGACGGGCTCGGCCTCCACCTCGGGCTCGGGCTCGGGCTCGGTGGTCGCGGCGGGGACGATCTCGCGGACGGGGCGGGGGTCCTGGTCGAGCTCGCGGAGGAGGGCGTCGGCGGTCACCTGGCGCTCGGCGATGCGGGGGCCGTCGACGGCCTTGGCGTGGCGGAGGCCGAGCCGCACGGCGTACACGTACGACTGGCGCACGCCTTCGCCGGTCAGGGCCACGGTCTCGATCACCAGGTCGTCGCCGCCGATCGCCAGGCGCTCGTGCACCTCGTCCATGGAGAGGGCGTCGCCGGCGTCGCGCTTGTTGGCCTGGACCACCAGGCCCGGCCGCACGCCCTCGTAGGCGTCGAGCAGGGCCCGGACCTGGGCGAGCGCCACCTCGGTCGACCGGATGCCGGACGCCGACGTGTCGGCCACGAACAGGACCACGTCGGCGGTGACGAGCAGCCGGGCCCGCAGGTGGGGGAGGTGCCCCGGGACGGCCACGACCTGCGTGCGGATCGGCCGCCCGTCCGAGCGGCCGCCCTCGTGGTCCATCCAGTCGAAGAGCAGGGTGCGCCCGTCCTGCTCCTCGGGGGTGACGACGGGGCGACCCAGCCGTTCGCCCAGCGACCGCGCCGTCGTGGTCTTGCCGGCGGTGGACGCGCCGTCCACGACGATCCGCAGGTCGATGGGACGGGGCTCGTTCGGGTCGGAGGTCGCGTTCGTCATGCCGGCTTCAGGTTCGAGATGAGCCGGCGCAGGGCGCTGCGCCGGTCGACGGTCGCCTTGGGGGTCGTGCCCGGGAGGGGCGGGACCGTCGGCGGTCGAGACGCCGGTTCCGCCGGTTCCGCCGGTGCCGCCGGCGTCGCCGAGCGGACGGCGGGGGTCGGTGCCGCCGTGGCGGGGCCGGACGTCGTGGTGTCCCGGCGGGCCGGAGCGGCGCTCGGCACGACGGCGGGTTCGGACCGGGCCGGGGGCGTGGCCGTCGGCGTGCCGGCGGGCGTGGCGGGAGCGGCTGCGCCTGCCGCTCCCGCGCCCGCCGCCGAGGCGCCCTCCTCCGTGGTCGCCGCCAGCACACCGGCGGCGACCAGCTCGGCCAGGGCGGCGTCGAGCCGCGAACCGGTCCAGCCCAGCTCGTCGCGCAGCTCTTCGGAGCCGCGGGACCGGGCGAGGGCGCACGCGATGCGCCACGCCTCGACGCTGAGCGTGATCGGCTGCTCGTCGGCCGGTGCGACCAGTTCGAGGCGGCGATCGGGCACCGGTGCGGCGGCCCCGACCGGAGGGGCGGTCGCCACGACGGGCGCGTCGGCCTCGTGGTGGAGGTTCGCCGCCGTCGGCCGGGCCGCAGGATCGGGTCGGAGGGGAGGGGCGGCGCGCTCGGCCGACGCGGGCTCCGGTGGTGCTCCCGACCGGTTCTCCGTCGCCCGGCGCTGGATCCGGGCGTCGAGGATCAGGGAGGCCGCGTCCCAGTCCCAGGGCGTGGCCACGGCGTGGTGGCCGATCGGGTCCAGGTAGTACCAGCCGTCGGTGGCGGCCATGGCGGTCACGACGAGCGCGAGCACCTGGTCGCGAGCCGCCGCCTCGTCGGCCGCGACGGCGTCGGGCTCGGCGGCGAAGCCGGTCTCGGCCACGCCCTCCACCGCGTGGCAGACCCGGCCGTTGCGCAGGTAGAGCGTCAACGGCCGGTCGGTGTGGAACTCGACGCTCCCCGACGACGCGCTGGCGCTCGCCTGGCGGAGCACCCACTCCGCGTCGTACCGGGCCAGGGGCCCTCGTCGCATCATCGGCATGGCCGCCTCCTCCGCCAGGAGCGCGCCGCTGCGCTCGAACGGACGTCGAGCGCAGCGGACCACATGGGCACGGTCGGGATCAGGCCGCGAGGGCCGGTGCGTGCTTGTTGACGGCGTTGCGGACGATCGCCAGGTTCGTGCTGGGCCGGTCCGCCGCCAGGTACAGGAACGTGGTGGGCGTCACCAGCTTGATCACGTGGATCTGGTCGGTGAGCGTGAGGATCATGTCCTCGAGCTCCATGTCGAGGTCGAGGGCCTCCATGACCTTCTGCTTCTGCTTCACGAGCTCGCTGTTGTAGGCGCTCGCCGCGGTGAGGTCGAAGGTCTCGTCCTTGGCGTAGACGCCGAGCGTCATGCCGGAGTCGAGGTCGACGAGGGATGCGGCCAAGAAGCCGGGCATGTCGGCGGCCATGTCGCCGATGGTGTCCGTGACCTGCTGTTCGCTCAACATGGTGGTTCCTCCGCTTGGGATGGGATCAGGGTTGGTGGGTGGGGTGGATCAGGGCGCCGGGGTGCCGGCGTCGAGGTGGCGGCGCAGCGGTTCGACGAGGTCGGCTCGAGCGTCTCGCGCCCGCAGGTGCAGCAGGGCGAGGTTGACCGAGGCGGTGGTGAGCACCGTCAGGACGCCGCGCTCGCCGACGGCGAAGATCACGACGTAGCCCGAACCGGACCGCACGACGATCTCCTGCAGCGCGCCCTCGCCGGCGAGGTCGGCCAGGCGGGAGCCGAGGCCGAGCGACGCCGCGACGATCGCGGCCGTGGAGCTGGCCTCGTGCTGGGGGAGGACGGCGGCGACGGGCCGGCCGTCGACCGAGGCGACGAGCGCACCGCGCACGCCCGGCAGGCTGTCCGCCAGCGCGCGCAGGATGCGCTGCGTGGTGGGGTCCGACGGCGCGTCGAGGGCCGCGGCGGCGGGGAGGTCGGTGGGGTCGAGCGTGGCGGTCACGGCAGCTCCAGGGCGGGCGAGCGGTCCAGGTGGGGGTCGGGGTCCTCGGGCAGCGCGTCGAGGACGAGGAGCAGCAGTTCGACGACGAGCTCGCGGGCGCTGAAGCGGTCGGTCACGTCGCACGGGACGAGCGGCAGGTCGTCGCGCCCGAGGGCCTGGCCCACGGCGGTGACGAGCTCCGGGCGGTTCCGCCCGCGGTTGACGCCGACGACCATGGGCGCGTCGACCTGGTCCAGCAGGTACGCCGCCATCGCCGCGCTCTCGTCCCAGGTGTCCGGGCGCTCGGCATCGACGAGCAGCACGAAGCCGTCCGCCCCGATCGAGACGATGTCCCACATGAAGCGGAACCGGTCCTGGCCGGGCAGCCCGTGGAGCAGGAGCTCGACGGGGTCGTCCGGGTCGCCCACGGTGAGCGTCCCGAACTCGGTCCCGACCGTCGTGGTGTCCTTGACGAGGGACTCCGGACCGGAGGTCGGGGCTTCGGTGCCCACGACCCCCGTGTCGGAGATCTCCCGGATGAGGGTGCTCTTGCCGGCGGCGAAGGACCCGGCCACCACGACCTTGAACGAGTGGGCGACCGGGTCGGCGCCGACGGCGATCGTGTCGGTCACCTCAGAGGACGAGCTCGGCCTCGATCGCCTGCAGCTGCCGGCGGGCCATCGCCAGGTTGGACTGCGACTTCGACAGCGCCAGGTAGAAGAACAGCCCGGTGCCCTTCGGCGACGTGACGAGGCGGATGAGGTGGTACTGCGTGCCGAGCGTGATGAGGATGTCCTCGATCTGGTCGTTGAGGCCCAGCGAGCGCATCGTGGCCATCTTCGCCCGGACCACCTCGGTGTTGCCGGCGCCGGCGACCTCGAGGTCGAGCTCGGCGCTGCCACCGGCCGAGCCGAGCATCATGCCGCTGTCGTAGTCGACGATCGCGACGCCGATCGCGCCGGGGATCTCCATCGCTTCCTTGAGGGCAACATCGAGCTGGGCCATGGGGAACGTCTCCGTCTGGTTGTCGGGTTGGGGCGCGACGAAGCGCACCTCCCGTGGACCCCCGAACCCCCCGCTGGCTCGCTGACCTGGCTGTACGTTCCCTCGCACGGACGGTAACGGCGCGACCACGCTCCGGGTTGAGTGGAAAATCTCGCTGTTCACGAAAAAGGTCCGCCGGCCCGTCGACCAGGCCGGCGAGCCGCCGTCGGCGACGCAGCGCCGGACCTCACGCGGAGGCCGCGGCCTCCATCGTGTCGGTGATGACCTGGCGGCGGTCGCCGCCCCACGGGAGGGGCATGAGCACCGGCACGTCGACCCCGGCGTCGACGTAGGCGCGCACCGCATCGCGCACCGTGTCGGCGTCGCCGAGCACGTCGATCGCATCGCACATGCGGTCGGACACCGCGGCGAGCGCGCCCTCCCGGTCGCCCGCGGCGTGGCGCTCGCGGATCGCATCGACCTCGTCGCCGAACCCGGCCCGCCGGAAGTTGGCCGCGTAGGCATCCACCACCGCGTACGAGAAGAGATCCCGGCGCGCCTTGTCGATGCCCTGGTCGCGATCGCCGACGCCGGCGTGGACGTAGCCGTAGATCTCGGCGTCGCCGCCCGCGCGGACCTGCTCGACCGACCAGGCGACGTGCGACGCCGGCAGGTAGTTGAGGAGCACGCCGTCGGCCACCTCACCGGCCAGCCTGAGCATCGCCGGGTTGAGCGCGCCCACGACGATCTTGGGGCGGCGCTCGCCCAGCTTGAGCCCGAGGCGGAACCCCTTCACCTCGTAGAAGTCGCCGGCGAAGTCGACCTTCTCGCCGCTGAGGCACGCCTTCACCAGGGTCACGTACTCCCGGACGCGTGCGAGCGGCCGCTCGCCGTACTCGACGCCGTGCCAGCGGCTGGTGACCACGGGCGACGAGATCCCGATGCCGAGGAGGATGTCGGCGTCGGGGTGCAGGGCCTGGAGCGTGGCCGCGCCCATCGCCGCCACCATGGGCGTGCGGAGCTGGAGGGCGAGCACGCCGGTGCCGAGGTCGAGCCCCGGCGCCGCGGCGCCGGCGGCGGCGAGGAGCGAGAACGCCTCGGGCCCGGTGGTCTCCGCCGTCCAGAACGACCGGTAGCCCAGTGCGGAGGCCTGCTGTGCGGTCTCCAGGGCGAGGCCCGGGCCGAGCGGCATCAGGCTGGCGAAGGTGAATCCGAGCTTGGGGTGGGCCATGCCGGCGACCCTAGAAGCTGCCGGTCGCCTCGAGCGTGTAGTCCTCGGGGCTGCGGTCGGTGCCCACCGACTCGACGCGGATCCGCAAGGTGGTGGCGTCGTTGAAGATGCAGTCCGGGTCCCCGATGGTGACCGTGGCCGGCTCGAGGTCGCTGCTCGCCTTGGTGCCGAGCACCTCGTCGCCGTCGAGGACGGTGACGCGCTGGCTCACGCCCGCCGGCGCGGTGAGGGTCACGTGCAGTTCGCCGTCGCAGAGGAGCTGGATGCCGTCGCCGACGTCGAGCAGGTAGGTGTCGACGTCGTCGGTGGGGACGAGGTTGGCCGAGACCAGCCCGTCGAGCTGCGAGTCGTCGGGGAGCCCGTCGGCCTCGGCCTCGCACCCGTTGGCCGGATCGCCGTCGTAGTCGGCGAAGCCGTCGAGGCAGACCCGTCCGTCGGTGTTCGGCGCCGGCTGCTCGCCGCACGGCTGGAAGGGGAGGTCGGTGCACGTGGTGGTGGTCGTGGTGGGCCGGGCCGTGGTCGAGACGGTCGTGCCGGTGAGCCGGCCCTGGTTGCCGTCGCCGCCGGTGAGCACCGCGAGCGCGGCGGCCCCGAGCAGCAGCACCACGAGGACCGCGCCGACGGCCGTCCACCGGTTCCGTCCGGACACCGCCCGGTGGACGATCGTCCGTGGGTGCGTGCCCTGGGTGCCGCCCCGGGCCTCGGCGGCGGAGGGGCGCGCCGCCGGGTCCTTGGCCAGCATCGCCTCGATGCGGCGGCGGAGGTCCGGCGGCAGCGTCTTCGGCACCTTCTCGGTCCGGCCCGCAGCGGCGCGCAGGAGGAGCAGCCGTGGGTCGCCCGCGCCGAACGGGCCTTCGCCGGTGGCGGCGAACAGCAGCGTGGCGCCGAGGCAGAACACGTCGGACGCTGCGGTGGCCTCCTCGCCCCGGGCCTGCTCGGGCGACATGAAGCCGGGGGTGCCGACGACCATCTCGGTGGCGGTCAGGCCGGGCGTCGCGTCCCGGTGGACGGCGACGCCGAAGTCGGCCAGGTGCGGGTCGCCACCGGCGTCGAAGAGCACGTTGGCGGGCTTGATGTCGCGGTGCACCACGCCCTGGCGGTGGGCGGCCGCGAGCGCATCGAGGAGGTGGTCGGCGAGCCGGCCGACCTCATCGGGCGAGAGCGGCCCGCCCTCGTTGACCCGCTGGGCCAGGTTGCCGCCGGGCAGGTAGTCCATGACGAGGATGAGGTCGTCGTCCTCGTCGATCACCTCGCGGAGGCGCACGACACCGGGGTGGTCGAGCTGCTGGAGCACCTCGGCCTCGCGGCGGATCCGGGCCCGTGCCTTGGCCAGCTCCTCGGGTGTGCCGTGCAGCGAGAGGCGCTTGAGCGCGACCTCCTGGCCGTCCTCGTCGCGAGCGAGATCGACCACGCCCATGCCGCCGCGACCGATGCGGCTGACGATCTCGTAGGTCACGGCGGCCAGGGTAGGAGGTCGGCCGGGTGCGCCCGCAGCCAGCCGGTCCCGTGTTTCGGGCGGCTGGCGCCGACCTGTCGCCGGGCGCAACGTGCGCGTGGTTTGTCACCCCATCCCGGTAAGGTGGCGGACGTGACCGAGACTGCAGTGCCAGAGATCGTCATCCAGGAAGCGTTGGCCGTCATCGACCAAGCCCTCGGGACCATGCAGCAACGGGAGCTCGTCTCCACCGATGAGGTGGCCGACCTGCTTCTGGACCTGCGGCTCCTGCTGGCGTCTGCCTCCGCCGCCGCACCCGTCGCCACCGGGGTCTAGCCCCCCAGGTGCGAGCGGGCGCGTTCTACGCGCCCGGGAGGGCCAGGAGCTCGGCGAACGACGCCGCGATGTCGTCGCGGAGCACGTCAGGGGCCTGCACGGCCGACCGATCGGCGTGCAGCCCGAGGTTGAGGACGCCGCGGTAGCTCATCGTGGTGAGGTTCCAGGCGGTGCCGGCGATCGGGCCGAGCGGATAGTTCCCGGTCATCAGCGCGCCGGCGATGAACAGGTCGAACGGCGCCGCGCGCACGTTCGAGGTCGCGAAGTCCACCGTCATTACCTGCTGGCGCGCGATGCGCACGAGCACCGGTTGGGGCAGCAGGTTCACCAGTCCGGCGAGCGACGCGGTGAGGCCCATCGCCCGCTCGGTTTTGGTGACCGAGAGCCGTTCGTGGATCTCCCGGAACCGTTCACG
>DATMGQ010000108.1:0-1795 GCA_035555395.1 Acidimicrobiales bacterium
TGTTGTCGCCCGACGCCATGAAGTAGTCGTCGGAGGTGCGGGTCTGCTCCTGGGTGGAGAAGATCGATACCGTCTCGGGGTCGAACTCGTCGACGATCTCGGCGGCTCGGGCCATCAGGGCCTCGCAGCGGTCGAGGGGGATCGCGTCCGGGATGGCGAGGAAGCCATCACGCTCCCAGGCGTCGATCTGGGTCTGGTCGAGGGCCATGTCGGGCTCCCGTGGTTCATCAGCCAGCCGGCCGAGTGCCCGCCTGATGCGGACCCCGCCATTCTGCCGTGGCACCCCCACCGAAGAGAAGTGGGCGGGGGCGGGGGTGGCTCGGTCAGGGGGCGTGGTCGACCCAGGTGGCGGCGGTGGCGACGGCGACCTCGACGGCGTTGGCCACGGCGGTGTCCTTCACCGAGAGGTCGGGGCGCTCCTCGTGGTGGCGATGGGCGATGATCCCGACCACGCAGCCCGCCGTGAAGCCGTAGACGCCGCCCATCTTGAACAGCGTGCCCGCCTCCATCTCCAGGTTCAGGACCCGGAGCGACTGGTACTCGTCGATGCTGCCGCGGTGGCGGCGCAGGAGCTGGGGGTTGGCCGAGGAGTCCATGCGCTCCTGGCCCTCGAAGAACGTGTCGACCGAGCCCATGATCCCGACGTGGTGGGCGATGCCGAGGTCGTCGGCGGCGTGGGCGAGGGCGACGGTGAGGAAGGGGTCGGCGGCGGCCGGGTACTGCGGCGGCGCGATGTCGTCGGCGGCGCCCTGGAGGGTGAGGGCGGCGGACCCGATGACCACGTCGCCCACGTGCACGTGGGGCTGGATCGAGCCGCTGGTGCCGATGCGGAGGATGGTGGTGATGCCCGCCTGGACCAGCTCGTTCACCACGATGCTGGCCGACGGGGCACCCATGCCGCTGGTGGCGCAGACGACGGGGCGGCCACCGGGCAGCTCGGCCAGGAACGAGTCGAGGCCCCGGTTGCGGGCCAGGTCCCGGCCGTTGTCGAGCCGGTCCATGGCGATGAGCTCGGAGCGGTTCGGGTCGCCGCTCAACAGCGCGATGGTGGCGCCGTCGGGCAGGTCATCCGCTCCGAACCCGATGTGGTACTGCCGGGGGCTGGTCATGGGCGTCGTCCTGGGGGGAGGTCGTCGGGGCCGAAGGCGCCGGGGAGGAGGTCGTCGAGAGTGACGATGCCGTCGCCGGTCTCGATCTGCAGGCCCGGGCCGCCGAACTCGAAGAGGATCTGGCGGCAGCGGCCGCAGGGGGCGAGGTAGGTGCCGTCGGTGCCGACGACCGCCAGGGCGACGAGCCGCCCGCCGCCCGATGCGGCCAGGGCCTGGGCCACGCCGCACTCGGCGCACAGCGACAGCCCGTAGGACGCGTTCTCGACGTTGCAGCCGGTGACGACGCGCCCGTCGTCGACGAGCGCCGCCGCGCCTACCTTCACCCCCGAGTAGGGGGCGTAGGCGGCGTCGAGCATCTGCTGGGCAGCGGCCCGCAGCGCGGGCCAGTCCGGCCGCGGGCCCGTGGTCACCGTCCGCCTCGGCGCCAGACCTTGCCGTCGGCTGCGGGCATGCGCAGCCGCTGGCTGGCGAACACGAGCACCAGGAGGGTGGTGACGTGCGGGAAGTACGGGATGATCTCGCGGGGCAGCTCGTCTGTGGCCTGGTACCACCAGGCCGCGCCCGCGGCGAGCACGAAGAACACCGCGGTGGAGACCCAGAGCTTCCGGTAGGCGCAGAACAGGCCGGTGACCACGAAGGTGAGGGCGGCGCCGACCAGCAGCGCGTGGCTGGTCTCGGTGATCTGC
>DATMGQ010000109.1:0-1603 GCA_035555395.1 Acidimicrobiales bacterium
GAGGCCCAGCGCCGACACCCAGCGCCGCTCCCCCAGCGCCGCTCCCCCAGCCCCGCTCCTCAGGCGCCGCCCCAGCCCTGATCCGCCCGCGCCGCTCCCAGGCGCCGCCCCGGGCGCCGATCCTCGGCGCCCGTCCCGGCACGCCCGCGGACCCGCCGTCCCGGCGACACCCATCGTTCGACCCGCACGACGAGAAGGGACCCCGATGTCGCTCCTGCGCACCCCCGAGGCCGGCCCGGGGGTGGTGTCCGGCCTCGCCCGGCCGGTCTACCTCCGCCGGATCCTGGTCTTCGCCTTCCTCGGGACCCTGTTCGACGGGGCCGAGCTCAACCTCGTCGGCTACCCGATGGCGTACATCGCCGAGACCCTGCACGTCAGCACGATCCAGATCGTGCAGATCTCGACGCTGCAGGGCTTCGCCTCCATCGTGGGCGGCCTGGTGTGCGGCTGGCTCGGCGACCGCATCGGCAGGCGGTGGACCTACACGGCGTCGGTGCTGATCTTCGGCATCGCCGCGATCCTCGGCGGCCTCGCCCCGACCTACCTGACGTTCATGCTCACCCGCATCCTCGCCGGCGTCGGGATGGGCGGGCTGTTCGGGCTCGCGTTCTCGATGTTCGCCGAGAGCTGGAAGACCGCCCGCCGCGGCGCGATGGGCGGCTCGATCCAGGCCATGTACTTCACCGGTGAGATCGTCACCGAGGGCGTCGTCTACTGGTGCACCCTCCAGTTCGGGCTGCACGACGGCTGGCGTGCCGGCTACGTCGTCATCGGTGTCGTGACCCTGGTGATCGGTGGGCTGGCGGCGCTCCTGCTGCCCGAGTCCGAGCAGTGGCTCGCCTACCGGCGCGAGCTGGCCGCGGGCCGCGTGCCGGAGGGCATGCGCGCGGCGAAGGTGCCCCTCGTGGACCTGTTCCGCGGCGGCTACGCGGCGGGGACGGTCCTGTTCATCGTGCTGGCCAGCGCGATGTTCCTGACGACGAACTCGATGATCGCCTACCTGACGACGTTCCTCGTCTCGGTGCAGAAGCTCCCGCTCGGCACCGCCAGCCTCATCGTCCTGTTCGGGCTCGTGGTCACCGCGGTCAGCTACCCGGCCACCGGCTGGCTCTCGGACGTGATTCGCCGCAAATGGGCGTTCTTCGTGTCGTGTCTGGTCGGAATCATCGGTTTCGGCTGGTTCCTGACCCTGGTCGCCACCGGTCACGCCCACGTCGGCCACGACTACTGGGCATCCCCCGCGTTCTGGGCGCTCATGCTGTGCGCCGGCGGGAGCGGCGGCTTCGGGGTGCTGGGGGTGTGGATGGCGGAGTTCTTCCCGACGCGCATCCGGTCGTCGGGCTCGAACACCGGCTACTACGCCGGCCGCGGCATCGGAGCGGGCCTGTTCCCGCTGGTGGCGCTCGGGATCGCGGGTTCGGTCCCGATGGCGCTCGCGCTCGGGGTCGTCGGACCGGTCGTCGGTGCGGTCGTCTCGCTGTTCGCACCGGACCGCACGGGCCGCGAGATCCGGGCCGTCGAGTGAGCCGGAGCAGGTGAGCCACGGCGGATGGACCGTGCGGCGACCGTCTAGCGTGGCGACGTGTTGCGGATCGCGCTGCTC
>DATMGQ010000110.1:0-2613 GCA_035555395.1 Acidimicrobiales bacterium
AACTCGTACTGCTGGTCCTTCGAGCCGTTCGTGTTGGCCGGCGCGGTCTGCTGGGTCGACGTGTCGCCGTTCAACTGCCCGAGGATGTCGTCGAGGCCGCCGCCGCTGCTCCCGCCGCCACCTGCCTGGGACAGGAAGATGCCGATCACCACGACGATCAGCGCCGGGATCCCGATCTTGGCGCCCTTGCCGCCCCCGCCCAGGATCGACCCGAGGCCCCCCATCCCACCGCCGGCCGAGGGCTGGCCCCGACGGTCCTCGATCTGGAAGTCGTCACCGTCGACGTCATCGAGCTTCATGCCCGAGCATCGTACGACCGCGACCTGGCGAGGTCAGGAGGGCGGTTTGGATCCGGTGACGGTCCAGAAGACGATGCGGGCCATGGTCGACTGGAGGTCGTCGGCGCGGACGCCCCAGAGCTCGAAGCCGAGGCGGTGGGCCGAGACGTGGGCGAGCATGGCCACGAGCACGCCGGCGATGGCCTCGGAGTCGATGCCGGGCTGGCCCTTCCCGGCCTTCTGGTGCTCCTTCGCCGCGGCGGCGAGGGCGTTGTTGAGGTCGTTGAGCAGGTGGATGCGGATGTTCGCGAAGCGGGGGTCGCCCTCGTCGGTGGCGAGGTCGATGACCCGGAGCACCGGCTGGTGCTCGCCCCAGAACGTGAGCATGGCGCCGGCGAGGGCCTCGGCTCCCTCGTAGCCGGCCTTGCCCTTCCAGGAGTTGGCGGTGACGAGGTCGGCGAACTGCTCCGTGCCGCTGGCCACCATCTCGTCGGCGAGGACCAGGATCGCCGACTCGACGTCGGGGAAGTACTGGTAGAAGGTCGCCGGCGACGTGCCCGCCTCACGGGCGATGTCGACCACCTTGAGGTCCCGGTACGACGTGGTGCGCAGCATGTCGGCCGCGCAGTCGAGGAGGCGCTGGCGGGTGGCCTGGCCGCGGCGCCCCGGCACGCGGCCGTCGGCGGCGCGGGGCTCCTCGGTCTCGTCGGTCTGGGGCACCTGGTCCGCGGTCACGGGCGCAGGCTACGCGTCCGACGAGGTCGGAGCGGGCGGCCGGTAGCAGGCGACGAGGAGGCCCACGCCGGACACGACGCCGACGACCACGGCGATGGCGAAGGCCGTGAGCGGCTCGAACGCGAAGTCCAGGCCGAGCGCCCAGTCGAGCGAGTGCTTGCCCGGGCTGACGCCGGCGATGAACACGGCGAAGGTGGCGAGCACCGACACGTACTCCCAACCGGAGTCGCTCCAGTACCCGTGGGGCCGGTGGTTGGTCCACCCGGCCACGAGCAGCACGCCCACGTAGCCGGCAGCGGCGAGCGGCGTGAGGAAGCCGAAGATGATGAGGATGCCGCAGGCCAGCTCGGTGGCCGAGGCCAGCACGGCGTGGATCATCCCGTTGGGCTTCATGCCGAGGGAGTCGAACCAGCGGGCCGTCCCGGCCAGCTTCCCGCCGAGGAAGATGTGCTTGTACCCGTGGGCGGCGAACGTGGCGCCGACGATGATCCGGACGATCAGCGTCACGGTGCTGAACTGGTCCCAGTAGTCGGCCGGCGGGGTCGCGGCGGCGAACAGGCTCGTCATGGTCAGGCCTCCCGGAGGCGGTTGCGGAGCTCGAACTTCATGACCTTGCCACCGGGGTTGAACGGCAGCTCGTCGAGGATGTGGACCTGCTTGGGCGCCTTGTAGTTGGCCATGTTCTGGCGCGACCAGGCGATGATCTCATCAGGGTCGGGCGTGGTCCCGGTGGCGGGCACCACGAAGGCGACGGCGACCTCGCCCATGCGCTCGTCCGGGGCGCCGATCACCGACACCTGGGCGACGTGGGGGTGCGCCAGCAGGAGGTTCTCGATCTCGGCGGGGTACGCGTTGAAGCCGCCGACGATGAACAGGTCCTTCATGCGGTCGGTGATCTTCAGGTAGCCCCGCTCGTCCATCACGCCGACGTCGCCGGTGTGGAGCCAGCCGTCGGCGTCGATGGCCTCGGCCGTGGCCTCGGGGTTCTCGAAGTAGCCCTGCATCACGTTGTAGCCACGGATGACCACCTCGCCGGGCTCGCCGACGGGCATGGGCGCCCCGGCCTCGTCGACCACGTGGACCTCGATGCCGGGCATGGCCCGACCGGAGGTGGTGGCGATGGTGGTGGCGTCGTCGGTGCGACGGCACATGGTGGCGAAGCCGCAGCCCTCGGTGAGGCCGTAGGCGGTGATGACCGTGTCGAAGCCGAGGTCGTCGCGCATCTGCTCGACCAGGCTGACCGGCACCGACGCCGCGCCCGTCACCGCGAGGCGGAGGCTCGACGAGTCGAGCTGGGCCCGGTCGGGGTGGTTGAGGATCGTCTGGTAGAGCGTCGGCGGACCAGGGACCATCGAGATGCGCTGCTCGGTGATCAGCTCCATCGCCTTCGGCACGTCGAACACCGGCATCGGCACCAGCACGCAGCCGGTGACCAGCCACGAGATGATCCCCGCCTTGTACCCGAACGAGTGGAAGAACGGGTTGATCGCGAGGTAGCGGTCGCCCTCGCCCAGCCCGACGACGTTCGCCCAGGTGGCGACGGTGCGCAGGGTCTGGCCGTGGGTGCAGATCACGCCCTTGGGCTTCTCGGTGGTGCCGG
>DATMGQ010000111.1:0-39726 GCA_035555395.1 Acidimicrobiales bacterium
AGCTGGGCCTCCGGCCGGGTCTTGATGCGCCAGATGTTCGCCCAGTTCCAGAACACCCGGCCGCGACCGGTCTGGCCGTCGATCACCGGTGCGCCCTCGTCGCCGAGGCTGAGCTCGTAGGCGAGCAGGCCGATGGTGAGCCCGCCGAGGTCGCCGATGTTCTCGCCGACCGTGAGGGCGCCGTTGACCGGATGGCCGGGCAGCTCGCGGGGCTCGAAGCCGTCGTACTGGGCGATGAGCTTGTCGGCGAGGACCTGGAACTGCTCGCGGTCGGCGTCGGTCCACCAGTTGTCGAGGTTGCCCTCGCCGTCGTACTGCGAGCCCTGGTCGTCGAAGCCGTGGCCGATCTCGTGGCCGATCACCGCACCGATGCCGCCGTAGTTGTAGGCGGCGTCGGCCTCGGGGTCGAAGAACGGCGGCTGGAGGATGGCGGCCGGGAAGCAGATCTCGTTGACGCCGGGGTTGTAGTAGGCGTTCACGGTCTGGGGCGTCATGAGCCACTCGTCGCGGTCGACGGGGGCGCCGATCTTGGCGAGCTGGCGGGCGGTCTCGAACGCCGAGCCGCGGCGGATGTTGCCGAGCAGGTCGTCGGCCGCGATCTCCAGCGCGGAGTAGTCGCGCCAGGTGTCCGGGTAGCCGATCTTGGGGCGGAACTGCCCGAGCTTGGCGAACGCCCGCTCCTTGGTCTCGTCGCTCATCCAGGGCAGCTGGCCGATGCTGACCCGGTACGCCTCCACCAGGTTGGCGACCAGCTCGTCCATCTGGGCCTTGGCGTCGGGCGGGAAGGTCTTGGCGACGTAGAGGGCGCCCACGGCCTCACCGAGGATGCCGTTGCAGAGGGCCACGCCGCGCTTCCAGCGGTCTCGCTGCTCGGTGACGCCCTTCAAGGTGCGGGAGAAGAAGGAGAAGTGCTCGTCGACGAACGGCGTCGACAGGTACGGCGCCGCGCCGATGGCGACGTGGTACGAGAGCCAGGCCTGCCAGTCCGCGAGCGGCACGTCGGCCAGCGCCTCGGACAGGGCCTCGAGGTAGCTGGGCTGGCGGACGAGGACCTCGTCGAGCTCGGCGCCGGCTGCGCCGAGGCCCTCGGCCCAGGCGGCCCAGTCGTAGGCGGGGGCCAGCTCGCCCAGCTCGGCGAACGAGACCAGGTTGTAGGAGGCGATGACGTCGCGGGACTTGACCCGGTCCCAGTGGCCGGCTGCCAGGCGGGTCTCCAGTGCGAGCACGCGGGCGGCGCCGTCGGCGGCCTGGTGCTCGTCGAGGCCGATCAGCTCCAGCACCCGGGTGACGTGGGTGCCGTAGGCGGTGCGGATCTCGGCGAAGCCGTCCTCCCGGTAGAACGACTCGTCGGGCAGGCCGATGCCGCCCTGGACCAGGTTCACGATGTTGCGGTCGGACTGGCGGTCGTCGGTGTTGACGTAGGCGTCGACCAGACCGCCCGAGCCCTCGCGCTGGAGCCGGCCGAGCAGCCGCACCACGTCGGACGTGCCGGTGAGCGCAGCGATGGCCGCGAGGTCGTCGGCGATGGGGGCCGCGCCCAGCTCCTCGATGCGGGCCTCGTCGAGGAAGCTGGTCGAGAGGTCGCCGAGCTTGCGCTGGTCCTCGTCGGCCGGGGTGCCGGCGGCGACCGCCTCGCGGGCCTCCGTGAGCAGGTCGCCCACGATCTCCTCGGCCTCGAGGGCCAGGTCGATGAACCCGCCGCTGACGGCCAGGTCGCCGGGGATCTCGGCGGTGGCGAGCCAGGCGCCGTTCACGTGGCCGAACAGGTCGTCCTGCGGGCGGATGGTCTCGTCGGTGCCGGGTTCAGTCGTGGTCACGGCCGCGCATCGTACCGGCGCCCGGCTCAGCCGGGACGGGACACGTCGCGGTCCGGCTGGGCCGGTGGCGGGGTGAAGCCGGGGCCCGGCGTCCAGCCGCTGGCGACGATGTCCTCGATGACGTGGGCCATGTTGAGGAGGTCCTCCTCGTAGGAGAACCGGCCGTCGCCGGCGTAGAGCAGCGTCGAGTAGCCGGACTGGCTCCAGCGGCGGCCGTCGGGTCGGGTGCCGGGCAGCTCCTGGGTCCACTTCACCACGACCTGGTCGCCCTCGATGGCGATGAACTCGATGGGGAAGGTCCAGTCCTCGAGGCCGGTCATGGACTCGGCCATGAAGGTGCGGATCTCGTCTCGGCCCTCGATGCGCCCCCACGCCGGGTCGATGTAGACGGCGTCGTCGGTGAAGAGGTCGGCCAGCGCCGGCCAGTCGTGCTCGCCGCGACCGATGGCCTCGCGCAGGGCTCGGTAGCGCTCGGTCGCGGCGACGACCTCGTCGTGGGGGTGCGGCATCGGGCGTCCTCCGGTTCGGGTGCGGCCGCATCCTGGCACCTGCCGCGGCGACCCGCTCGGGGGCTCAGCGCGGGGAGACGCGTCGGAGCAGGGCCGCTTCGTCGTCGTCGTACGGGGTGCCGTCGGCGTGGAGCAGCTCGTGGAACCAGGGAGCGTCCGGTGCGGCCCGCTTGTACCAGGAGGTCCACGGGTAGCGGGTCTGGGTCCGGCCGTCGACGAGGCCCCAGCAGTAGGCCCCGACGCCGCGGTCGCGGAACACCTCGGCGAGGGCGACGGGCGAGGCGGGGCGGCCCATCCACTCGGTGCAGACCAGCGGCCGGCCGAACCGGCCCAGGCCGTCGATCGCCTTCGTCAGGCCCTCCTCCGACGAGTAGGAGTGGAACGAGATCACGTCGGAGCGCTCGATGGCGGTGCGGGCCACGGCGCTCGCCCGCTCGACGTGGCCGCTCGGCAGCTCGTACACGCCGACGGTGAGGGGCTGGTCGGGATCGACGGCTCCGGCCCAGTCCCAGATCTGCTCGAGCAGCGCCCCCACCTTGGCCCGCTTCCCGGCCGGATCCCGGTGGGCCCACGCCAGGTTCCAGCTGTCGGGCTCGTTGAACAGGTCCCAGCCGACCACCCGCTCGTCGTGGCCGAAGCGGTCGATCACCGCCTCCACGTAGGGGCGCAGCGCCGGCCAGCGGCTCGGGTCGGCGATGACCGCGGCGCCCGGGCCCTGGACCCACGTGGAGTTGTGGATGCCGGGACGGGGCCGGCGCTGTGGGCCCGGTCGGGGATCCGGGTCCCAGATGCCGTCGAAGAGGACGGGCAGCACGTTGATCCCGTGGCCGGCCGCGAGGTCGAGCACGCGGTCGACCCGGTCGAGGAACGCGGGCCCGTCGACCGTCCAGCACAGGTCGTGCAGGAACAGGCGGATCGAGTTCATGCCGGTGGTCTCGGCGGCCCAGCCCAGCTCCCGGTCGATGGTCTCGGGGTCGAACGTGTCGGCCTGCCACAGCTCCAGCTGGTTCGACGCGGTGGACGGCGTGAAGTTGCAGCCGAGGAGCCAGCCGGTCTCGTCCTGCCACCGCTGCGCCCGCTCGGTCGTCCACCGCTGCCGCGCCCGCAGCTCGACCGGGCGCGAGGCGCCACCCGCCTTGGCCGCCGCCCATCCGAAGGTGCCGATCGCTGCGAGCCGTCGTCCCATGCGGCGATGTTCGCACGTCGGCGGCGCGGGCCGGTCCGGCGCGGGTGCTCCGGCGGCGCCGGGTCAGGCGCCTTCGGCGGCGGCGAGGCGGTCGGCGGTGACCGCGTCCATCTCCAGGTACTCCTCGCCGGTGTCGACCCAGTCCTCGAACTGGGTGACGCCGAGCGTGTCGAAGCGCTTGCGCAGCCAGCCGTCGTTGGCGTCGAGCAGCCCGAGCTTCTTGCAGTTGGGGACGATCTTGGAGAACAGGAGCTGCTGGAACGGGTCCTGGTTCTTGACCTCGGCGGGCCGGTCGAAGAGCTTCACCGCCGCCTTCACGTCGACGCCGAGGCGGTCCCACACCTCCTGCTGGAGGAAGCGGTCTCGCATGCGGACCGCCGCCTCGAAGGCGAACTCCTGGCGCTCGAGCATCTCGGCGTCGGTGAGCTCCTCGTAGTACTCCTTCAGCGAGAGCACGCCGAAGGCCACGTGGCGGGCCTCGTCGCTCATGACGTAGCGGAGCAGCTGCTTGAGCAGCGGATCGGGCGTGGTGCTCATGGCCAGGCCGAAGGCGGCGAGCGCCAGGCCCTCCACCATGATCTGCATCCCGAGGTAGGTCATGTCCCAGCGGGAGTCGTTGATGATGTCGTCGAGCAGCATCTTCAGGTGGGCGTTGATGGGGTAATGCCCGTTGAGCTTGGTGTCGAGGTACTTGGCGAACACCTCGACGTGGCGGGCCTCGTCCATCACCTGGGTGGCGGCGTAGTACTTGGCGTCGATCCACGGGACGGTCTCGACGATCTTCGCCGTGCACACGAGCGCCCCCTGCTCGCCGTGCATGAACTGGCTCAGGCTCCAGTTCTGGTTCTCCATGGCGTGGGTGAGCCACTCCTTCTCGCCCCACTTCTCGAACGGGGTGCCGCGTAGGTCGAAGCCGCCGGCTTCCATCTGCTGCTGGCGCATCGCCGAGATCATGCTGGCGAAGTGCTCCTGGTCGACCTCGATGCTCCAGTCGAGGTCGGTCTCGCCGTTCCACTGGGCGTGCTTGGCCTTCTCGTAGAGCTTGTTGAGGGCCGGGCGGCGGCCCTTCTCGTAGTCCCAGGTGAAGATCGCCGGGGCGTTGTCCTCCACCACGTGGATCGCTTCGTCGACGTCGGTGTTGGCGATGGCGATGATGGCCCGGAGGTCGTCGCGGTTCGCTCGGCCGAGGATCTGCTCGTCGGTGGACATGGTCGGCTCCCCTGGGATCGACGGTGCTGCGGCCGGTTCCCCTCGGCCGCAGCACCCAGTCTGGCGCGCCTCAGGCGAAGATGGCGCCGATCCGGTCGATCACCTGCTGCTCCTCGGCGCTGGTGCCCTTGGCGGCGTCGGCGATCGCCTTGGCGATGTCGGAGAACCACGTCTTCACGCCGGCGGCCTCGTCGGCGGGCAGCTTGTCGAGCGCGGCGGCCGCGGCGGGCAGGTCCTCGAGGAGCGAGTCCACCATGGCGGGGACGGTGGGCGCCTTGTGGTGCTTGGCGTCCTTGCGGGCTTCCTTGCTCTTGGCGACCTGGATGATCTCGGCGATGAGGCCGTTGGCGGTGCCGTGGTCGTGGGGCATGGCGATGGCCTTGGCCGACGCGGTCGACTCCTTGATCATCGAGATCGGGCCGTGCGGGCCGACGGCAGCCATGGCCATGGAGATGACGAGCGGCGCCTCGCCGATGGCCTCCCACTCCTCGTCGGTGAACACGCTCTTGTCGGACACGGCTATCTCCCTGGTCGATGGTCCGGCGATGGTACCGGCGCCGCGATCAGGCCCAGGGCGGGAGGTCCACGATGACCCGTTCGAGCGCGCTGTCGACCGTGCCGAAGCGGCCGTCGTCGTCGAGCCACGCGCGGTGGGCGGCGGTGGCCTCGCCGCGGTCGCGGATGACGTAGTTCCACCACATCACGATCGGCTCGGGGAAGGGGATGCCGCCGAGGAGCATGACCCGGGCGCCGGGCTCGGGCGCGAGGGCCAGCTGGTCGAGGCCGGGCTCGAGGTAGCCGAGGTGGCCGGGTGCGAGCACCTCGCCGTCGACCTCGACGGCGCCGTCGAGCACCACGAGCCCGTGCTCGAACGCGGGGTCCACCGGCACCGTGGCCGGGGCATCGAGGAGGAGCTCGGCGCCGACCATCGGCGAGTCGATCCGGGCCGGGCTGGTGGTGCCGTCGAGGGTGCCGACGAGGACGGTGGCCCGCCCGCCCGCCCAGTCGACCACCGGGAGCTCGGCGTGGTGCTCGAAGGCCGGGTCGCCGTCGCGGGTGGCGTCGGGCTGGGCCATCCAGAGCTGGATGCCCTCGACGGGACCGGCGTAGGAGCCGGTGGCCTCCTCGCTGTGCGACACCCCGCGCCCCGCGGTCATCAGGTTCAGCTGGCCGGGCGCGATGAGCTGCTCGGTCCCGAGGCTGTCGTGGTGGAGGACCTCGCCCTGGGTGAGCCACGTCACCGTCTGGAGCCCGCAGTGCGGGTGGGGGCCGACGTCGAGGCCGTGCTCGGGGGTGGCGTCGGCCGGGCCCATGTGGTCCGCGAAGCACCAGGCGCCGATGGTCCGCCGGTGGCGGCGGGGCAGGGCGCGCTTGACGGTGACGATCCCGACGGTGGCGAGGGCGCTCTCGGTGATCTCGATGGTCATGGACGGCTCCCGGATCGGCTCCTGGGGCCAGGATGCCAGGCGGCGCCCGGTCGCGGGCCGGTCGTGGGCTGGCCGCGGGCCTCGCGGCATCGTCGAAGGGGGTAGAGGGAGTCACCTCCCTTGCGGTAGGCGGCATCGCCCGGTGGTGCGAGCTTCATGCGATGGGGCACAAGGTGGTGATCGTCGACGCCCACGAGGACCTCCTGGAGACCCTCGCGGACCTCCTGGGCTCGTCGGGCTGGGGACCGGTGACGACCGCGACGTCGGCGTCGGAGGGGTTCGCCGCGATCGAGCGGATCCGCCCCGACGTCGCCATCGTGGACCTGTCGGTGAGCGGGGGCGAGGGCATGCACCTGCTCCACCGGGTGCGGGGCCTCCGGGCGTCGCCGCCGGTGGTGGTGCTGAGCGAGCGCAGCGCCCCCGAGGCGGCGGTGGCGAGCGTGCGGGCCGGCGCCCGGGCGTTCGTGCCGAAGTCGGCGCGGGCCCAGGACGTGATCGACGCGGCCGAGGCGGTGTCGACGGGCGGTGGCTGGATGCCCAAGGACCTCCTGGGCGACGTGCTCTCGCGCTTGCTCGAGCCGCAGGCTCCGACCGAGTGGCAGGTCCTCGTCGCCACCCTCACCCCGCGCGAGCGGGAGGTGCTCGACCTGATGATCGCCGGCTACGACCGGCCGTCGATCTCCCGCCGGCTCGGGATCTCGATCAACACGGTGCGGACCCACACCAAGAACATCCTGGCCAAGCTCGGCGTCCACTCGAGCCTCGAGGCGGTGAGCGTCGCGCTGCGCGCCGGGCTCCGCCCCGTGGGGGTGATCTGAGCCCCGTTCGGGCGCCCGCCTCGGCCTGGTGGGCGAGGGACCACCACCCCAAGACGGTATGGAACCTCGTTCCGGTGGGAGCGGAGCATGGACGGGGCGCGGGGAGCGGCCCCGCCTGGCTCAGCGGAGGCCCCCCATGTCCACCACACCCCTGACCCGACGCCGGACGGCTCGCACCGTCGTCGGCACCGCCGTCGCCTGCCTGCTCGTCCTCTGGCTCGCGCCACCGTCCACCGCGAAGCCCCGGGTGCCCACCGCCCGGGTCGTGGTGAGCGGCCTCAACAACCCCCGCCAGGTCTGGCGGGACCGCACCGGCAAGCTGTTCGTCGCCGAAGCCGGCCGGGGCGGCTCCCTCTGCGAGGGCACCGGGGAGGAGGCGCAGTGCATCGGCGCCACCGGCTCCGTCGCCCGGATCCGCTACCCCGGGTCCACCGTGAACGGCACGTTCCAGCGGGTCGTGACCGGGCTCCTCTCGGCATCGGGGCCGGACGGATCCTTCGCCGTCGGATCCGACGGCGTGAGCACGCACGACGGCCGGATCTACGTGCAGATGACCTACGCCCCGCCGGACCAGATCCCCGCACCCCTGCCGTCGGCGCAGGCGGGCAAGCTCCTGAAGGCCCGGTCGTTCCGGACCCCGACCGTGGTCGCCGACATCTCGAGCGTCGAGTTCTCGACGCCCAACCCCGACGGGTACGTCGACCCGAAGACGGGCAAGCCCGAGCTCGACTCGAACCCGTACGCGGTCCTGGCGCTCGACGGCCGGCAGCTGATCGCCGACGCCGCCGGCAACACGATCATCGAAGCCCGTCCCGGCAAGGCCCCACGGGTCTTCGCGGTGCTGCCCCAGCACGGCTCGTCGAGCACGGACCGGCAGGCCACGCCCACGGCGCTGGCGCAGGGTCCGAACGGCACGATCCTCGTCGGCGAGCTCGCCCACGAGGAGGAGCACGAGGCCCGGGTCACGGTGCTGAGCAGCTCGGGCCGGTACCTCGGGTTCATCGGACGGGGCGGCTCGATCATCGACGTGCCCGGAGGCTTCACGACGATCACCGGCGTGGCCTACCGGGCCGGGAAGCTCTACGTGTCGGAGCTGTTCGCGGGTGGTACGCCGCAGACGCCGGGCCAGCTCACGAGGGTCACGTGGGAGAAGCACCCGGAGCTGAGCCGGATCAACGTGCCGTACCCCGCGGGGGTCGCGGTGGACCCCGCCCGGAACGTCTTTGTTGCGGCGTGGAGCATCGCGCCGGCGACCGGTGCGTTCGGTGCTCCCAACAGCGCAGGTCAGGTGTGGCGCGTCCGCTTCTGATCCCCGCGCGATCGGGCGGTGACGCCTGCGCCGATGGGGTGACCTGACGTCACCCGGTTCCTTGGAAAAGGTTCTCAGATCGCTCGATCCGGCCGAGGGTGCTGCGACCACCCAACCACCCTCGAGCATCGAAAGTGCCTCATCCCATGAAGACCATCTTGGCGATCACCGCCATGGCCGCCGCCATCGTGTTGTCCGCGTGCCAGCCCGCTGCCCAACCGGCCGAGCCAGCCAACCCGAGCCCGGCCCGAGCCGGGATCTGGATCAGCCCGGCCGAGATCGCAAAGCTGCCGACGAGCGGCACCGCCTGGAACGAGGTGCACGAGGCGGCGACCGGATCGTGGGGCAAGCCCACGGTCGCCGACCAGAACTCCGATGACGACGTGAACACCCTCGCCGGTGCGCTGGTGGCGGTGCGCACGAACGACGCGGCGCTGAAGACCAAGGTGCGCAAGCACCTCATGGACCTGGCGGCCAGCCACCCGTACGACCGGGTGCTCGCCCTCGCCCGTGAGCTGCCGTCGTACGTGATCGCCGCCGACGTGGTCGGGCTCGACTCGACCCAGCGGGCGTCCTTCGAGCGCTTCCTCCGCGAGGCGCGCACCCACAAGATGTCCGGTCACTCCGGTGGCACGGACCTCGTGTCGACGGCCCACCTGTCGCCCAACAACTGGGGCACGATGGCCCGCGGCGCCCTCGCCGCCGTCGATGCGTACCTCGGCGACGACGCCAGCCTGAAGAAGCTGGCCGACACCCAGGAGGCCTGGCTCGGCGGCCGCGCCCCGAACACGCTGAAGTACACGAGCACCTCGTGGCACGCCGGGCCCAAGGCCGGCGTCAACGCCCGCGGCGCCACCATCTCCGGGCACGACGTCGGCGGCGTCCTCCCCGAGGACCAGCGCCGCACCGGTGACTACACCTGGCCCGCCCCCAAGGGCAGCTACCCCCACGAGGCCCTGCAGGGCGCCGTCGTGGCCTCGGTCATCCTCGACCGGGCCGGCGTCCTCGACTTCAACGCCGGCGACAGCGCCCTCCTGCGGGCCGAGCGCTGGCTCAGCACCACCAACGCCAACCCGCCGGCCAACGACGACGGCAACACCCCGTGGCTGCTGAACGCCTACGGCGGCGGTTCGTTCGCCCGTTCGGCGTCGGCCTCGCCCGGCAAGAACATCGGCTGGGCCGCCTGGACCTCCGGCTGACCCTGAGGCCACCGCTGCCTCCGCCCCGCCGACGTGAGCGTGAACGCTGACTTCGGCCCGCTGCCGGCCGACTCGATCATCCTTCGCCGGACGATCCCGTCGGCCATCAGCTGGTTGAGGGCGGGCACCACGACCACGGCACTGAGATCGGTGCCCCTCGTGATGTCCAGCACGGTCCCGCCGTCTCGGCGGGTGCGGAGGAAGTCGGTGACCGCCCCGAGCTCGCTGGAGCTCATCCAGTCGCTGTCCGAGAAGCCCGACTCCGTCATCACGCGCACCGGTGGATCAGCCCGGTGCGCACGCCGACGGCGACGGCGCCCGAGCGGCTGTGGACGCCCAGCTTGCAGAGCAGGCTCTGCACGTGGGACCGCACGGTCGCCTGGCTCAGGTGGAGCCGGGTGCTGATGCGGGCGGTGGAGTCCCCGTCGGCGAGGCAGGCGAGCACCTCCTGCTCCCGCTCGGTGAGGAAGTAGCGGTCCCGCCCGCCGGGCTTGCGCCGCTGCGGGGTGCGGGCGACGCGGCGCTCGACCTGGGCCACCAGGTCGTCGCCGTCGCTCGACTTCGACACCACCGCCGACGCACCCGAGGACAGGGCCTCGAGGCTGACGAGGCTCAGCTCCGCTCCGGTCACGACCACGACGTCGGTGTGGCCGGCGCACGCTCGGATCGAGCGCATCGCGGCGTCGATCGGCTCCTCACGGGGAGTGGCCACCTCGAGCACGCAGACGTCGGGGTGGTGCTGCTCCACCAGACCCGCCAGCTCCGTCGGCTCGGCCGTGGCCGCGACCACCTGGTGGCCGTGCTCCTCGAACAGCTTCGTCAACGACATCGCAACCAGCTCGGGCCCGTCGCCCAGGATGATTCGCATGTTCCCCACCTCTTCCCTCCAGCAACCGCTCCAAACAAGCTCACGCCCTGTGTTCACCCGAACACACCTACGGATGTCACCCGCAGTTGGGTGTCCGTACATCTAGGCTCGACTACGCAGCGTGTTGACTCCCCAAATCGCGGTATCACGGATCACCCCGTGGCGACGGCACCACCTCACCCCCCGGAAGTGGACTGTTTCCCATGGCATCTTCGCTCCTGATCGTCGACGACCACCCCTGGTTGGCTGACGCCCTGGCCCAGCTCGCGGGAGCGGCCGGCTGGGATCCGGTCGAGGTCGCCACGACGAGTGACGACGCACGCGCCCGGGCCCGGCGCATGCGACCGGACCTCGTGTCGATCGACCTGGCCCTCGGCGACGACGACGGGCTCGACCTGCTGAGCGACCTCCGGGAGGACCAGCCCCACCTCACGGCGGTCATCGTCACGGGCGACGTCGGCGGGGCGCGGGCGCTCGAGTGCCTCGAGGCCGGGGCGCAGGGCTTCGTGCCCAAGAGCGCCCACCCCGAGGAGATCCTGGCGGCGTTCGATGCGGCGATGGCCGGCCACACCTGGCTGCCGGTGCCGCTGATCGGCGAGGTCGTCGAGGCTGCGCTCCACCCGCCGCCGCCCACGGTGTGGGTCGAGCTCGTCGACTGCCTGTCGGACCGCGAGCGCGACGTCCTCGCGCTGATGGTGGCCGGGCTCGACCGGCGCCAGATCGCCGACGAGCTGATGATCTCGTTCAACACCGTGCGCACCCACGTGAAGCACGTCCTGTCGAAGCTGGGCGCCCACTCCACCGTCGAGGCCATCAGCGTCGCCCTGCGAGCCGGGGTCCGTCCGCCCGACCTCGGCTCGAAGCACTAGTCGGCCAGCGGCACGACGATGATCAGCAGCGCGCCGCCGAGGTCGCTGCGGCGCAGCTCGAGGTGCCCGCCGTGGTGCTCCACGAGGCGCATCACCGCCACCATCCCGAGCGATGACCGGCCGGCGGCGGAGCGGCCGAAGCCGGGCCCGGAGTCGGCCACCGAGATGGTGAGGGTCTCGTCGGTCGAGCGGCACCGGACGAGGACCTTGCCTTGGGGGCCGGCGGCCCGGCAGCCGTTCTCGACCAGGTTGAGGAGGCTGCGCTCCCACTCGGTCGGGCTGCCCCGCAGGCCCGTGGCGGCGCCGTCGAGGCCGTCGAGGTCGAGCACCAGCTCGCCGGTGTAGGTCGGGCGCACCCGATCGATCACGTTCGTGGCGGTGGCGGCCGGGTCGATGGGCGTCGTGAAGCGCTCGCCGCGCAGCTCCTCCTCGCAGCGCGAGGCCATGATCGCCACCTCGCGCTCGACGACCCCCAGCGCCTCCTCGGCGTCGCCCTCGGCGCCGCGCAGGCGGAAGGTGTCGACCGCGGCCCGGACGATCGCGATCGACTGCAGCAGGTCGTGCGACAGCTGCGCCGCCGCCGTGTGCCCTGCATCGTCAGGCTCGTCCGACATCGGTTCCCGCCCTCCTGTTGCCGGTGCGCACGAACGGCCACCGGCGTCGCTCCCGTTCCCTCCAGCGACCTCCCAAGGGTACCGAGGTCTGGCCGGCGAGGCACGGGATCTGTGCGCGGGGTCAGCGTTCGCGCACGAGCAGGTCCGTGAGCAGGATCGACGCCTCCGGGTCGCGGGCCCCGGGGCCGAGGCACACCTCGTCGACGCCGCCCGTGCCGGCCGCGAGGAGCGGGATGTCCGAGCCCTCCGCCACCACGCCGCTGCCCGTCTCGAGGCGGATCGAGGCGGTGCGCCGCTGCGGGTCGACCTGGATCGTGACCCGCAGCGGGGTGCCGTGGGTGACCACGCCGGCCACCACGCGGCCGTCCGGGCCGCTCCAGCCCGCCTCCCCCTTGCGGCTGAGGCGGGCCGAGGCGAGCGTGCCGTCGGGCCCGCGCACGGTGAGCAGGCGGGCGTCGGTGCCGCCGGTGCCGGAGGTGATGACGTCGGCCCGGACGGTCACCGGCCCGGCGCCGAGCGGGATGGCGCGGCAGGCGAGGGGGGCGGTGCCCCCGTCGGCGTTGGCCACGAGGAGGCCCTGGCCGGTCCCGGGTGCCGGCACGACGTCGGACGTGAGCGGCTCGGACGTGCCGGCGTGCCACGCCGCGGGTGTGGCCGCGTCCGCCGGGAGGCCGTCGAAGGTGTCGTGCACGACGTCCACCTCCTGGGAACGGGTGGCGAGCGGGCTCGTGGGCACCCTCCCGCCGACGACGGTCGTCCGCCAGCCGGACAGGTCGCGGCCGGCGGCCATCACGAGCAGGCCCCGTTCGTCGTCCGTGGGACCGGCGGGCACCACGGGGGCGGCCAGGCGGGTGCCCACGTCGCCGTAGAGCACCGGCCGGCCCGCGCCCGGCGCGAACGCGAGGTCCTCGAGCGAGGCGGTCTTCACCACCACGGGCGTCGGCCGCCGCAGGTCCCCCGGGATCGTCGGCGGCGGGTGGGACGCGACCACGTGCACCGCCGAGCGGCCCGGCTCGAAGACGAGCGCCGCGTCGTCCAGGCGGTCCTGCACCCGGCTGACCATCGAGACCCGGACCTGCTCTCCGGTGATGGCGAGGAGCCGCAGGCCCGGGTCCCGGTCGTTGTGGGCGGGCGAGGTGGGGGAGGTCGGCACCAGCACGAGCAGGGTCGGATCGCCGGAGAGCCCCGCGGGAGCGGCGGAGACCGGGCCGACGCCGGCGACGCCGTAGGCGTCGTGGGCGACCCCCTCCCACCCGAGGCCGGTCCAGGTGGCGACCCGGATCTGGTCGGCGGTGCGCGACCGCCACACCAGCTGCACGGTCGTGGCCGTGCCCACCAGGTCGAAGCCGCCGACGTCCTTGCCGGCGAGGCCGCCCGGAAGGGGTGCGAACTCGGTGTGGCTCAGGCCCGACGGGCTGCTCCGGGCGACCACGATGCGGTCGCCGTCGAGGCGGGCGAGCCACTCCCTGCCGTCGGCGCCGACGAGCAGCCGCACGTCGGGCGCCGGGGTCGAGGTGACCAGCACGGGGAAGTCGGCGAGCTGCGACCACCCGCCGCCCGCGGCGTCCCAGGTGAAGCGGTTGGTGCGCAGGACGTGGCTGTCGTAGGCGCGGGTGCCCGACGTGGCCACCACGAGCACCGAGCCGTTCCACGCGACGACCGGCCGGGCGAAGGCCCGGTCGTCCACCAGCACCCCGGTGTCGACCCACGGCCCGTCGGCGGACTGGAGGCCCCAGATGGTGAGCGACCCGTCCGACGCACGGTTGAGGATCGCCCACCACCGCCCCGCGGCGTACCAGGTGCGCGACTCGTGCAGCTCGGGGACCGGTGCCTCGTCGGGCCGGTCCGGACCGGCGAAGCCGGTGCCCCGTTCGACGTCGGGGTCCGAGAGGCGCGCCGCGGGCTCGGGTGCCGAGGTCTCGGCCGGCGTGGCGGCCGGCCCGACCGCGGGCGCCAGGGCGCGCTCGGCCCGCACGCCGGTCCACAGCGCGGCCACCAGCGCCACCGGGGCGAGCACGACGGCCCCCAGTCGGCGGCGGATCCGAGGGGGCGGCGCCGTCATGCGCCGCGCCGGCGGACCACCGAGGCCGCGGTGCGGAACAGGATCCAGATGTCGAGCGGGAAGCAGCTGTGCTCGATGTACCGGATGTCGAGGCGCAGCCGCTGGTTGAAGTCGGCCTCGTTGCGGCCCAGCACCTGCCACAGCCCGGTGAGCCCGGGCCGGACCTCGAGCCGGGACGTGTGCCACAGCGCGTACGTCGACGGCGCGAACGAGGTCGGTCGGGGTCCGACGAGCGACATCTGGCCGAGGAGCACGTTCACCAGCTGCGGCAGCTCGTCGAGGCTCGTGGCGCGCAGCACCCGGCCGACCCGTGTGATCCGGGGGTCGTCGATGATCTTGAAGTCCGGGGGCGGGACGATGCTCAGGTGCGCCAGCGAGGCCTTGAGCTCCTCGGCGTCGCGCACCATCGTGCGGAACTTGAACATCTGGAACCGCTGGCCGTGCCGGCCGGTGCGCTCCTGGCGGAAGAGCACCGGCCCGGGGGAGTCGAGGCGGACCGCGAGCGCGGTCACCGCCAGGACGGGGACCACGATCGGGAGCACCAGGATGCAGACGGTGAGGTCGAAGCCCCGCTTCACCGACTGGTAGGTGGGGTGCATCTCACTGCTCGCCCACGGCCACGTCGTGCGGCCCGTCGTCGAGGGGTGGGAGGAGCACCGGACCGGCCGCGCCGGCGGCGTCGGGCGCATCGGGGCCGACCGGCGAGAGCGCGTGCTCCAGGCCCTCCATCGTGAGGGCGTCGGCGGGGAACGTCGCCGCCCGCACGCTCGACAGGCCGAGCTCGTGCTGGAGGCGGGACGCCAGGCCGATGGCGCCTTCGGCGTCGGTCTCGGGCAGCAGGATCCGGAGGTGCCGGTGGTGGTGCCAGGCCCGGTCGCTGGCGCGGAGCATCCGCACCACCCGGTCCTCGGTCGCGGCGTCGCCGGCGACCTCCAGCAGCGCGAGGTGGTGGCGGTAGCGCCGGCTGCGCGCCAGCTCGCTGGCGAAGACCTCGGTGGGGTGCTCGCGCGTCGGGCGGATCCGCACGTGGTCCACGGCGAGGCCGAGGGTGGCGCTGACCGCGAGGGCCACGCCGAGCACGACGAACAGGGGCCGACCCGGGCTGAAGCCGATGAACCCCCGGGCGAGGAGCAGGCCGGCCACCACGAGCGAGATCGACCCGGCGACGAGCTGGCCGGCCTTCATGCCGGCCTCGGCGTGGACGACGGCGTCGTCGACCGGCCTTGTGGCACCGGTGCGGGGAGCAGGGTGGATGCTCACGCCCGCACCGGTACCCGATCGAGGAGCTCGTGCGATGCCCAGGCGTGCATCGCCGCGAGCCCGGTGCGAAGGTCGGTGCTCGGGTGGTAGCCGAGGTGCGTGGCGGCCACCCGGACGTCGGCCGAGGTGTCCTGGACGTCGCCGGCGGCCGGTGCCTCGTAGCGGATGTCGATGGGCCCGGTCAGCTCCTCGACGAGCTCGAGCAGCTTGCGGATCGAGGTCCGGTGGCCGCCGCCGAGGTTGGCCACGCCGTCCCAGTCCGCTCCTGCGGCGGCGACGAGGCCGGTCACGATGTCGTCGATGAAGGTGAAGTCCCGGGTGGCGGTGCCGTCGCCCCACACCCGGAACGGGTCGCCGCGCAGGGCCGCCTTGAACAGCTTGTGGAACGCCATGTCGGGGCGCTGGGCCGGGCCGTACACGGTGAAGAACCGCAGCGCGGTGACCGGCAGCCCCCAGGTGCGGTGGTACGCCAGCACGAGGTGCTCGCCCGCCAGCTTCGACACGCCATAGGGGGAGACCGGTCGGGGGAGCTCGGTCTCGGACGTCGGCAGCGACGGGGCGTTGCCGTAGACCGACGAGCTCGATCCGTAGACGAACCGGCGGAGCCCGGCACCCACGCAGGTCTCGAGCAGCCGCTGGGTCGCCTCGATGTTGTGGTGTGCGTACGGGGCGAAGCCCGAGCCCCACGATGCCGTCACGCTCGCCTGGCCGGCGAGGTGGAAGACGACGTCGGCACCGTGGATGGCATCGGCGGGCACGTCCTCGGCGAGGTCGGGCGAGAGGAGCTCGAACCGGGGATGGTCGAGCAGCGGCTCGAGGTTGTGGACCTTCTGCTCGACGTCGTACGCGGCGGTCATGCAGTCGATGCCGACCACTTCGTGCCCTCCGTCGAGCAGGCGGCGACTGAGCGATGATCCGATGAACCCTGCGGCACCGGTGACGATCGCGATCATCGTTTCCTCCCAAGTTCCTCGCCGTGTCGAGTTCTCACCATGGCCTCCGCTCGTGGGCGGTGACTCGTCTCCAGGGGTGATGTCGCATACGTCCGCTTCGCCACCGTGAGGTCCCTCATCGCTCGACGGGGTGCGTGACGCCGGTCCAGAGGACCGCGGAGTGCCCGCTGCCGTCGCCCTCGGCCGCGGCGCGGGCGAGCCGGGCGAACGCCGGATCGTCCCACCGCTCGGCGGCGATGGCCCAGACGCCGGCCGGGTCGGGCACGCGGAGGTCGCCCTCCCCGCCAGGCCAGCCGTCGGGGTGCTCGAGCCCCTCGGCGACGAGCGCGAGCGCGCCCTCGAGCGTGCCGCCCCGCTTGCCCTGGTGGTCCCACACCTCGATGCCGGCGCGGTCGAGCACGTCCGCGGTCGCGACCTTGTAGTCGAGCGCCTCCTGGCTGTACATCAGGCTCGCGTCGCCCCGCCGGATCTCCTCGGGGATCTGCCCGTCGGGCTCGATCAGGTCGACCCGCTCCCGCCACCGTTCGGCGGCCGCCTGGAGCAGCTCCTGGTCCTCGAGCTCGGCGCCGGCCACCGCCAGCAGGTACGTCCCGGCGTCGCCCCAGTTGTTGTCGCGGTCGGACACCGCGGGGAGGATCACCTTCCGGAGCCACCGCTCGAAGCGCTCCTGGTCGCTCGCCCCGTAGGTCCCGTCGGCGCGGAGGAGGTCGACCGCGAAGACGAGTCCCGGCGCGGACCGGCTCACCATGAGCGACGTCGGGCAGGCGCCCGAGTCGGGGCAGGCCGCCGCCAGCTTCGTCGCCGTGCCGACCCACCCGTCGACGATCCGGGCCGCCGCTTCGCGGTAGCGGGCCTTGCCGGTGACGTGGCCGGCGAGGGCGAGGGTCCAGGCGGCCTGGGCGTCCTCCACGAACGGGCCGTCGGTGTCGGTCACCTCGAGCGTCTCGGTCGCGCTCGGTGCCCGGCCCTGGAGGGCGTCGGCCGCCTCGACCAGGCGCTGCCGCTCGGCCGGCTCGGGCTCCTCCGCCAGGCTCGGGAGCGAGCGCAGCGCGCCGTCGACCGCGACCGGCGCGGCCGCGGCCTCGACCTCCGCCCGCGGCACGGGCGTCGGCTTCGTCTCGATGGAGCACGCGCCGAGGAGCACCCCTGCGGCGGCCACGGTGGCCCACCCCCTCGCGCGCGGCCTCCGCCGGTGCTGGATCACGGCGCGAGCCTGCTCAGGGGCGGTGCGGGCGCCTGCCTCCATTCGCGGTACGGCCGATCACCCCCCTACACGATCTGGCGCGAGCGGGCACGCACCAGCGTGGTGCCGGGCGTCGACGCCGGAGGGAGGACGCCATGCAGACCCGTGCGACAGCGACATCCGCCCGTGGCCTCCTCGACGTCGTGCTCGCCGACCTCACCCGCCACGGGATCGAGCACGCGGTGATCCGACCGCCCGGTCGCGACGGCAGCGGGGTCCTCGAGGTCGACCTCCTCGTGGGCCCGGGATCGCTCGCCGCCACCGAGGCGCTCCTGGCCGAGGACGGGTTCGCCCGGCGCCGGTCCTGGGGGCGCCGCCCGCATCGCTTCCACCTGAAGCCGGTGACCGGCGGCGAGGAGCTCGACTGGCTCAAGGTCGACCTGGTGACGGACCTGTGCTTCGGCCGGTGGCACGAGCTCCCGACGCGGGCCGCGGACCGGTGCCTCGCCCATCCCGATCGACCCGACCGCGACCACCTCGCCCCGGCGGACGAGCTCCTCGCCCTCGTCGGGCACGCCCTGCTCGACGGCCGGGGGCTGACCCCCGAGATCCAGGCGCGCCTGCGGGTGCTGGCGCGGCGCGATCCCGGCCCGGGCGCGCTCGCTGCGCAGCTCGTGCCCGGCGGCGGCGGCGTGCCGTCGTGGGAGCACCTGGTCGCGGCGATCCAAGCGGAGGACTGGGCGACCGTGGAACGGGCGGCGCCCGTCCTCCGCAAGCGCGTGACCGACAGCCGCCTCGCCGTCTTCCGGCGGCGCACGGCCAGCCGGGTGGCCCGCCGGTCCACGAAGGTCCTGACCGCCGTCCGGGCTCGGGGCGTGGTGGTGGCGCTCGTGGGCCCGGACGGCACCGGCAAGTCGACCCTCGCCGGCGCGGTCTCCCGCTCCGTCGCGGTGCCGGCCCGCGTCCTCTACGGCGGCACCTACCGCAGCGGGATCCGTCGGCGGAAGGTGCCGGGGATGACGACGGTGGGCGTGGCGGCGCGGCTGCTCGTGACGCGCGCCGAGGTCGAGTGGCACCGGCTGCGGGGCCGGCTGGTGATCCTCGACCGGCACCCGGTGGAGGCCCGGCCCCAGCCGTCGGACCTGATGCCCATCCGCACCCGGATCCGCCGCTCGTTCATCGCCGCGACGTTGCGCAAGCCCGATCTGCTGATCGCCCTCGACGCGCCGGCGCCGCTGCTGCACGACCGGCGGCCCGAGCACGGCCTCCAGTCGCTGGACCGCGACCGCTGCCGGCACCTGGTGCTCGTCGCCCAGACCCGGGGGTCGCAGCTGATCGATGCGACCGCCAGCGCCGACGAGGTGCGCGACGAGGCCGTGGAGCTGGTGTGGGCGCAGCTCGTCGGCCCGGTGGGGGAGGCGGCATGAGCGCGCCCACCGAGGTCCGGCCGCCGCAGGTGCAAGAGGTCACGACGCAGATCCGCGGCTCGAGCCTGCTCGTCTTCGGGCGGCTGCTGTCGCTCGTGGTGAACCTCGGCGTCCAGGTGCTGCTGGTCCGCAGCCTGTCGAAGACCGACTACGGCCTGTTCGCCTACGCCCTCTCGATCGTCACGATGATCGCGACGCTCAGCACCCTCGGCTTCGACCGCGGCCTCTCCCGCTTCATCGCCATGTTCGACGAGCGCGGGGAGAAGGCCCGGGTCTGGGGCACGCTCGTCCTCCAGGTCCTCTCGATCCTCGGCATCGGCCTGGCGGCGACGGCCATCGTGGTCGCCTTCCACGGCTGGATCGGCGACAACCTGGTCGACGACGCCCGCCTCGGGACGCTGCTCGCCGTGATGGTGGTGCTGGCGCCGCTGCAGGCGCTCGACAACATGGGCGCCACCGTCTTCGCCGCCTTCGCCCGGTCGAAGGCCATCTTCCTGCGCCGCTACATCCTGGCGCCGATCCTGCGGCTCGGGATCGTCCTCATGCTGGTGGCGACGGGCGGCAACCTGTTCGTCCTCGGAGCCGGGTACGTGCTCGCCGGCGTGTTCGGGCTCGTGGTCTACATCTCGCTGCTGGTCCAGACGCTGCGCCAGCACGGCCTGTTCGAGCGCAACGACGCCGGCCGCATCGGGCTCGACATCCCGGTCCGCCAGGTGGCGGCGTTCACCCTGCCCCTCCTGGTGTCGGACGTGATGTTCGTGGTGCTCAACACGTCGGACGTCGTGATCCTCGGCCACACCGCCGGGGCGGTCGCGGTGGCCTCCTACCGGTCGGTCCTGCCGGTGGCCCGGCTGAACCAGATCGTGATGAACAGCTTCTCGCTGCTGTTCGCCCCGCTCATGGCCCGGCTGTGGGCGCGCGGCGACCGCGAGGCGCTCACCGAGGCGTACTGGCAGACGGCGGCGTGGGTGACGGTGCTCACCTTCCCGGTGTTCGCGGTGACGCTGGGCCTGGCCGAACCGGTGACGGTGACGCTGTTCGGCGACCGGTACGCCAGCGCGGCGACCTACCTGCGGATCCTGTCGATCGCCTACTACTTCAACGCCGTCCTCGGCTTCAACGGGGTGACGGTGAAGATGATCGGCCGGGTCTGGCTGGCGGCGGGCACCGCCGGGGTCGCCCTGGTCTTCAACCTCGGCATCAACCTCCTGCTCATCCCCCGCCACGGGCCGGCCGGTGCGGCGTGGGGGACGGCGGCGTCGATCGTCTTCTACAACCTGCTCAAGCAGTGGGCGCTGCACGCCAGCTCCGGGCTGGCCGTGTTCGACCGGCGCTACCGCACGCTCTACCTGACCGTCATCGCCGCGACGATCGGGCTGCTCGCCCTCGACCTGTCCGACGCCGCGCTCGCCGTGCGGGTGCTGGTGGTCGGCGGCCTCGTGGCGGCGGTGCTGCTCGTGGGGCGGCGCATCCTGCTCGTCGCCGAGCTCTTCCCCGAACTGGGCCGCATCCCGCTGCTCGGCCGGTTCCTCGTCCCGAGGGTGGCGGCGTCGTGATCGATCTGGCCCCCCGTCCCACCGCACCCCGGCCGGACCCCGAGGCCGGCCAGCAGCAGGACGTCGACGTCGTCGTCGCCCGGCTGGTCACGATCCGCCTCCTCGGGGTCCGGCCCCGGGACCGGGAGGCCGTCGAGCGCCAGTTCGGCCTCGGCGTGCCCGCCAGTTCGGAGCCGGCGGACATCACCATCCGCTACCGGGAGCGCATCGACCTCCACCTCCGCGTGCTGCGCTACCTCGGCCCGGGGACGATGGGGTTCACCGACGAGGGCCTGGTCCTGCTGAGCGGGCGGTTCCGCCGGCCGGTGCGCGTGCTGTTCCCGGGGGCCGACCTGCTCGGCCCGTGCGAGCTGCAGTGCGAGCACGGCGTGGGCCGGGTCCCGCACCTGGTCGCCCTGGTGAACCTGGCGCTGCTCGCCCGGGGCGGCGTGGCGCTGCACGCCTCGGCGTTCGAGCGGGACGGGTCGGCGACGGTGGCCACGGGCTGGTCCAAGGGCGGCAAGACCGAGGCCCTCCTCGCCGCGGTCGGCGCGGGCGCCCGGTTCGTGGCCGACGAGTGGACGCACATCCGGCCCGAGGGCACGGCGTCGGGCACCAAGGAGCCGGTGCGGGCGTGGGATTGGCAGATCGCGCAGCTGCCGTGGCTCCAGGCCGCGATCGGGCGGGCGGACCGCGCCCGGCTCGACGGGTTGCGGATGCTCGCCGGCGCGGCGCGCGCCGGTCGGGCCGGCCCGCGGGTCGCCACCGCCATCGCCCGGAACCGGTTCGTGGACGTGCCGCCCGAGGTCGTCGCCGTCTCGGGCAGCGTGCCGTCGCCGGTGCGGATCGGCTCGCTCCTGTTGATGACCGCCACCGACCGCCCGCAGATCTGGACCCAGCCGCTGCGGGGCCGGGAGGTCGCCGACCGGATGGCCGCCTCGCTCCTCGCCGAGCGAGCGCCCCTCTCCGAGGTGGTCGCCGCCCACCGCTTCGCCTTCCCCCGAGCCGCCGCCGACGCGTACGACGACGTCCCCGAGATCGAGCGCGAGCGGCTCCGCGCCCTCCTCGGCCCGCTGCCCGCGGCCGAGGTCCTCCACCCGTACCCCGTCGACCTGGAGCAGCTGGGCGCTGCGGTCGAGCTCGCCGAGCAGGGCCTCCGATGACGCTCGCGCCCCCCGAGCCGCTGGGCCCCGAGCCCGAGGTGCCCGTCGCCGACGAGCGGATCGACTGGCGGTTCCTGCTGGCCGGGAGCGACCTCGGCCGGGTGGCCGTGGCCGGTCCGGTCGAGCCCGCGGTGCGGACGGCGCTCGCCGCGCACGCCGCGGCCGTCGGCGAGCTCGACGAAGACACGGGCCCGGTCGACCTGGTCGTCCTCGTCGACCCCGACCTGTCGGTGGTCCGCCGGGCGGTCGGGGTACTGGCCGACGGCGGCACGATCTGGATCGAGCAGCTGGCCCGCCGCCGCCGGGCGGCGGTGCGGCGCACGCTGCGGGCCGCCGGGCTCGATCTGCACCCCTGGTGGCACCGCCCGTCGCGGGTCGCGACCCGCTGCTTCGTGGCGCTCGACCGCCCGATCGCGGCGGCGACGGTGCTGCGCACGGTGGCGAGCCGAGGCCGGCGGGGACCGGTCGAGGTGCGCCTGGCCCGCTGGACGCACGTGGAGCGCTGGGCCACGGACGTGAGCTTCCTCGCAGCGCCGGCGTCGACGGCGGCCCCGGCGATCGCCAGCCCGAACGGCGATCCGGTCGCCGCCCTGGTGACGCCCCGGTTCGCCGCCTCGCGGGCGGTCGTGGGGGTCACCACCATCACCGGCGGCTGGTACCTGGGGCAGGTCGCCAAGGTGGCGCGCCACCCCAGCGACGACCCCCTCATCCTCCGCGAGGCCGAGCTGCTCAGCCGCTTCACCCCGCCGGCGCGCGGTGCACCCAGCGTGCCGATGACCCACCGCCTCGTCACCACCGGCGGACGCAAGGTGCTGGTGGAGGACGCGGCCCAGGGGTCGCCGCTCGATCGCCGGGCGGTCCGGCGCGACCTCGACGGCGCCCTCGCCGCCGGCGTGGCCTGGCTCGACCGGGTGCCGGTGGCGCCGTCCAGCGTGGTCCGGGCCGACGGGCGCGGCGAGGCCCTCCTGCACGCGCCGCTCGAGGCGATCGCCCAGCAGCCGTGGGCCGACCCGTCCGAGCGGGACGGCCTCGTGGCCCGGGCCGCCGACGCGCTCGCCCCGCTGCTCGACGCCCGGCTGCCCAGCCCGTTCGAGCACGGGGACTTCAGCCACCCCAACCTGTTCCGGCAGGTCGGCGGCGAGCTGGTCGCGATCGACTGGGAGCTGGCCCGCGCCCAGGGCCTGCCGCAGCACGACCTCACCTTCCTCATCGCGTACCTGGCCGAGAGCGTGGACCGGCCGGCCGACCCTGCGGCCCTCGCCGCCGCCCAGCGCCGGGCGATCGGTCCGCACGGCTGGGCCCGTCCCTCGGTCACGCGGCACCTCCTCGCCCAGGGCGTCGACCCCGACCTGTGCCCGCTGCTCGCGCTGGCGTGCTGGACGCGGTACGTCGCCGGTCGTCCGGTGCGGCCGGGTCCGGCCGGCCCGCCGCACCGGACCGAGACGCTGTGGCGAGCGGCCATCGACGATGCGGAGGCGGACCGGTGAGCGGGCACGGGTGCCGCGTCCGGCTGCTCTACCTGACGGCCGGGTTCCCGTTCCCCCTGTCGTCGGGGTACCTCCGGCACTTCCACCTCCTGCGCGAGCTGGCCTGCAACCACCGCCTCCACCTGATGTCGCTCACCGGCCCGGCGTTCTCCCTCGCCGACATCGAGGGGGTCCGCCCCTTCGTGGACCAGGTGTCCGTGTTCTCCCGGCCGCCCGCCGGGAAGGGGCGCCGGGCCAGCCACCTGCTCGACCCCGCCCGGCCGGACGCTGCGGCGGAGGCGATGGCGCGTGCCGTCGACGAGGAGCTGGCGAACGGAGAGGCCGACGTGGTCGTGCTGAGCGGCAAGGACACGGCCGCGGCGGCCGAGGCCGTCGGCGGACGGGTGCCGCTCGTGGTCGACCTGTGCGACGCCACGTCCCACCGGATCACGCAGTCGATCCGACTGGCGCCGCCGGTGCGGCGGGCCGGGCTCGTCGTGCGGCGCCGGGGCATCCGGCGGATCGAGCGCGACCTGATCGAAGCGGCCGACGCCCTGGTCACCGCCTCCGAGCGGGACCGGGTGGCCCTGCGCGAGGAGGGGGCGCCCGCCGCCGTGCTCGACGCCCACGTGATCCCCAACGGCGTGGACCTCGCCTACTGGCACCGGCGGTCCGACGTCCTGGGCGGTGCCGTGGTCTTCTGCGGCAACCTCGCCTACGGGCCCAACGCGGACGCGGCCCGGGTCCTCGTCGGCGAGGTGATGCCGTTGGTGTGGGCAGAGCGGCCCGAGACCGAGGTCGTGCTCGTCGGCACCGGGGCGTCGCCGGCGCTGGTGCGGGCCCTCGACCGGCGGCGGGTCACGTTCACCGGGGCGGTGCCCGACGTGCGGCCCCACCTCGAGCGCGGCGCGGTGTTCGCCGCGCCGCTGCGGGTGGCCGCCGGGATCCAGAACAAGCTGCTCGAGGCGCTGGCGATGGAGCTGCCGGTCGTGACCACCACGGTGGCCGCCGCCGGGCTCTGCATCGGCGCATCGCCGCCGCCGGTGGCGGTGGCGGACGCACCGGCCGCCCAGGCGGCCGCGATCGTGCGCCAGCTCCAGTTCGCGGGCGGCCGGCCCGGTCGCACCGGGCGGGAGTGGGTGACGGCCCGCTTCAACTGGGAGCGCAGCGGCCTCGCCCTGGCCACGGTCCTCGACGACCTCCACCAGGAGGTGCGGGCATCGTGCTGACCGTCGTGATCGTGGGAGCGGACGGCGCCGGCAAGTCGTCGGTCTCGGCCCGGCTGCTCGAGGAGCTGCCGGTCGACACTCGGCGGATCTACCTGGGCGCCAACCCTGACGCCCGGACCCACCTGCTCCCCCTCAGCCGCGCCGTGCGCTGGGCCCGCGCCCGCGGTGGCCGGGCCCCGCGCACGGGCGGACCACCGCCGGTCGAGCGCCCCCGCGAGGAGCGGCCCACGGGGACGCTGCGACGGGCCCGCCGAGCGGTGCGAGCCGGTGCGCGGGTGACCAACCAGATCGCCGAGGAGACCTACCAGCAGACGGTCATCGGGTGGCACCACGCCCGCGGCCGGGTCGTGGTGTGCGACCGCCATCCCGCGGCGGACCACTTTGCCCACGACCTGGCCGCGGGTTCCGACGAGCGGGCGAGCCGCCGGTTCCACGGCGCGTTCCTGCGCCGGTGCATCCCGGCGCCGGACCTGGTGCTGGTCCTCGACGCCCCGCCCGCGGTGCTGCACGCCCGCAAGGGGGAGGGCACCCTCGAGGAGCTCGCCGCCCGTCGGGCCGAGTACCTGGCCTATGCCGGCACGGCGCCGCGCTCGATCGTGATCGACGCCACCCGGCCGCTGGACGACGTCGTGCACGACGCCCGGTGCGCGGTCGAGGAGCTGGCCCGATGACCCCGTGCCGCGTCCTCGTGACCGACGCCGGCCGCACCAGCGCGCTGGCCGTGATCCGCTCGCTCGGCCGGGCCGGGCACACGGTGATCGCCGCCGACTCCGTGCCGCGGCCGATGGGCGCCCGGTCCCGCTACGCCGCCGAGCACGCCTGGTACCCGTCGCCGTTCGACCACGGGGTCGAGGCCACCGCCGCCGGCATCGCGTCGCTCGCCCGGAAGCACCGCATCGACGCCGTGCTCCCGGTCACCGATGATGCCATCGTCCCGCTCGACGGCCACCGTGACCTGCTGCCCGACGGCTGCATCCCGGCCATGGCCGATCACGGCCAGCTCGACGCCGCGGGGAGCAAGGTGGCCTCGACGCGGCTCGCCCGCAGCCTCGGCGTCACCGTCCCCCGCCACGAGGTCGTCCACGCGGCCGACGACACGGCCGGCATCACCGAGCGCCTCGGCACGCCGGTGGTGATCAAGCCCGACCGCTCCCGCATCGTGGGGGCGGACGGCCGGCTGGTGCGCGGGTCGGTCAGCTACGCCTGGAGCGACGCCGAGGCGCACCGCGCCGTCGAGCGGTCCGGGCAGCAGGTCGTGGCGCAGGAGTACCACGCGGGCGTCGGGCTCGGGATCGGCATGGTCCTCGACGACGGGCGGCCGCTGGTGGCGGTCCAGCACCGGCGGCTGCACGAGGTGCCGGTGTCGGGCGGGGCGAGCGCCCGGCGGGTGACGGTGCCCACCGACCCCGACCTGCTCGCCGTGGCCTGCGCGCTCCTCGGGGAGCTGCGCTGGACCGGCGCGGCGATGGTCGAGTTCAAGGCCGGCCCCGACGGGCCGGCGTTCATGGAGATCAACGGGAGGCTGTGGGGGTCGCTGCCCCTGGCCGTGCTCGCCGGCTGCGACATCCCGGCCCAGATGCTGGCCGTGCACCGGGGCGATCCCTCGGTGCGTTCGGCGGAGCTGGACCTGTCGTACCGGCCCGACGTCGTGTCTCGGAACCTGGACCTCGAGCTGGTGTGGATCGGCTCGGTGCTGGCCAAGGGCCGCAAGGCGTCCGAGCTCGTCGACCTCGACCGGCGGCAGGGCCTGCTCGCCGCCCTCGACCTCTTCCGGCCGCACCAGGGCGACGACCTCGCCGCCTGCGACGACCGGCGTCCCATCATCCCCGGCATCCGGCGTGCCGTCGGGCACGCCGCGCACAAGGCGTGGTCCCATGGCTGACAGCACGAGGCGCCAACGGGCGCGAGACCAGGCGCTGACCATCCTGGCGTGGGTGGCCGAGCGAGGCGCGGGCCGGGTCCCGGCCGCGGCCGTCATCACGTACCACCGGGTCGCGCCCGATGACGAGCGGCCCGACCTGCTGCCCGGCCTGGCCGTGGCGCCGGACGCGTTCGAGCAGCAGGTCCGCATGCTCTGCGAGCACGCCCACCCCGTGTCCATCGACGAGATGCTCGCCGCCGCCGACGGGGGTCCGGCCCTGCCCGACCGGGCGGTCCACATCACCTTCGACGACGCCTACGCCTGCGTCGAGGAGCATGCCTGGCCGGTCCTGCGGGACCTCGGCGTGCCGGCCACGATGTTCGTCCCGGCCCGCTACCCCGACCAGCACCGGACGTTCTGGTGGGACCGGCTGCACCAGGCCGTGGCCGAGCACCCCGGGCCCGAGCTGCGGGCCGACGGGCGCACCTGGCCCCTCGCCGCCGAGGCGGACCGGTGCCGGGCGCGCGACGAGCTCAAGGCCATGGTCGGCGCCCGTCCCCACCACGAGGGGCAGGTCCTCGTGGACGAGGTCTGCGCGGACGCCGGCTGCACCGCACCCCGGCCGGCGACCTCGTCGTGGTCCGGGCTCCGGCGCATGGCCGCCGAAGGCCTCGCGATCGGGAGCCACACCCGTCACCACCCCTTCCTCGACCAGGTCGAGGAGGAGTGCCTCGACCGCGAGATCGCCGGGTCCCTCGTGGACCTGCGCCAGCAGCTCGGCAACGCGGTGCGACCGGTGCTGGCGTACCCGGGCGGCCACCTCGACGACCGCGCCGTCGCCGCGGCCGCCCGCTGCGGGATCCGCATGGCGTTCACGACCTCGCGCGGTGTGGTGGGCCGGGAGCCGGACTGGCTCCGCGTGCCCCGGATCAACGTCGGCCGCCGGGCATCGGCGCCGCTGGTCCGCATCCAGCTCCGACCTGGGCCCCACCGGGTCCATGACCTCGTCCGGACGGCCCTCGCGACCAGGAGCCGTCCGGACGGGGACCGATCGCTGCCCTGGAGGGTCCCGTGGAACTGACCGGCTTCGTCCCCATCATCCGCCGATGGCTCGGCGTCATCCTCATCGCCACGGCCGTCGCCGCCGGCGTCGGCCTGCTGCTCGGCTCCAACGCCGAGAAGACCTACGAGGCCCGCGCCGAGCTGCTGGTCGGGCCGCTCAGCACCGACACCGACACCATGCGGGCGTCCGGCGACCTCGGCCAGACCTACGCCGAGCTGGCCACCACCGACGAGGTGCTCTCGCGCGCGGCCGAGAAGCTCGACGTGTCCAAGGGCCAGCTGCGCACCGGGGTGCGGGCCACCGCGAACAGCACCACCCGCTTCCTGGTGGTGCGGGCCCGGTCGCACGACGCCGAGGCTGCGGCCGCATCGGCCAACGCGGTGGCGGCCGAGCTGCTCGAGCTGGGCAAGCAGGACCCGACGCGGCCCGAGGGCCAGCTGCGGGTGATCGACCCGGCCGACGTCCCCAGCTCGCCGGTGAGCCCGCGCCTCGACCTGATCGTCCCGCTCGCCGCCCTGGCCGGGCTGCTCGGCTCGATCACGCTCGTCCTCCTGTTCGAGTTCGTCGGCGACACGGCGGAGTCGGTCGAGAAGGTCGAGGCCCTCACCGGCGTGTCGACCATCGCCGTCAAGCGCCGCCGGGACCGCCCGGGCGCCGACCTGGCCGCCGAGCTCGAGCCGTACCGGATCATCGCCACCCACCTCGACCTCGCCGCCCCCTCGGTGCGGTGCGTGCTCGTCACCGGCGTCACCGACGATGACGGCACCGCGGGCCTGGCCCAGCGCCTCGGCGCGGTGTGGGCGCGCCGCCGTCCCGCGGTGACGCTCCTCGACGCCTCGACCGGCGAGCTGACGCCGCTGGCCGGGCCGGTGATCGTGGCCCGGGGCTCGCGCCCGCGCTGGACCGAGGCCGAGGCCATCACCGTCGAGGACGCCACCGAGCTGCGAGAACGCATCGTCCTCGACGACGGCCTCCTCGTCGTGTTCGGGCAGCCGGCCACGGTCAGCGCGGCCACGCTCGTGTGGGCGCGCGTCGCCGACGCCACCGTCCTCAGCGTCCGCCGGTTCCAGGCCCGGCGGTCGATGATCACCGACGCGGTCACCAACCTCGAGGTCGTGGACGCCAACCTGGCGCTGACCGTGCTGCACGAGCGGCCCGGAACGACCCGGCGGGCGTTCTCCGGTCGCGAGGCCAAGGCGTCGGGCGACCCGTCGGGAGCAGACGGCGATGGTGACGGCGAGCCGATGGACGACCTCGACGAGGCCCTGCCGGTCGAGCCCGAGGTGGCTGCCGACCTGGTCGCCTCGAACGGCTCGGGCCGGAGCAGCACGAGGTCCTCGTCGTGAGCACGGTGCGCACCCGGCCGTCGCCGCTCCTCGATCCGGGCCCCGCTCCGTCGACGATGGGGCCGCCGCCCGGGGCGCCGCGGGTCGCCTACCTGGTCTCGCGCTACCCGCGCCTCACCGAGACGTTCGTGGCCCGCGAGCTCGCGGCGGTCGTGCGGGCCGGCGTCGACGCCCACCTCCATCCGCTCCACCGGGAGCGGGGCGCGGTGGTGCAGCCGTCGGAGCGGGCCCTCGCGGCCCGCGTCCGCTACGAGTCGCTGCTGTCCGCGCCGGTCGTGGGGAGCCAGTGGAGCGCGCTGCGCCGCCAGCCCGGCGCCTACCTGCGGACGCTCGGCGCGCTGGTGCGGGGCAACCTCGGGAGCCGGCGGCTGCTGGTGGGCGCGCTGGCCGCGTTCCCGCTCGCCGTCCACCTCGCCGAGCGGTTCCGGGCGGAGCGGGTGCAGCACGTGCACGCCCACTTCGCCACCCACCCGGCGGCGGCCGCCTACGTGATCCACCGCTTGAGCGGCATCCCGTTCAGCTTCACGGCCCACGGGTCCGACATCCACCGCGACCAGCACATGCTCGCCGAGAAGGTGCAGGCCGCCGCCTTCGTGGTGGCGGTGTCCGACAGCAACCGGGAGGTCGTGCTGCAGGCCTGCGGCCAGGCCGGGATCGCGGTGCCGGCCGACCGCGTGGTCACCATCCGCTGCGGCGTCGACGCCGTCGAGTTCCCCCGCCGCGAGCCGCGCCATCGCACGCCGTCCGATCCGCTGCGCGCGGTCGTGATCGGGACCCTGCACGAGGTCAAGGGCCAGACCCACCTCGTGGAGGCGTGCCGCCGCGCTCGCGACGAGGGCACCGACGTCCACCTCACACTGGTGGGCGATGGTCCGGACCGGGCCGACCTGGTGGCCCAGGTGGTCGCCGGCGGCCTCGGCGGGGCTGTCTCGTTCACCGGTGCCGTGGCCCAGCCGCGCGTCCGCCAGCTCCTCGCCTCCGCCGACGTCCTGGTCGCGCCGAGCGTGCCGAGCGCGGACGGCCGGCGCGAGGGCCTGCCCGTCGTGATCGTCGAGGCCATGGCGGTGGGGGTGCCCGTCATCGCCAGCCGCCTCTCCGGCATCCCCGAGATCGTCCGCCACGAGGACACCGGCCTCCTGGTCGAGCCGGGCGACGCCGAGGGGCTGGCCGCGGCCCTCACGCGGATCGCCCGGCAGCCGGCCGTCGCGGCCGCGTGGGCGGATCGGGCCCACGAGCTGGTGGCGGACGAGTTCGACAACGACCGCTCGGCGCGGGAGCTGGCCCGGCGGTTCGCCGGAGGTGCGCCGTGATGGTCACCGTCTTCTGGGTGTCGTCGGCGATCATCGCCGAGACGTACGTCGGCTTCCCGCTCGCCGCGCTGGTGCGCAGCCGGATCCGGCCCCGGCCGGTGCTCGCCGCGGACATCACCCCGTCGATCTCGGTGGTGATCGCGGCCCACGACGAGGCCGGCGGGATCGGCACGAAGCTCCAGAGCGTCCTCGATTCGGACTACCCGGCCGAGCTCCTCGAGGTGGTGGTGGCCTCCGACGGCTCCACCGACGGCACCCCGGAGGAGGCCGCTGCCGATCCCCGGGTGCGGGTGATCGTGCTGTCGCGGGTCGGGAAGGCGGCGGCCCTCAACGCCGCCATCGCGGCGTCGTCCGGCGAGGTCGTCGTGTTCACCGACGCCAACAGCCGCTTCGCGCCCGACGCGCTCCGGTGCCTCGTCCGGCCGCTCGCCGATCCCGACGTCGGCGGCGTGGCGGGGGACCAGCGCTACGAGCCGCCGGCCGGTGCCGCCACGGTGAGCGGCACGGCGGCGGGGGAGCAGCGCTACTGGGACTTCGACCGGATGCTGAAGGAGGCGGAGAGCGCGGGCGGGAGCGTGATCGGCGCGACCGGCGCGCTCTACGCGGTGCGCCGCGAGCTGGTGGGCGTGGTGCCCGACGGCGTCACCGACGACTTCACCACCTCGACGGGCGTGATCGAGCAGGGGCGGCGCCTCGTGTTCGCCGGCGACGCCACGGTGTACGAGCCGGTCGCTGTGACGGTGGACGCCGAGTTCCGCCGCAAGGTCCGGGTGATGACCCGCGGCCTCCAGGCGGTCGTGCACCGGCGGATCCTCCTGGACCCGCGCCGCCACGGCTTCTACGCGTTCCAGCTGGTCAACCACAAGGTCCTGCGCCGGGTGATGGGGGTCCCGCTGCTCGCCGCGCTCATCGCCAGCTCGGCCTCGGTCCGCCGGTCGCCGATCTACCGCCTCGCGCTCGCCGGCCAGCTCGCCGTCTACATCCCGGGCCTGGCCGCCCTCGCCAGCCCGGAGAGCCGGATCGGCCGCACCCGGTTCGGCGGCCTGGCCGCCTACTTCTGCATGGTGAACGCCGCCGGCGTGGTCGCCGCCGCCCACGTGCTCGGCGGCCACCGGATCGACCGCTGGGAGCCCGAGCGGGACCGCCCCGTCGCCGCGGAGGCGGAGACGTGACCGCGGTCGCCCACCCACGGTCCCGGGTCGAGGCCGCGCTGCGCCTCGGTCCCTGGCCGGCGCGCCTGGGCGTGATCGTCGGCGCGGCGCTGATCGCGCTGCTGACCCAGGGCGAGGCGATCCTGGTGGCCGCGGTCGGCGCGCTGCTCGTCGGCGTGCTGGTGATCATCTGGCCCGATGTGGCGGCCCTCGCCGCGGTCGGGCTGCTCTTCTCGAACGCCACGGTCGTCGCCGTCCGCGAGCACGGTGCGCCGGGTGCGCTCGCGCTGGTGATCCCGGTGCTCCTGCTGCTCGCCGCGGGGCACCAGGTGCTCGCCCGCCACCAGCCGGTGCTGTTCCCGCGCCCCATGGTGTGGGTGGTCGCGCTGCTCGTCGTGCAGCTCGCCTCGGCGCTCGCCTCGCGCGACCCGGACCAGAGCGCGGCGGCGGCCCTGACCTTCCTGGTCGAGGGCCTCGTGCTGTTCGCCCTGCTGGTCAACGCGGTCCGCGGGACCCAGCTCGTGCGGGCCGCGGCGCTCGTCCTGGTCGTGACGGCGGGGCTCCTGGGCACGCTGTCGCTGATCCAGCAGGTGTCGGGATCGGACGGGCAGGACTTCGCCGGGTTCGCCACGATGAGCGACGCCGTCATCGGCCGGGCCGACGGGGGCGGCTCCCCACGGCACGCCGGGCCGATCGGGGAGCAGAACCGGTGGGCGCAGAGCCTGGCCGTGGTGCTCCCGGTGGCGATCGCCCTCGGGGTGGCCGACCGGTCCCGCAGCGCGCGCCTCACCGCTCGCATCTCGGCCGTCGGCATCGTCGCCGGCATCGTCCTCACGTACTCGCGGGGCGCCGCCGTGGGCCTGGTCCTCACCGCCCTGATCGGCATCGCCCTGCGGTGGATCCGCGCCTCGACCGCGGTCGTGGCCGCGGCGGCGGTCGTGGTCCTGCTGGCCGCGATCGCGCCCAACTTCGCGGCGCGCGCGTCGACCGTGGTGTCGGCCCGGTCCTCGGTCGCGGCCCGGACCAGCGCGGACGTGCCCCAGGACGGCTCGTTCGCCAACCGCTACACGGAGGCGGTCGCGGCCACCGCCGTCTTCTTCCGGCACCCGGTCATCGGGGTCGGGCCGGGCCTGTTCCCGACCTACTTCCAGGACGAGGCGCGCGCCCAGGGCGCCGATCGCATCGTCGGCGTGAACCGCGAGGCGCACGACCTCTACCTCGGCCTGGCCGCTGAGCTCGGGGTGCTCGGCCTCGTCGCGTTCGGCGGCTTCACCGCGTCGCTGTTCGCCTCGCTGGCCCGGGCGCGCCGCGCCTTCGCCCGCACGCGGTCCGACGTCAGCGCGCTCGCCACCGGGTTCGCGCTGGCGATCGTCACCTACCTCACGACCGGCCTGTTCCTGCACTTCGCGTACATCCGCTACTTCTGGCTCCTCGCGGCGCTCTCGGCTGCCACGGGGATGCTGGCCACCGTCGACGACCCGATCCCGCCCGGGTCGTCTCGAACAAGGGAGGCGCCATGACCCGCGCATCGATCCCCCATCCCCGAGCGCTCCGAGCGCTCCTCCCGCTGGCCTTGGCCGCGATGTTGGCGGTGATCGCGTTCGAGCCCCTCCCGGCCGGATCGCCGATCGCCGCGCCCCGCGCCGCGGCCGCCGATCCGGGCGACATCGGGTGGGAGGGCCCGTCCTTCCAGGGCTCGTCGGGCTCGCCCACCGGCTCCAAGCCCGAGAGCAAGCTCTGGTACAACGACGGCTCCTGGTGGGCGGAGATGTGGGACACCGCCACCGGTGACTTCTACGTCCACAAGCTCAACGTGAGCACCCACCAGTGGGTGAAGACGTCGACCCGCCTCGACGACCGCTCCAACGCCCGCTCGGACGTCATGTGGGACGGCTCCAAGCTGTACGTGGCGTCGCACGCCTTCGCCGAGGGCTCGAGCTCCACGGGATCGGCCCCCTCGTACCTGCGGCGGTTCAGCTACCAGGCGGGCACCGACACCTACACCCTCGATCCCGGGTTCCCCGTCCAGATCAACGGAGCGAAGTCCGAGACGCTCGTCATCGACGAGGACAGCCAGGGCCGGCTGTGGGCCACGTGGACCCAGAACCTGCAGGTGATGGTGGCGGTGTCGTCCGTGGGCGGGACCTCGTGGGGGACGCCCTTCGCCCTGCCCGTGGCCGGATCCAAGGTCACCAGCGACGACATCTCGTCGATCGTCTCCTTCGGCGGGAACCGGATCGGCGTCCTCTGGAGCAACCAGAGCGCGGACACCATGTACTTCGCCTCGCACCTCGACAGCGCCGCCGCCGGCACGTGGAGCGCACCCGAGGTCGCCTACACCGGCACGAGCGCAGCCGACGACCACATCAACCTGAAGAACGTCGCCGACCAGAACGGCCGCATCCTCGCCGCCGTCAAGACCTCGAAGACGGGGAGCTCGCCGCTCGTCCACCTGCTCGACCGCAGCCCGACCGGCAGCTGGAGCAGCCACGTCTACGGGCTCGGCAGCGACAACCACACCCGGCCGATCGTGGTGATCGACCGCGGGCGCAGCGAGGCCCAGATGTTCGCCACGAGCGGCCAGTCGGGCGGCTCGATCTACCGCAAGACGGCCCCGCTCTCGTCGCTGAACTTCGCGCCGGGGAAGGGCACCGCGGTCCTGACCGACGCCGACAGCGCGGACATCAACAACGCCACGTCGACCAAGCAGGCGGTGGACTCGACCACCGGGCTCGTCGTGCTGGCCACCAACGACACGACCCGCCGGTACTGGACGCACTACGACCCGTTGGGCGGCAGCCAACCGCCGCCGCCCCCCAACCCGACCGCGCCCGTGGCCTCGTTCACCGCCACGCCGACGTCGGGCACCGCCCCGGTCGACGTGACCTTCACCGACACGTCGACGGGGACCCCGACCTCGTGGTCGTGGGACTTCGGCGACGGGACGGGCGCCACGACCCGCAACCCGGTGCACCGCTACACCGACCCGGGCACGTACACGGTGACGCTCACCGTGACGAACGCCGTGGGCAGCAGCACGAACGTGCGCGGCGGGCTCATCCAGGTGGGGGCATCGACGCCCGTGGGCACGCCGACCACGTTCACGCCGACGGCCGACGCCCTGGTCAAGAGCTCGAGTCCGACGAAGAACTACGGGACGACCGCGGAGCTGCGGACGCGCGCCGGTGACCCGGCGTACCTCGCCTACCTCCGGTTCGCGCCGACCGGCCTCACCCTGGCCCCGGCCAAGGCGGTGCTGCGCCTGTACGTGACCGACGCCAGCAAGGCGGCCGGCACGCTCAGCACCACCACCTCCGGCTGGGGCGAGACGACCCTCACCTACGCCACCGCGCCGCCGGCCACGGGCACCCTCCGGACCCTCGGCGCGACCACGGGCGTCGGCACGTGGGTCGAGTACGACGTGACGGCCGCGGTCACCGGCAACGGCAACGTGTCGTTCCTGCTCAGCGGGACCGGGACCGACAGCGCCATCTTCGCCAGCCGGGAGACGGCGACGGCCCCGCAGCTCGTCATCACGCCGGCCGGGGCCTGATGGCGGTCCGGCCGCAGGAGGCGGCGACCGACAACCGCCCGGGCAGCCCGACCTGCCCGGGCTGGCTCCTGCGGCTGGACGACCCGTCCCCGCGCCGGGTGCTGTTCGCGGGCGTGCCCGACCCGGCGGCCGCCTCCTGGTTCGCCCACCGGGGCGCCCGGGTCGATGTGGTCGATCCGGACCTCCCGGTGCCCGAGCCCGCCGACCTGCTCGTGCTCGACGCCGCGGCGACGCGGGGCGGTGGCGTGCTCCAGGAGCCGGCCTGGCTGGCCGGGATCCGCGCCGTGGTGCTGGCCGGGCCCCCGGGCGCCGCGTGGACCCGGGCCCTGGCTGCGTCGGGGCTCGCGACGATCCGGCCGGCCGGCGGCGAGCACCGCAAGCGGCTCGGGCGGCGGACCACCGGTGGGGTGCACGTGGCCGTACGGCAGGGGAGCGCGGCGACGTCGCTGCCCACCTGGCTCGACCGGGTGGTCGCCTCGGCGGTCCCCGGTGCGCACGGCACGTCGTGGGACCTCCGGGTGCCGTCGGCCTACCCGTCCCAGAAGGCGGTGGCGCGGGTCGGCACCTCGTCGGCGGACGAGCCGGCGCTCGTGGTCAAGGTCACCCGCCACCCCCGCTTCAACCTCCGCCTCGAGAACGAGTCGCTCGCCCTCGCCGCGCTGCACCGGCGCGGCGGCGAGGTCGCGACGCGCGTCCCCGTCGAGCGCGGCACGGCCCAGGTCGCCGGGATGGCCGCTTCGGTCCAGGAGGCGATCGCGGGCCAGCCGTTCCTCGACCGCTCGGCGCTCGTCGCCAGCTGCCCGGTCGCGGCCGACGCCGTCCGGGCCATCACGGACCTGGGCGCGGCCACGCACCACGCGCCGCAGGAGCCCAGCCCGTTCGAGGCCCTGCGGGACGTGCTCGACGCCTTCTTGGACCAGCAGCGCCCCGATCGGGCGACGGCGGCGTTCCTCATCGACCAGGTCGCCCAGCTGCTCGTCGAACCGCCGCCCACGGTCTTGTTCCACGGCGACCTCGGGACCTGGAACCTGCTGGTCGACCAGGACGACCGGGTGCGCATCCTCGACTGGGAGTCCGCCGAGCTCCACGGTCCGCCGCTGTGGGACCTCTTCTACTTCCTGCGGTCCTTCGCGGTGCGGGCCGGTCGGCGCCGCGGCCTCGACCGGGGCCACGCCATCGGACGGCACCTCCTCGGGTCGTCGCCGATCGCCCACCAGGCCGCCGGGTGGGTCGACGCCTACTGCTGGCGCCTCGGCATCGAGCGCCACCTCGCCGAGCCCCTGTTCCACACGTGCTGGATGCACCGGGCGGTCAAGGAGCAGCGGCGCCTCGGCGACGGCCGGTCGGGCCACTACGGGCCGCTGTGCCTGCGGATGGTCGAGCAGCGCGATGCGCCGGGTCTGCGGCGCCTCGTCGGCCGGTGACCGGCACCGCCGCCAGCCGCTGCCGCCGCCTCCGCACCCGCTTCACGATCCCCGAGCAGGCGATCGCCGCGAGCGCCGCCCCGATGCCGACGAGCAGCGTCCGCTCCCACCCGTCGGGCACGACGTCGGCGTAGGGGACCGCGGCGACCATCGCTCCGAGCAGCCCGCAGCACAGCCCGAAGGCGGTCTGCTGGCCGATCCCGGGCGCTCCCCGCTGCTCGGTCAGGTGCACCAGCCGGCGCACGGCGAGCCCGACGAGCACCGCGGCGAGGGCGAGGACCGTGGTCTCGCGTCCCATCAGGTGCTCGGCCCTCGAAGCATGGGTCGACGGTACGGCCAGACCGATCGGCGGTGGTCGCACAGAAGGCGTAGCGACCCTCACCCCGGCGGTGGTCGCTCGGGTCGCCCATCCGGTCCGACACTGAGCCGACGCCCCAACGGGCGCGGTGACTGGAGGGTTCCCATGACGACACGTGCGCATCAGCGCGACGGTCGCGCGGCCGGAGGGTCCGCGTTCCGATCGCATCCCCACACCACGCGGACGCAGCCGCGGCGACGAGGCCGCCGGTTCGTCGTCGCGGCTGCCGTGGCGGTGGGGCTCCTGCCGCTCGCGCTGGCGGGCAGCGACGCCTCGGCGGCGCCGGGCGACATCGGCACCGAGGACCACGCCTACGTCGAGGCCACCAACCCCACGGTGTCCAAGGCGGAGAGCAAGGTCTGGTTCCAGGACGGCTCCTGGTACGCGGTCCTGCTGAAGACCGGCACCCCGTCGGCCACCGGCCGCCCGAACGCCGATCACTACATCTACCGGTTGACGAACGGGACCTGGGCGCCGACGGCGACCCTGGTCGACGACCGCGGCACCACCAAGGTCGACGTCGTCTCCTCGGGCAACACGCTCTACGTGTCCTCGCACAAGTTCGTCGGCAACGCCACCGGCGAGGCCCAGATCAGCAACTCGAACAAGACGTGGATCACCAAGTTCACGTACGACCCGGCCACGAAGACCTACACCAAGGTCGCCGGGTTCCCGAAGGTCCTGAACGACTTCCAGATGGAGTCGCTGTCGATCGACATCGACGGCAGCGGGGTCCTCTGGGCGGCGTGGGTCCAGGCCTCGAAGGTGTACTGGCAGCGCTCGGTCGACGGCGGATCGACCTGGTCGGCGCCCGCCGCCCTCGGTGACCCGAACGCGACGACCAGTGCCGATGACATCGCCAGCATCGTCACCTTCGGCAACCGGGTCGGGATCATGTGGAGCGACCAGGCGGTCGGCCACGACGGGTTCTGGTTCTCGCACGCCAACAACGGAGCTGGACCGACCTTCTGGTCGGCCGCCGAGGCGGTGTACACCGGCCCCGGCGTGGGCGACGACCACGTCAACCTCAAGGCCGTGGACGGCCAGGTGTACGCCGCGGTCAAGACCCGCACGGACGCCGGCGGCAACCCGCTCATCGTGGTGCTGCACCGCGACGGCGCCGGTACGTGGTCGCACCACACCGCCTGGATCGGGTCGACCAACACGACCCGGCCGGTGATCCAGATCGACACGACCCACCAGACGGCCGAGGTGTTCGCCACCGGGCCCGAGGTCGCCGGCGGCGACGGCGAGGCGGGAGGCGTGATCTACCGGAAGTCCGCACCGCTCTCGACGCTGTCGTTCGGCGCCGGGCTCGGCGAGAAGGTGATGAGCCGGCCCACCACCGGTCACATCAACGACACCAGCGGCACCAAGCAGCCGGTGAGCACGCAGACCGGCCTGGTGGTGATCGCATCGGACAGCGTGTCGCTCCACTACTGGCACCACGCCCAGGGGCTGGTCCGGGTCGGACCCACGGCCCCCAGCGGGGTGACGGCCACGGCGGGGATCGACAAGGTCTTCCTCAAGTGGACCGCGGCGACGCCCGGCGACCTGCCGATCGACCACTACCGGGTCACGGCCACGCCGGCGCTGCCGTCGGCGCTCGCCGACTTCCCGGCCTCGGCCACCGGCACGGTGCAGCAGATCACCGCACCCAACAACGTGAGCCGGGTGTTCCACGTCCAGGCGGTGGCGGGCGGCACGACCGGACCGGCCGCGGACAGCATGGCGGTCACGCCCAACGCCTACCTCCCGTTCAACTCCCCCGAGTCGTTCGCGGACCAGCAGGCCCGTGACTTCCTCGGCCGCAACGCCACCGCCGGCGAGAAGTCGGCGGCGAGGACGGCGTTCGTCAACAACGGGGCGTCGGGCCCGCAGGTCGTGCTCGCCGCGCCGTACTTCGCCGACCCGACGGTGGCGGCCGGAGACGGCACCGGACCGGAGGCCCGGGTCACCCGGCTCTACTTCGCCTACTTCCTGCGGGCCCCGGACCGGTCCGGGTACGACTACTGGCTGCGGCAGCTCCGCTCCGGCCAGTCGCTCGAGGCCATCTCCCGCCGGTTCGCCGCATCCTCGGAGTTCAAGCGGCGGTACGGCCCCCTCACCGACGAGGGGTTCGTGAACCTCGTGTACAAGAACCTGTTCAACCGGGCGCCCGACAGCGGCGGCAAGGCGTACTGGCTGAAGAAGCTGGGCACCGGGTTCCCCCGCGGCACGATGATGACCCAGTTCAGCGAGTCGTCGGAGTACCGCCGGACCAGCGCCCGCCGGGTGGAGGCCGTCATCGTCTACCGCCACATGCTCCAGCGCCTGCCCACGGCGTCGCAGCTGGCGGCCGAGCTGGCCAAGGCGTCGACGGCGGTCACCGTCGTCGACATCATCGCCTCCTCCGAGTACGGGGGACGGATCGTGCGCTGAGGCGCACACGCCCCGGCCGGCCCGCCAACGGAGGGAATGGCCGGCCGGGGTGCACGGTGCCGTGGACGAGCCCCCTCCACTCGCCCACGGCACCACCCCTCCGACCGCTCAGGCGGGTGGCGCTCCCCGCCCCCGGGGGACCGGGGGATCGAAGGTGGCCCGGGCGAAGCTCGGCGTCGCCATCGCCACCCGCAGGCGGCGGACGATCCCGGCGAGGAGCCGGGAGACCTGCATCTGGCTGATGCCGAGGCTGCGGGCGATCTCGGCCTGCGACTGCACCTGGAAGAAGTACCGGTGGAGCAGGTCCCGCTCGGTGTCGTCGAGGGGCTCGACGGCCCGGGTGAGCGCCAGCAGGTCCTCGGCGAGGGCGAAGCCGCCGTCGAGCCGGCCGAGCGCCTCGTCGAGCGGCCGGTCGTCGGCGGTGGCCGCCTCGATCGACACCGTCGTGCGGGCCTGGAGCGCGAGGTGCACCTCGATGAGCAGGTCGACGCCGATGCCGAGCTCGGCGGCCACCTCGGCGGGGGTGGGCGTGCGGCCGGTGGATGCGACGAAGCGGCCCACCGCGGCCTGCTCGGCGGCGGCGACGTCTTGGGCGCCGCGCGGCATCCGGATCATCGAGCCGTGATCCCGGTAGTACCGGCGGACGGCCCCGAGGATGTGCGGGGTGGCGAACGCCGGGAACGGCACGCCCCGCTCGGGATCGAACCGCAGCAGCGCCTGCACGAGCGCCTCGAGCGCGACCTGGTCGACGTCCTCGGACGAACGGTGGTGGCGGTGCACCTTCCGCGCCAGCCCGTGCGCGTAGCGGTCGTAGGCGCGGGCGAGGCGGGCCAGGGCGGCCGGGTCGCGGTGGCGGGCGAGGCGGACGTGGTCGAGCCACACCTCCGGGTCGATCCCCGGCGAGCGGTCCGGGTCCTCGGGACCGCGCCCCCTCGGGATGGTCCGGGCGGCGACGGCCTCGTCCTCGGCGGCCACCAGATCGACCGGGCGCGCGGGAGCGAGTGCTCGGCCGGCGGACCGTTCAGTGCGCCGCAGGGGACCGGTCGGGGGGATCATGGTCGTTGCCTCGGCCTCATCCCTAGTCCTCGATCGGGCGCTCCGCAATCGATCGCGCCCTTGTGTGGCCTCAGATCCGA
>DATMGQ010000112.1:0-7063 GCA_035555395.1 Acidimicrobiales bacterium
AGTTGTCCGGGCCGAGACCGGCCTCGTAGTAGGCCTTGATGAAGCCGACGTTCGACGAGCCATTGATGGTGTTGAAGACGAAGTCCGGCTTGGCCTTTGCGATCTTGGCGACCTGCGTCGTCCAATCGTCGCTGTCGAGCGGCACGTACTCCTCACCGACGATCTCGATGCCGAGCTCCTTGGCGTACTGCTTGATGATCTTGTTCGCGGTCCGGGGGAACACGTAGTCGGAACCGGCGAGGAAGAGCGTCTCGACGCCCTGCTCCTTCAGGAAGTCCATGGCCGGGATGATCTGCTGGTTGGTCGTCGCACCCGTGTAGTAGATGTTCTCCGACGCCTCGAGGCCCTCGTACTGGACCGGGTAGAAGAGCAGGCCGTTGGCCCCCTCCACCACGGGGAGCATCGCCTTGCGGGAGGCCGAGGTCCAGCCGCCGAAGACCGCTTCGACCTGGTCTTCCGTGAGCAGCTTGTTGATCTTCTCGGCGAAGACCGTGGGCTCGCTCTGGCCGTCCTCCTCGACGTACTCGATCTGCTTGCCCATGATCCCGCCGTCGGCGTTGATCTCGTCGGCCGCCAAGATGAGGGAGTCGCGGACCGTCTGCTCGCTGATGGCCATGGGACCCGAGGTGGAGTTCAAGAAGCCGAGCTTGACGGTGTCGCCGTCGACGCAGGTGTCGCCCGAAGCGGACTCCCCACCCCCACCCGAGCTGCCCGATGAATCACTCGATCCGCATCCCACGGCGATGAATGCGAGCGCTCCGACTGCTGCGACCGCCATGAATGGCCGAAGCCGCGTTGTTCCCAACATGTTGAACAATCTCCTCTCAGGCCCGCACCAGCTTGTGTGAGCAGTGCGGAACCTACGGAGCGTCAATTTCGCGTCGTGGTCCGCGCAGTTTCCTGCCAACGACTTCCACCTTGACGGGAGGTGACGCCCGTCTGACCACAGGGTGACGGACGAGCGTGGACGCCGTTCAGACCGCGGACCTGCAGCCGTCACACGGCCCGGCCAGCCTGACCGGTCGAGCGCGCGGCGGGCCGCAGCTGCGGGCGGGGATCAGCCCCAGCCGGGGACCTGCGGACGGCCGGCGACGAGGTCGGGGCCGGTGTCCAGGCTGAGGCCGAGCGGATCCAGGCCCGGGATGCGGTGGAGCAGGACCCGCGTGGCGGTCTCCACGACGATGCCGTTGCTCTTGAGCGAGCCCAGCACCGCGTCGAGCTCCGACGTTCCCGAGCAGAAGACGCGCAGCTGGTAGTCGAAGTGACCGGTCACGTGGACGGCTTCGACGACCGCCGGGTGGGCGCGCAGCACGGCCACGAACTCGTCGCGGTCGGTGCCGACCTCGAGGCGCACGTCGATGGCGGCCTCGACCGTGCGGCCGATGTGCTCGGCGTCGACGACCGCCCGGAAGCCGCGGATGACCCCCGTGCGCACCAGGCGGCGGACCCGATCGGCGGTGGCCGTGGGCGACAGCCCGATGGTCTTGCCCAGCTCCTGGTAGCTGGCGCGCCCGTCGACGCAGAGCGCTTCGACCAGCGCCTGGTCGATGGCGTCGAGGCTCGTGGACATCACGGCCGAGGCTACTCCAGCCGATGGGATCCGTCGTCGAGACCGTGGATTCCATGGCCTCTGCCGATGTGGCCGAGGATTCCACGGCCCCGAGGCGCTGACCAGCGGATCTTCCGCGCCACCCGCGGCGCCACCTCGTCCAGGCTGGACGCCGTGCCCGGATCGCCCACCCCCACCGACGCCGACGAGCTCGTCGCCCGCTTCCTCACCGGCACGCTGCCCCGCGAGGCGTGGACCCACCCGGCGCACCTCGTCGTCTGCCACCACCTGCTGCAGACCGCCGCGCCCGACGAGGTCCTGGCGGACCTCCGCACCCGCATCCCGGCCCACAACGAGCGCGTCGGGGTCCTGGCGCACCACGGCGGCTACCACGAGACGATCACCCGGTACTTCGTGGAGGCGGTGGCCGATGCCGCACCCCCGACGACCGCCGCGCTGCTGGCCGACCCGCGCTGCCAGCGCGAGGCGCCGCTTCGCCACTGGACGCCCGAGGCCCTCGGCTCCGCCGAGGCCCGGCGCACGTGGGTCCCCCCAGACCGGGACCCGCTCCCCTGGTCGGCCACGAGCTGAACCGACCGCACCACTGCACCACTGCACCATGCACCTGCCCTGGCGGGCACCACAGGAGGGAAGATGATGGACACCACCAAGCGACGGCGCGTGCGCGCCGGAGTGCTCGCCGGCGCGGCGGCCGTGGGGCTGCTGGCCCTGCCGGCCCCACCGGCCTCGGCGATCACGACGTCGATCCCGATCACCAGCCGGGTCAGCACCGCGACCGGGGGCGGCCAGCTCGCGCTGGGCCAGTACGACGACCCCCGCCTCGACGCGACGGGCCGGTACGTCTTCTTCAGCACCGGCGCCGCGGTGGTGGCCGCCGACACGAACGGCGACGTCGACGTCTACCGCAAGGACCGCCTCACCGGCCGGACCGAGCTCGTCAGCCTCCTCGACGAGGACACGCTGCTGCCCGAGGGCGGCCGGCTGTGCGACGTGACCCCGAACGGCCGCTACCTCGTCTTCAACGCCACGGGGACCGGGGCCGCCGGCCCCGTCGCCAAGCAGCTGTTCCGCCGGGACCTCCAGACCAAGGCCACGGTGCTCGTCAGCCAGGACGGCGGCAAGCCCGGCAACCAGGGCGCCGACCGCTCGCCCTGCGGCATCTCCGCCGACGGCAACCGGGTCGCCTTCTCGAGCGACAGCACGAACCTCGGCTCCGCCACCCCCGGCCAGATCTACCTGCGCAAGATCGACAGCGACAGCACGACCATCGTGAGCAGGTCGTCGGGCGGCACCATCGGCAACGGGACGTCGTTCCAGGCGTCGATCTCCGACGACGGCGGGGTCGTGGCGTTCCACTCCGCCTCGACGAACCTGGTGAGCGGCGACGTGAACGGCCAGGGCGACATCTTCGTCCGGGTCCTCACGTCGAACACGACGCAACTGGTCAGCACCACCGCCGGCGGCCAGGCGTCGAACGGCGACACCCAGAGCCCGGCCCTGTCCTCCAACGGCCGCTACGTCGCGTTCACGTCCTCAGCCACCAACCTGGTCGCCGACGACGACAACGCGGCCTACGACATCTTCCGCAAGGACCGCCAGACCGGCGCGGTGGCCCGGGTCTCGGTCAGCTCCTCGGGCGCCGAGGCGAACGGCGGGTCCGCCAGCCCGTCGATCACGCCGGACGGCCGGTACGTGTCGTTCACGTCGAAGGCGTCGAACCTGTACGCCGCCGACGCCAACGGCGAGGAGGACACCTTCCGCCGGGACCTGGACCTCGATCGCACCGACCTGGCGAGCCGCCGGTGGAACGGCGTCGCCGCCGGGAACGACGAGACCATCTACGGCTCCGACCTCTCGAGCGACGGCCGCGTCGTCGCCTTCATCAGCAGCGCCACCGACCTGGTGCCGGGCGACACGAACGGCACCTGGGACTCGTTCGTCCGGGACTTCGGCGTCGACCTCGCCCCGTTCGGCTCGGCCAAGGCCTTCGCGAAGCAGCAGCTGATCGACTTCGGCCCGTCCGCGGCGGCGCCCACCACCGCCGCCATCGACGCCGACGCCGTCCTGCTCCAGACCGGGGCCCACGCCCCCGACGGCCTCATCGCGGCCAAGGCCCGCAGCACGTCGTGGAGCGCCAAGCGGGCCCCGCTCATCCGCCTCTACTGGGCGTTCTTCCTGCGGGCCCCGGATCCCAGCGGGATGCAGTACTGGACGAACAAGCTCGCCGCCGGCGCGACCCTCGCCCAGGTGGCGTCCAAGTTCGCCCAGAGCCCGGAGTTCCAGACCAAGTACGGGGCCAAGACGAACCAGCAGTTCGTGACGCTGATCTACCAGAACATCTTCGAGCGGGACCCGGACCCGGCCGGCCTCGCCTACTGGACCGGCAAGCTCGACGCCAAGGCCAAGACCCGCGGCGACGTGATGACCAACTTCAGCGAGTCCAACGAGGGCCGGCGCTTCCTCGCCCCGCAGGTCGACACCATCACCATCTGGCTCGGGATGCTCCGCACCATGCCGCCGAAGGCCGAGCTGGCCCAGTGGATCGCCGACATCCGCAGCGGCGCCAAGGTCGCCGAACAGGTCGCCACCACGATCCGGTCCCTGCCCGCCTACGCCGCCCGGGTCACGGCCTGATGCGGTTCGACGGCAGCGTCGACCACCGGCGCGACCAGCTGGCGTCGGCGAGGGCCGAGACCTGACCGGCGCTACCGCGGGGCGAGGTCGCGGATGGCCTGGCGCTGGTCGACGCCGAACGGGAGGACGGCCAGCGCCGGTGTCGTGATGCCGTTGGCCTGGTAGCGGCCGATGTGCTCGCGGCACGCCTCCGGCGAACCGTGGACGATCAGCGTGTCGACGAGCTCGTCGGGGATGTGCTCGAGCGCACCGGCCCGGTCGCCCGAGGCCCACGCGTCCCACATCGGCTGGAGCAGCTCGCCGCGGCCGAGCCAGCGGTGGAACTCGGCGTACACCGGGACGGTGAGGTACGCGGCGATGAGGCGGCGGCCCCAGTCGCGCACCAGCGCGGCATCGGTGGTGGGCGCCACGAAGATGCGGGCCACGATCTCCTTGTCGGGCCCGCCCTCGTGCACGAAGGGCGCCACGGTGGGCACGTCGTCTGCGCCCAGCCAGTTGACGATCGCGCCGTCGCCCTCGGCACCGGCCAGGCGCAGCATCCCCTGGCGCAGGGCGGCGATCAGGATCTTCGGCTGCTCCTGCGGCACCGCGCTCAGCTTGAACCCGTTGACCGAGAACGTGTCGTAGTCGGCCTTGACCTTCTCACCGGTGAGCGCCGTGCGGAGGAAGCGGACCATGTCGCGCGTCTTCTTGTACGGCTCCTCGAACGGGATGTCGTTCCAGCGCTCGACGATCACGTTCGACGACGTGCCGATGCCGAACGCCACCCGGCCCGGCGCGGCGTCGGCCAGCGCACCCACGCACTGCGCCATCGTCGCCGGGCCGCGGGTGAAGGCGGGGACGATGGCCGAGCCGAGGCGCAGCGACGGCGCCCACACCGAGGCGAGCGCAAGGGGCGTGAACCCGTCGGCGCCGTCGGCCTCGCTCGACCACACGTCGGTGTAGCCGAGGTCGGCCAGCTCCCGGATCCAGTCGCCCTGCTCGTGGAGCGGGACCCCCATGAAGGGGATGGTCATGCCGTAGCCCTGGTAGGTCATGTCGACTCCTCTGCACCGCTCGAGGCGGCATCGGCGGTCTGGTCGGACGCGGCTGCGTCGGCGGTGTGGTCGGCCTGGGCCCGGGTGCCGGGCCGCTCCTCGGCCCAGAACCGGACGATCGTGGACTGGCTGGCCGTGGCCATCAGCGTGCCGTCCTGTGCGTAGAGGCGCACGGTGCCGTGGCCGAAGCCGCTGGCGATGCCGTCGACCTGGATGTCGAGCAGCACCCACTCGGTGGGCACGATCCGCACCACGCGCAGCGTGTTGTCGAGCGAGTTGCCCCCGGCGAACGCACCCAGCGCTTGGCCGATGCCGAACGGGACGTAGTCGCCGAGGATGGCGAGGGCCGAGGCCGACGGCTCGAGCATGTCGGGGAAGCGGGCCCAGAGCGCCGAGCGCCCGCCCGCCGCCGGCTGGCCGATCAGCTCCTCCCACGACTTGGCGCTGGCGAGCCGCAGGTCGAGCCGGCTCATGATCGACTCCTCGCCCGGTATGCGCAGCGGACGCGGGTCGCACTCGTCCGGCGGCGGCACGTCGATGGGCGCCACGTACGTCTCGTCGATGTCGAGGCCCCGCGCCCCGAGGGCGGCGTTCACGGTGAAGATCTCGCGATCAGCGACGTGGCCCACCGCCCGGGCCTGGGTGCTGTTGCGGCCCGACACCGCGATGGTGACGTCGACGTCGACCACCGATCCCGGCTTGGCGTACGACAGGTACTGCGCCGTCGCCCACACGAGCGGGCGGTCCGTGGTGCCCTCGAGCGAGGCGATCGCCGCACCGAGGCCGCAGCCGCCGAACAGGAACCCGCCGCCGGTGGACAGGCCCGGCGTCACGGGGAAGTGCCAGCGGTGCGGGTTGTGGGTCGGTTGCAGGCCCAGGAACTCACGTGCGTCCACGGCCAGCGAACCTAACCCAGCCGCCCCAGACCCCGTCCCGACCACCGGTCGGCACGGCGACGAGGACCAGGCCGGTACCGAACCTGTCGTCGAACGACACCTCCTGGCTGTCGAACGACGACAAGAACCAGGCCGCTGCCGAACCTGTCGTCGAACGACACCTCCTGGCTGTCGAACGACGACAAGAACCGAGGCACCCGTCGTAGGGTCGACGGCATGGACCTCGGGATCAGCGGGAAGCGGGCGGTGGTGGCGGCGTCGTCCGCCGGGTTGGGCTTGGCGTCGGCGCACGCGCTGGCCGCCGAGGGCGTGCAGGTCGCGATCTGCGGCCGCAGCCAGGACAAGGTCGACGCCGCGCTCGAGTCGCTGCCCGCCGTGCCCACCGGCGACCACGTGGGGCTGGTGGCCGACGTGGGCACCGCCGACGGGGCCACCAGCTTCGTGGGCCGCGCGATCACCGCGCTCGGCGGCATCGACGTCCTCGTGCCCAACGCCGGCGGTCCGCCGCCCGGCAACTTCGCGTCGACGCCGCTCGACGCCTACCTCGCGGCCCTCCAGCTCAACCTGCTCTCGACCGTGGCGATGTGCCAGGCCGCCGTCCCGTCGCTGGTCGACCAGGGGTGGGGCCGCATCATCGCCATCACCTCCCACAGCGTGCGCCAGCCCGTCGCCAACCTGATCCTCTCGAACACCGCCCGCGCCGGCGTGACCGGGTTCCTCAAGACCCTGGCCACCGAGATCGCCCGCCACGGCGTCACCGTCAACAGCGTGCAGCCGGGCGTCCACGCCACCGACCGCATGAAGCAGCTCCACGCCGGCAACATCGACGACGCCGGCCGCTCGATCCCGACGGGCGTCGTCGGCCGGGCGGAGGACTTCGGCGCCGTCGTCGCCTTCCTCTGCTCGGACCACGCCCGCTTCATCAC
>DATMGQ010000113.1:0-2026 GCA_035555395.1 Acidimicrobiales bacterium
CCACGTCGCGGCCCTTCACGATCACGGCGGCGAGGAAGGCATCGGCCATGAGGTCCTTGGCCGCGGCGACCGAGGGTGGTGCAGCTCAGCGGCTCGGTGTCGACGTCGAGGACGGCGGCGAGCGGACGACGTGCAATCAACGGGTTGCGAACGATCACCGATCGGCTACATTCGCAACTCAACAGTTGCGTTTGAGGAGAACCCCATGAGCCTGCTCGTGCCGACCGTCATCGAACAGACCGCGAAGGGCGAGCGTGCCTTCGACATCTGGTCCCGGCTGCTGAACCAGCGGCTGATCTTCTTCGGGACCCAGCTCGATGACACCGTCGCCAACCTGATCATCGCCCAGATGCTCCACCTCGAGGCCGAGGACCCGGGCAAGGACATCCGGCTCTACATCAACTCGCCGGGCGGCGACATGACCGCCTTGTTCGCCATCTACGACACCATGCAGCTCCTGCGGTGCGACGTGGCGACGTTCTGCATCGGCCAGGCCGCGTCGGCCGCCGCGGTGATCCTGGCGGGCGGCACGCGCGGCAAGCGCTTCGCGCTCCCGAACTCGCGGGTCCTGATCCACCAGCCGCACGGCGGCGCCCAGGGCCAGACCAAGGACATGGAGCTGGCGGTGAAGGAGATGGTGCTGATGCGGGAGCGCATGACCCTCGCCCTCGCGGAGGACACCGGCCAGCCCCTGGAGCGCATCGCCGAGGACATCGACCGGGACTTCATCCTGCGCGGCGAGGACGCGGTGGCCTACGGCCTGGTGGACGAGATCCTCACCAAGCCGGATGCACTGCCGGTCGAGGCGCTGCGCTGACCCGGTTCCCGGGAGCGGTCAGCCCTCGTCGAGGCGCGCTTCGAGCGCGGTGATGCGCGGCAGCCAGCGGACCGCGCCGATGCGCTCGGCCAGCTCGTGGGCCGACGCGGCCGAACGGCGGGAGGCCGCGAGGTCGCCGAGCGCTTCGTAGGCGAGGGCGAGGGCCAGGTCGACCGGCCCGAAGCACGGGCCGCCGTTGCCGATCACGGCCAGCTTCCCGGCGAGGGGCTCGATCGCAGGGAGGTGGCGCCGGAGGAAGGCGACGTCGCCGACGGTCGCCGCGGCCAGCGTGCCGGAGGTGGCCGCGGCGATCGTCAACCAGTCATCGGGGATCGGTCCGTCCCAGCGGCCGAGGGCGGCGGCAGCCTCCTCGAGCCGGCCGTCGCTCGCCAGGTACCAGGCGAGGAGCCACTGCGACGACTGGTCGTAGGGCGGGTGGTTGAGGGGCTCGAAGGCTCGGAGCGCCTCGTCGATGCGACCGGTCTCGGCGAGCACGGCGGAGCGCATCGCGGCGCGTGAGAACTCCGCGGTGAACCGCCGGACGCGCCAGGCCGCCGTGCCGAGCTGGTCGGCGAGCCCGAGCGCCCGGTCGAGATCGCCGTGCAGGAGGGCGAGCGACGCATCGGCCCACAGCAGGTGCATCCACGCCACCGGGGTCCGACCCGGATCCACGACGGACCGGGCCGCGGCGAGGGCCGACTCGGCCTCGTCGACACGGCCTTCGGGCAACGAGGCCGACACGCCGGCCAGGTGGGCGAGCGGCGCGAACGACGCGGGCAGCGCGCCGGTCCCGACCAGCTCGACGAGGCGGGCCCCGATCGCCTCGCGCTCCTCCCACGCCGAAGGCGACGAGATCGCCCAGTACCGCATCAGGAGGACCCGCTGCAGGAGCTGCGGGTCGCCGTGGACCTCGGCCTCCAGCACGGCCTGGCCGGACAGCTCGGCGGCGCGGACCGGATCGCTGTAGACGATCTCGGCAGACAGCGCGGCCCGGAGCGCGGTGCCCACGGGCGTCGGGTCGCTCGGCTCGTCGGCGAGCATCCGCTCGATCAGGGCGACGGCACGGGCATCGGAGAGCGACCAGTCGATCGCGGCCCACAGGTCGATCGGGCTGAGCAGGAGCAGGGCCTCGGCCACGGCGTCACGGTCGCCGAGCGCCTCCGCGGCGTACGCGGCGTCGACCAGGGCGTTGCGCCCGGCGAGGATGTC
>DATMGQ010000114.1:0-9103 GCA_035555395.1 Acidimicrobiales bacterium
GACCGGCGCGGTGGAGGCGATCCTGGCGCTGCTCGCGGCCCGGGCCGGCACCGTCCCCCCGGTGGCGAACCTGGTCGAGACCGACGTCCCCGGCGAGATCGACCTCGTCCGCGCCGAGCCCCGCTCGATCGCCGCCGCGCCGGCGCTCTCGAACAGCTTCGGATTCGGCGGGCACAACGCCTCGCTGGTCCTCGTGCCGGACGGTGCCTGAGGTGCCCGTCGCCCGGTGACCGCGATCGACCACGCGCTCCCGCCGACCCCGATCGGCGCCGACCGCCCCGACGCTGCCCACGCCGACCTGCGCGAGATCGACGGCCGCACCGTCGCCTTCTTCCACGTCGACGGCCGAGAGGCCGGCAGCTCCGGCGCGGCCGAGGCCGAGGTGGCGGCGCGCGCCCTCGCGCTCGCCGAGCAGATCGGCTGCCCGGTGGTCGGCGTCGTCCGCTCGGTGGCCGTGGCCGCCGACGGGTTCGACGCCCTCGCCGCCTGGGGCCGGGTGGCCGCCCGGAGCGTGCGCCTCTCCGGCGTGGTCCCGCTCCTGCTCGTGGTGAGCGGCCCGGTCCACGGGAGCCTGGCGCCGCTCATCGGCCTGGCCGACCACGTCGTCGTCACCCGGGACGCCACGGCGTACGTGAACGGCCCGCGCCCGGTCGAGCGGGTCACCGGCGAGCTGGTGCAACCGGACCAGCTCGGCGGGGCCCCCGTCCACGCCACCCGATCGGGCCTCGCCTCGCTCGTCGCCGACGACGAGGACGATGCGCTCCGGGCCGTCGCCGACCTGCTCGACCACCTCCCGGACAACAACCTCGCCGAGGCGCCGGTGCGGCCCGGACCCGACCCGGTCACCCGCCGCTGCACCGCGGCCGCCGCGGCCGTCCCGGCCGAGCCCACCCGGGCCTACGACGTGCGCGACGTGATCGACGACGTGTTCGACGAGGGTTCGGTCCTGGAGGTCCACGCCGACCACGCACCCAACGTCGTCACCGCGTACGCCCGCCTCGCCGGCCGCTCGGTGGCCATCGTGGCCAACCAGCCGTGCGTCCGGGCGGGCACCATCGACATCGACGCGTCGGGCAAGGCGGCCCGGCACGTGCAGGGCGCCGACGCCCTCGGCCTCCCCCTTGTCACCTTCGTCGACACGCCCGGGTACGAGCCGGGCCGAGACCTCGAGTGGCGGGGCATGATCCGCCACGGCGCCAAGCTCGTCCACGCCTACTCGGCGGCCACGGTCCCCCGCCTCGGCGTGATCCTCCGCAAGGCGTACGGCGGCGCCTACATCGTCATGGACTCGCGGACCACCGGCAACGACCTCGTCCTGGCCTGGCCCACCGCCGAGATCGCGGTGATGGGGGCGCCGGGCGCCGTCGCCATCTTGAACCGGCGCGACCTCGACGCCGCCGACGACCCCGCTGCCCGCCGGACCGAACTGGAGCAGGAGTACCAGGCCAAGTTCCTCTCCCCTCGCCTGGCCGCCGAGCGCGGCCTGGTCGACCAGGTGATCGATCCCGCCGACACCCGCCGCCTGCTCGCCGCCGCGCTCGGCCGGCTGCACACGAAGCGCCCGGCCCTGCCCGACCGCCGCCACGCCAACGAACCCCTCTGACCCCAGGAGCCCCCGTGCTGCTCGCCGACCGCACCGTCCTCGTGACGGGCGTCCTCACGCCGTCGTCCATCGCCTTCACCTGCGCCCGCCTCGCCCAGGAGCAGGGGGCGACGGTCGTCTTGAGCTCGTTCGGGCGGGCCCGTTCGCTGACCGAACGTGCGGCCCGCCGCCTCCCGGTCGAGGCTCCGGTGATCGACCTCGACGTCACCAGCGCGGAGGACCTCGCCGGGCTGGCCGACCGCCTGACGGCCCACGTCGACCGGCTCGACGGCGTGGTCCACGCCATCGGCTTCGCCCCCGAGACCTGCCTCGGCCAGGACGACGGGCTGTTCGCCGCCAGCTGGGACGACGTCGCCACCGCCGTGCAGGTGTCGGCCTACTCGCTGCCCGCCCTGGCCCGGGCGGTGCGCCCGCTGCTGCGGCCCGGCGCGTCGATCGTCGGCCTCGACTTCGATGCGACGGTGGCGTGGCCGGCGTACGACTGGATGGGCGTGGCCAAGGCCGCCCTCGAGTCCGCGTCGCGCTACCTGGCCCGCGACCTCGGCCCCGACGGTGTCCGGGTGAACCTCGTCGCCGCCGGCCCGATCCGCACGGTCGCGGCCCGGAGCATCCCGGGCTTCGCCGACATCGAGCAGGTGTGGGCGGAACGGGCTCCGCTGGGCTGGGACGTCGACGATCCCGAGCCCGCGGCCCGAGCCGTCACCGCCCTGCTGTCGGACTGGTTCCCGGCGACGTCGGGCGAGATCGTCCACGTCGACGGCGGCGTCCACGCGATCGGCGCCGCCGCGGTGCACCCCTGACCGGACCCGGCCGGGTCAGGTGCTGCCGGGCTCGACGGCCGGGCCGGGCCGGGAGCGGCGCAGCTCGCCGGCGTCGTCGCGCACGGCGAGGAAGATGGCCTTGACCGAGCCGACGAGCGGGGTGGCCACCAGCGCACCGGGCACCCCCGCTGCGGTGCCGCCCACGATGGCGGCGATCATCGTCGTCGGCGGCGACAGGTTGACCGCCTTGCCGACGATGGCCGGGGCGATGAAGTAGTTCTCGGCGCTCATGTAGGCCATGAACGCAGCGCCGGCGATCACGCCCGTGAGCGCCCCCTCGGTGAGGGCGAGGACGACGAACACCGAACCGCCCAGGAACCCGCCGATCTGCGGGATCAGGTTGGTGATCATCACCCAGATCGCGGCGAGCACGATCAGCGGGACGCCGAGCAGGAGGCCCACCGCCAGGATGTAGACGCCGTTCATCACCGCGAGGAGCAGCGAGCCCGCGAAGTACCGGCCGAGGATGTCGTAGACGAGGTTGCCGCCCCGGTCGACGCGGCGCCACAGGTGCTCGGGGATGACGCAGCGGGCGCGCGCCACCAGGGTCTCGCCGTCGAGCAGGAAGGCCAGCGTGAGCAACAGGACCTGGACGACGCTGGCGATGCCGAGCACCAGCCGGTTCATCGTCTGGCTCACGCTGTCGGCGGTGACGCTGCCCGGCAGCTCCTCGATCCACCGGTCGGACTTGGCGGCGATGTCGGCCTCGGCGATCCGATCGCCCACCACCGGGAAGTCGTAGAACTGCTCGAGCGTCGAGGGCAGGTCGTCGGAGAACGCGGTCGCCTGGCGGACCGCCGGCGGGATCAGGAACACGGCGAACAGCACGAGCGCGCCGACGAGCGTGAGGCTCACGACGCCGGTGGCCGCACCCCGCGACATGCCCCGGTCCTGGAGCGCCCGGACCGGACGGTCGAGCGCCAGGGCCAGCACCGCGCCGATGACGATCTTGGTGAGCGAATCGGTGGTGGAGCTGGCGAAGCCGGACACGACCAGGAGGAAGAGGACGCCGAGCGCGAGGTGGAGGTACGAGTGCCAGTCGACGACCGCGAGGATGCGCCCGTCCTCGATCCCGATGTCGCGGGCCGAGGGCGTTGCGTCCGATCCCGAATCGGTCATCGTCGGTAGCCTACGACCGTGCCCCGACCGACCTCGGCGAACCACCCGGCGTGGACCGCACGACGGGTGCGGGCCTCAGGCTCGTCGGTCGTCCTCGCCATCGCGACCATCGTCGCGGTCGTCGTCGCCCGCAACGTCTTCGTCGCGGCGCGCCAGCCGATCGGGTGGGTCGTGGCCGCAGCCGTCACCGCGCTCGTGCTGTGGCCGATCATCGACCGGCTCGACCGCTGGGTGCCCCGGGGCCTCGGCATCGTGCTCACGCTGCTGATCGCCGCTGGCGCGGTCGTGGGCCTCTGGCTCGGCGTCACCCACGAGGTGCAGGGGCAGCTCAACGAGCTCAAGCAGTCGCTGCCCTCGGCCGCGGCCGACCTCGAGGAGCGCGGCGGCGAGGACGGCGTCCTCGCCCAGCTGCGGTTCGGGTCACTGGTCGAGGACCTGGTCGACCAGACGTCCGAACGGGTCGCGCCGGAGCCGACCCTCCAGGACGCCGCCGGGACCGCGCCGGCGTTCCTGATCAGCGGGATCCTCGTCATCTTCTTCCTGGTGTGGGGGCCGTCGATGCTCGATGGGGCCCAGAAGCAGATCAGCGACCCGGAGCGCCAGGCCTACGTCGGCGAGATCGCGGCCCGTGCCGCCTGGCTGACCCAGCGCTACGTGATCACCGCCGGGGCGCTCGGCCTCGCCACCGGCCTGATCGGCGGGCTGCTCGCCTGGTGGGCGGGCCTGCCGACGCCGCTGGTGCTCGGCGTCGTGTTCGGCGTCGCCAGCGTCATCCCCTACGTCGGCATCCTGTTCGGCGCCATCCCCGCCCTGCTCCTGGCCGTCGCCTCGCAGTCCGACATCGAAGCCGTCGGCCTCGCCCTCGCCGCCATCGCCATGCAGGCCGGCTACACCACCGTCCTCCGCCGGCTCTCACAGCGCGGCGTCCTGAAGGCCGGTCCGGCGATCATCGTCGTCGCCGCCATCGTCGGCTCGGACCTCTACGGCCTCGGCGGGGCACTGGTCATGGTCGTCGCCGGCATCTTCGCCGTCGCCGTCATCGAGGCCGACGCCGAGTCCAACGCCCCTTCCGAGATCACCAGCTGCTGAGGCCCGTCAGGCGGGAGGACGGATCACATGGAGACCACCACCACGAGCGCCGACCAGGCCGCGCCCGACACGCCGTGGCGCCGCCCGGGACGGGCCCGGTACGCGCTCGTGCGCCTGCGCGGGATCGCGAAGGTCCCGGTCACCGTCACCGAGCCGGAGCCCGGCTCGGTGATCACCGACCACGACGCGCCGGTCACCACCCGCGACGGCACCGTCCTCCGGGTGAACGCCTACCGCCCGCCCGGCGACGGCCCGTTCCCGGTGCTGCTCTGCGCCCACCCCTACGGGAAGGACCGGCTGCCGAAGCGGACCCGGCGGGGCCGCTACCAGCTCTCGTTCCAGTACCGGGTGCTGCGCCAGACCAGCCCGATGACCTACTCGTCGCTCACCACGTGGGAGGCGCCCGACCCGGCCTGGTGGGTGCAGCAGGGGTACGCGCTGGTCACCTGCGACCTCCGGGGCGCGGGCACGTCCGAAGGGACCGGGTCCCTGCTCTCCCGACAGGAGGGCGAGGACATCGCCGACCTCGTCGAGTGGGCCGGCGCCCAGCCGTGGAGCACCGGCGCCGTCGGCATGGTCGGCGTCTCGTACCTGGCGCTGTCGCAGTGGAACGGCGCCGCGCAGCGCCCGCCGTCGCTGAAGGCGATCGCCCCGTGGGAGGGCTTCACCGACCCGTACCGCGGCCTCCTCCGCCCCGGCGGCTACCCCGAGGTCGGGTTCCTCCGGCTGTGGGCACAGGGCATGAAGCAGACCCGCCAGTCGTACTCGCTGCTCGATGCGTGCCTCGACCGGCCGCTCGTCGACGACTGGTGGCGCGACCACACCCCGGACCTCGCGGCCATCGACGTGCCCGCGCTCGTGTGCGGCAGCTTCTCGGACAACAACCTCCACAGCCGCGGATCCGTCGACGGGTTCGAGCGCATCAGCTCCGCGGAACGCCACCTGTACACGCACCGCGAGGGCAAGTGGTGCGCCTTCTATCGCGACGACGCCAAGGCCGCGCAGCTCCAGTTCTTCGACCGCCACCTCAAGGGCGCCGACGTCCCGGTCCTCCCGGTGGTCCGGCTCGAGGTGCGCGAGTCCGCCGGCCAGATCACCGAGGTGCGCGCCGAGGAGGAGTGGCCGCTCGCCCGCACCGAGTGGACGCCCCTGTTCCTCGGTGCCGACGGCCTCACCACCTCCGCCCCCGACGAGGCCGGGTCGATCCGGTTCGCGATCCGCGACGGCGGTGTCCGGTTCGGCCTGACCTTCGCCGACGACGTCGAGCTCACCGGGCCGATGGCGCTGCGGCTGCACGTCTCGGTCGACGGCACCGACGACGTCGACCTGTGCGTCGGCGTCGAGAAGTGGCAGGGCGACCGCTTCGTCCCGTTCGAGGGCTCCTACGGCTACGGCCGCGACCGGGTCACCACCGGGTGGCTGTCCGCCTCGCTCCGAGCCCTCGACGAGGACCGGTCCCGCCCGTTCCAGCCCGTGCCCCGCTTCGCCCACCGCGACCCGCTCCACCCCGGCGAGGTCGTCCCGGTCGACATCGCCCTCGGCGCCTCGTCGACGCAGTTCCGGCGCGGCGACCGCCTCCGGCTCGTGGTCGCCGGCCGCTGGCTGTCGCCCCGCAACCCCCTCTTCGGCCAGTTCCCCGCCAACTACCGCACCACCAAGCGAGGCACCTGCACCCTCCACTGGGGCCCCGACCACGACGCCCACCTCCTCGCCCCGGTGATCCCACCCCGCTAGCCCCCCCGGGACTTCGAACTTCGACCCCACCTCGCCCCCCCCGAACTTCGTATGCCAGAGCGCCTGTCCTGGCGCTCCCCCATACGAAGTTCCGGGGCGGGGTTGGGGGCCTGAACCCGACGCCCTTCGCGGCGGTGACGCTGGACGCGCCCCCGCCACGTGCTTGGCTGCTTCAGCGGGGCTCCGGGGACGACGTGCCGGGGTCGGCCCCGTTCGCCTTGCCGCCGTCGAAAGCCGGGCCCCTGCGTGCGCATCCAGATCGTGCCGGACCGTGCCCGAGCTGACCGAGGCCCCGACGGGTCCGGAGCGCCGTGACCGAGCGGATGCGTCGGTGCCTCGTCGCGGTGGCCTGCGGCGCCGTCGCCGTCGTCGCGGCCCTGACCGTGCAGGCGATGACGCTGGGCGGTCCCACGTCGGTGGACGTCAGCCTGTCGACCTGGGTCGCCGCCCACCGCACGGACCAGCTGATCGCCGCCATGGAGGTGGTCACCCTCGCCGGCTCCTTCGCCGCCGTGCTCGTGGTGGGCGCGGTGTGCGTCCTCTGGGCCGCGGTGCGGAAGGACTGGCGCCCCTTCCTCGTCATCGTCCCGGTCGCAGCGGTGGCGTCCTCGGCGACGAACCTGTTGAAGCTCCTCGTCGGTCGGCCGAGACCCGGCGAGGGCATCGCCCTGCGGGACTTCTCCGGGTACTCGTTCCCCTCCGGACACGCCACGACCGCCGCCGCGCTCTGGGGCGCGGTGGCCGCGTTCCTCGTCCTGGCCGGCCGGTGGCGGCTGCGGACCGGGCTGGTGTGCTTCGCCACCATGGCCGCGCTCGTGAGCGCCTCCCGCATCGTCCTCGGCGCCCACTGGCTCACCGACGTGGTCGCCGGGGCCGCGACCGGCACAGCGCTCGTGGCGGCGGCCATCCTCCTCCGAGGAGAGGCCCGATCCCGAGGCCCTTCGAGGGGTGGGCCGGGCTAGGGTCGGACGCATGTCGCGCCTGACCCCGTCTGCTGCAGCCCGCGCTGCCGGCCGTGGTCACGCCGGGCATGCGGTGCAGCCGCCAGCGGTCGTCCGCGGGTGGCTGTACGACCCCGCCGAGCACTGGTGGGCGCTGCTCGTCGGTGCGCCGCCGGCGTTCCGCTGAACGACCCGTCGCCGAGGCCCTGAGCCTCCCCCACGGACCCAGCTGAGCTGACCCCAGGACCGCGCCCGCGGTCCGCGTCGGCCGCTGGAGCTGGGCGACGGACCTTGTCCGCTGCTCGCAGAAGCTGTGGTCTCGACATGCTGTTGTTCGCGTTCGCTGCGCTCGTTGCCGCAGCGGTGCTGGTGCTCATCTGGGTCCTGGCCCGCAGCGCCGGTCAGGGATGCCGGTACCGGTGCACCTGCGTCGCCGATTCGGCGGCGCTCGGTGCGCTGGCGTCCGTCGTCAAGGACCCTCCGCACGGCCATGGGCACTGAGGAGCACGCCCTCGGATCGGCACGGCGCGTCGAGCGCGACCGTGCCGGTTCCGGCCTGAGCGACGCACAGCTCGACGAGGTCGAGCGGCGTCTCGTGGCGCGCATGGAGTCCCTGGCCGCCCAGGCTCGGGACCTCCGCGAGCTGCGTCGCCGCCTCTGTCCCCCGACGGGTGGGGTCGACGCCGTCTGCCGCATGCTCGATTCCCACATCGAGGCGAACCGCACCCAGTTCTCGTCCGCGGCCGCCGCGCTGCGGACCATCGGCGACGAGGGCTTCGGCCGGTGCGCCGACTGCGGATCGCCGATCGGCTTCGCCCGCCTCGAGCGGGCGCCGTCGGCGACGCGCTGCCCGCCGTGCGGCACCGCCCGCCCGTCCCAGCTCCGACGCCACCCCACCCCACCAACCCACGAGGAGATCTCATGACCACCACCGGTTCCCGACGACGGGCGCACGACGCCGAGCGCCTCGGCAGCTTCGAGCACACCCTGCGGGCCATGGCCCGCGACCGGGTGTCGCCGCTCGGCAACGACGAGACCAGCGCCGCCCGCCACCGCACCCACGACCTGTTGCTGGCAGAGGCGCTCGCACGCATCGAGGACGGCACGTACGGGTGCTGCACCTGGTGCGGGCAGCGCATCCCCATCGAACGGCTCGAGGTGGTGCCCACCGCGTCCGGCTGCCGGACGTGCACCGAGCAGCGGCGCTAGCGACCTCAGGCCCTGGTCGGGTCGACGGCTACCCGATCAGGGCGCGGGGGTGGTGGCGGCACGCCCCGCACGTGCTCGCCTCGGGCTCGACGGCGAGGCGGGCGGCCTCGATCGGGCGCTCGCAGCCGAGGCAGGTCCCGTAGGTCCCCGACCGGACCTGGGACAGGGCCGTGGTGATCGCCGCGATCGCCGCCCGGTGGCGCTCCGACGCCCGATCGCTCCGGACCAGGCCCTCGAGGTGGTCGTCGAGCTGTACGAGCAGGACCTCGGCGATGGCGTCGAGCGGGTCGACGGCCTGGGCCGTCACCGCGCCGCCTCCTCGCACGACGTCGGGCTCCGGCGTGCCGTGCCACCGCCGCACGACGTGCAGGTCCTCGTCGTGGGCTCGTCGGACAGGGCCGTGGAGCCGATCGGCCGATGGCAGCGCAGGCAGATCCCGTAGACGCCGGCGTCGATCGCGACCAGCGCGCTGTGGACCGCTTCGACCTGGCTCTGGTGGGCGGCGATCTGCTCGGCGAGGTCATCGAGCGATCCGAGGAGCCGGCGGCGGAAGTGGTCGACCTGGTCGTCGTCCAGTCCGTTCTCGG
>DATMGQ010000115.1:0-6286 GCA_035555395.1 Acidimicrobiales bacterium
CCGAGGCCGGGCGCCGCGTACATCGTCTCGACCATGTCGTCGACCAGGCGCACGAGCTTGCCGTCGATGTCCGTGACATCGCCGGCCTTCTGCTTCAGGACGGGGTCTCCGATCACGCGGATCTCGTAGGGCGCCATGGGAGCCAGGCTACCGTCGCCGACGTGCCGTCCCCCCAGCCCGAGCGGGCCGACCACTACTTCTCGCCCGATCCGTCGACGCCGTCGGCCCCGAAGGCCGTCGAGCTGGTCCTGCCGGAGGGCCGGCTGATCCCCCTCACCACCGACCGGGGCACCTTCTCCCCCGACCGGGTCGACGACGGCACCCGGGCGCTCCTCGCCGAAGGCCCGCCCGTGCCGTCCACCGGTGTTCTGGCCGACGTGGGTTGCGGCTACGGCCCCATCGCCGTCGCCCTCGCGCTCCGAGGCGGACCCGGCGTCGAGGTGTGGGCGATCGACGTCAACGAGCGGGCCCGCGACCTGTGCCGAGCCAACGCCGAGGCCAACGGCGTCGGCGAGCAGGTCCGGGTGGCGGCGCCCGACGAGGTGCCCGCCGACCTCGTCATCGACCAGGTCTGGTCCAACCCGCCCATCCGCATCGGCAAGGCCGCGCTCCACGAGCTGCTCACCACCTGGCTCGACCGGCTCGCGCCCGGAACCGGCACGGCCGAGCTGGTCGTGCAGAAGCACCTCGGCGCCGACTCCCTGGCCCGGTGGCTGGACGACCTGGGCTGGGCCACCGAGCGCACCGCCTCGCGCGGCGGGTACCGCATCCTGCACGTGGCGGCCCGGTCGTGAGCCGCAACCTCGGCAGCACCGATCTCAAGCGCCTCCACCGCGAGTGGCGGCGCCAGGCTCCCGGCCGCGTCGCCCTGCTCCTCGACTCGGTGGCCACGCCGGCCAACGTCGGATCGATCCTGCGCACCGCCGCCGCCCTGCGCATCGACGACGTGTGGCTGTGCGGGCAGACGGCCGGTCCCGAGGTCGGCGGGACGAAGAAGACGTCGCTCGGCTCCGAGCGCTACCTCACCTTCCACGCAGTGGAGCAGCCGGCGGCAGCGGTGGCCGAGGCCAAGGCGGCCGGCTACCGGGTCGTCGGCATCGAGCTGGCCGAAGGTGCCGTCCCCCTCCACGGTGCCGACCTCAGCGGCTCGGTGTGCCTCGCGCTGGGCCACGAGGACCGCGGCCTGACCACCGCCGTGCTCCAGGGCGCCGACCAGCTGGCGTTCATCCCGCAGCTCGGCCGCATCGGCTCGCTCAACGTGGCCACCGCCGGGTCGATCGCCATGTACGAAGCTCGCCGCCAGGGCTGGCCGGCTTCCTGAACCACCTGGCCGCAGCGCCTTTGCGAGGAATCCGGCAAAGCGGCCATCAGGTGGCCGGTTTCGGCGCGGATGATGGCCGCACCAACCCACCGACGGATCGGAACCGCCCCATGTACGCACCCGCCGCCCACGACGAGATCACCGGCCTGCTCGGCTACATCGACCAGCAGCTCGCCGCCCTGCGCGCCGCCATCATCGGCCTCACCGAGGACCAGGCCCGGTCGACGCCGTGCCGCAGCACCCTGTCGATCGGCGGCCTGCTGAAGCACGCCGTCTACGGCATGACCGAGAACACGGCGCGCCTCACGGGCGGCGGCCACGAGCGGCCGCTCGACGAGGGGGCCTACCAGCGCTACCTCGGAAGCTTCGCCCTCACCGACGACGAGACCGGCGCCGGCACCCTCGCTGCCTTCGACGAGGCGCGCGCCGCGTACCTCGCCGCCATCGAGGCCACCGACCCCGACGGCGAGATCACCGAGCCGCCCGCGCCGTGGCACGGCATCTTCGACGCCCGCCCGGCCAAGGCCCGGTACCTGCTCGTCCACCAGATCGAGGAGTGGGCCCGCCACGCCGGCCACGCCGACATCATCCGGGAGCAGCTCGACGGGACGGCGATCCCCCAGATCGTCCTCAGCCTCGAGGGCGCGCCGGCCAACGACTTCTTCCAGCCCTACGTCGCCGAGCCGGGCACCATCGGCGCCTGACCCCACCGCACCCACCGGGTTGGCGTGGGGAGCCGCAGGCCAATCCGGCCGTTTCCCACGCCAACTCCCCCGGTCAGCCGACCTAGCGTCAGCCCGATGCCGCACCCCATCACGATCGTCGACGCCTTCACCGACCAGCCGTTCTCCGGCAACCCCGCGGGCATCGTGGTGCTCGATCAGGCAGCGCCCGAGGCGTGGATGCAGGCCGTCGCCGCCGAGGTGAACCTCGCGGAGACCGCGTTCCTCGTCCCCCGGCCCGACGGCGACCACGACCTGCGCTGGTTCACGCCGACGGTCGAGGTCGACCTGTGCGGGCACGCCACGCTGGCCAGCGCCCACGTCCTCGGCGGTGCCAACCGGTTCCACACCCGCTCCGGGGTGCTCACCTGCGAGGAGGCCGCCGACGGCTCGATCACCCTGGACCTCCCGGCCGCCTCCGTCTCCCCCGCCGACCCGGCCGGGTGGGACGACGTCCTCGGCCTCCCGGCCGGACGGGTCACCGCGGCCTGGGCCGGCGGCGGGTGGGCGCTCGTCGAGGTGCCGACCGCGGCCGACGTCGAGGCCGCGGCGCCGGTGCGCGACGCGCTCCTCGCGTTCGGCGGGCACGCGATCCTCGCCGCCGACACCACCGACGACCGCTCGATCCCGTTCGACTCCGTCTGCCGCACCTTCGTCCCCGCCGCCGGCATCGACGAGGACCCGGTCACCGGCTCCGCCCACTGCGTCCTCGCCCCCTGGCTCGCCGATCGCACGGGACGGACCACGTTCCTCGGACGCCAGGCGTCCGCCCGCGGCGGCACCATCGGCATGGAGGTCCGCGCCGACCGCGTGGTCCTCTCCGGCACCGCCGTCACCGTCTCCACCGGCACCCTCCTCGTCGACCCCACCTGACACCCACCCACCGGCGCGGCCGCGTGCGCTCGCACGCCACCACGACCCCCGACCGCACGAAACTCCCCACCCACCCGCGCGCCCGCGTGCGCTCGCACGTCGCCCCGACCCCCGACCGCACGAAACTCCCCACCCACCCGCGCGACCGCGTGCGCTCGCACGTCGCCACGACTCCCGAGCGCACGGGGTCGGGACTACAGCCGGAGCGGATCCACGGCGATGCGCAGGCGGCCTGCGGGACGGGGCACCGCGGCGAGCACTCGGGTGAGCTGCTCGTGGTCCGGGGCCAGGATGCGCCACAGGCCCTCGATGGGGCCTTGCACCCGGAGGCCGTCCGGCTCGCCCAGGGCCGCCATGAACTCGGGCGCCACCGCACCCGACACCGCCGCCATCGCCGTGGCCGGCGGCAGTCCCAGGGCCTGGCGAAGGGGCCGCTCGCTGTCGACGAGACGCCCCGGATCGGCGTGGTGGGCCGCGACCAGGACCGGGTGCTCGGGGGTCCGGGTCTGGACCAGCACGAGACCGCGCCGGTCGACGCCCTGCGCCCCCTCCCGCGCCGCGGCGCGCTGGACGAGCCGCCCGGCTCGGACCAGGAGCGCCATCGCCTCCTCGGCGGCTCGGTACCGCAGGGCCAGCAGCTCCTGGTCGAAGTCGAGGAAGGCCACCGCGTCGGCCCACCGGGTGCGGTGCAGGGCGGCTTCGGTGCCCACGACGACCCGGGCGGTCTGGCTGTCGAGGTCGTCGTCGGGCGTGGCCGCCGTGAGCTCGGCCACCGGGCGCCCGGCGAGCGCCTCGAGCTCCTCGCGCGCCCGGCTCACACCCAACCGCAGGTTCTTGAAGCGGTGGCCGCCGCACTGGAGGCACACCATCGGCCGCTCGGTGCCGCAGCGCCCGCACCCGAGCGCCTCGGTCCCGTCGGGGCCCTCGACCTGGTGCACGGCGGCATCGCACACGGCACACCGGGCGAGCGACGAGCAGGCCGTGCACGCCAGGAGCCGGGCCCGCCCCGTGCGGTTCAGCACGCAGACGACGGACCGGTCGCTTCGCAGCAGCTCGACCAGCCGGGGGGAGAACAGCGGCCCCAGTGCCGGATCGAGCTCGCGCTGGTCCACCACGTCGATCCGCGGCCACGCGGCCCGCTCCGCCGTGCGCTCGTCGGGCACCAGCTCCCCCCACTCGAGGGCCTCCAACGACGGGCAGGGCGACACGAGCAGGCAGGGCACGCCCGCCCGCCGCGCCCGCTCGATCGCCACGTCACGGGCGTGCCAGGTCGGTGCCTGCTCCTGTTGGTACCCCTCGTCGTGCTCGTCCAGGACGACGACCCGGGCCAGCTCGGGTGCCGGTGCCCACGCCCCGGCGCGGGCACCCACCACCACCGCGGAGCGACCGGAGGCCGCGTTCGTCCACTCCCCCGTCGCCGCGGCGTCGGGCTTGTCCGAGGCGACGATCGCCGTCGTCACGCCGTCGCGTCGCAGCCGCCGGCCGAGGGCCTGGGCTTCGGGCACGCTCGGGCACAGCACCAGCACCTGCCCGCCCGCGGCCGCCGCCCACCGCCCGGCCTGTAGCACCAGCGGGTAGCGGTCGGCACCGGGACCGATCCGCAGCACGCCCCGCTCCGCGGCGAGGGCGCGCGTCGCTGGTCCCCCCAGGTCCACGTCGATCGCCGGACGGGCGGGCGACGGGGGCCGGTCGATCGATCGCACCACGCCTGGTGGCGCTGCCGTCCGGAGGAACGAAGCGCGTCGGCCGAGCCAGCGGTCGGCCGCCCAGCTCGCCAGGTCGATGAGCTCGGGAGCCGGCCCTCGGCCGCTCACCTTGGCCAGCGCCTTGAGGCCGACGCCGGACGCCGGCTCGACATCGACCGCCACGACCCAGGCCCCGACCCGTCGGCCCTGGAGCGGCACCCGCACCACGTCGCCGACCTGCACCTCGACGCCGTCGGGCACGGCGTAGTCGAACTCCTTGTCGATGCCCACCGCATCGGGCAGCACCCGCACCACCCGCCGTGCCTCCGGCTCGAGCGCGCCGTCCTCCGCCGCCCGGCCCGCCTGGGGGACGTCCTCGCCCACGCCTTGGGCGGCCTCGGCATCGCCCGGCACGTCGAACCCCGGGATCGACGGCTGCACGGCCCGAGCACTCACCCGCTCACCCTCCCACACCCGCCCCCACCCCCCACCCACCGATCCCGCCCACCGATCCGGAACCGAACTTGTCGTCGAACGACACCCATGAGGTGCAGGACCACGACAAGTTCCCCTCGGCGACGGAACCTGTCGTCGAACGACACCCATGAGGTGCAGGACGACGACAAGAACCACGGGGCGGACCGCCGGGTGGCGCTGGTCACGGGATGGGGCTCAGGCCCCGGGGCGGAGGGAGGATCGGCTCGCGATGGCCGCCCAGAGCTCACTGATGACATCGGCGGGTGCACCCACGACCTGGTCGTAGGTGAACTCGAGCACGAGCAAGCCCTGCATCCCGAGCCGGTTGCGCCTCGTCGCGTCCCGAGCCCGCTGCTCTCGCGAGCTGTGGGCGACCGAGCCGGTGACCTCGACCACGATGCCGAGCAGTTCGTACAGGAAGTCGACTCGGGCCACGAAGGCGCCTCGCGCTCGGATGCGGCGCTGGCACACCGGGACGGGAACGCCGGCCTCCCGCACGAGGCGGAGGAACTCGCGCTCCAACCAGCTCTCGGTGATGTCGCCGTCCGCCCGCTGCATGAGGATCTGTTCCAGGTTCGAGACACCGCTGCGGCCACGGCACCGAAGCTTCTCGAGGCGCCACCACAACCACGCGTCGGATGCCTTGCCCATGCGGATCGCGTCGGCGACGGCGCCCCGAACGGTCTCGATGTCGACCTCGGGCACCAGCCCGGCAAGGTTGAACAGGCTCCTCGCCACCGAGGTGCACGGGATCCCCTCGACGCTCGTGATGTCGTCAGCCGGCAGCCAGGTCGTCGAGTGGACCGTGGCAACCTCGGAATCGTTCGACCGGCGCGCTCGAGTGGTCAGCACGTCCGGCAGCACCGGGCCCCGCACGCCCGTCACACCGTGCAGTCCGATCGCCGAACGGTGCGAGACGGGTCCGCCCTCGTCGAGCGACGCGAGCAGCGAGGCCCGCAGGTGGTCCGGTCCGGTCCCGCCCACCACGAAGGTCTGACGTCCGAGGAGCACCAGGGTGCCGTCAGCGACCAAGAGGGCGCGCTGGCTGCGAGTGACCCCGACGCTGGCGAGGTCCGCCCGTGTGACCAGGCCTCGCTGGTTCCGGGCGAGTCGGAAGATCTCTCGTCGATGTCCCTGCATGGCCCCATGACACAACGACCCTCTGACACTCAGGATGTAGGGGTTCCTGGTCGGGGTCGGGTCTGACC
>DATMGQ010000116.1:0-1554 GCA_035555395.1 Acidimicrobiales bacterium
GCTTGCCGAGATTCGAGGTGACCAAGTCAGCGTCATCGACGGCAACCCTGACGCCGGTACTCTCGCGGACCGACTCACCGGAAACACCTCAGTGACGATCCGCCACCTGCTGCGCAACATTGGCAGCATCAGCACTTTGACGGAAGTCAGTTCCTATATGTCGTTGGCGGGACGACTAAAGGTCCTTGCCTCAGATCAGGACCCGGCGGTGAGTGACGCATTGACTGCCGACGAGTACGAGAAGGCGATCAACCTCCTCGGGCAGTTCTTCAACATCATGATCACTGACTCTGGCACCGGGATCTCGCATCCGACGATGGAGCCCACGCTCCGGATGGCGGACAGCCTCGTTGTGGTCGGGAGCGCCACCATCGACGGCGCCAGCCGCGCCGGCCACACCCTCGACTGGCTCGACTCACACAGTCTCGGAGCCAAGGCGCGCAACGCCATCGTCGTCCTGTCCGGCGATCGGTCCAGCCAGGACGTCGATCAGAGCCGGATCATCAGCCACTTCGCCACCCGCGTGCGGGCCGTGGTCAACGTCCCGGCCGACCCGCACCTCGCCGCTGGCGGCCGTATCGAGTTCGAGCGGCTGCGCATGGCGACCCGTGACGCCTACACGACCGTCGCCGCACACATCGCCGACCAGTTCCCCGACCGACAGGACTGACGCCGACCACCGGGCAGGCCGCGGCCTGGCGGCACCGCGGCCGACGTCCGCCGCCCGAGGGCCCCGATCGCAGATGGCAGACGCGATCGGGGCCCTCCCCTGTTCGGGGCGCTCGCCAGGGAGAACGTGCCTACCCTCGGGCTGTGACTCGGAGCGGTGTGCTGCTGAGGCCGCCCGTGCGGCCTATGGCGGCGCGCCCCGTCGAGCAGCTACCCGATGCCGAGCGCGCCGAGCGCTTCTCCTTCGAGGCGAAGCTCGACGGCTTCCTTAACTGAACTCTCGGGTGTCCTGGTTCTGCTGGGCTATGGCTTCGGCGTGGCGTCGACGGAGGTGTCCGAGGCTCTCTTCGAGCGCTGCGACTTCGCCGAGCCAGACCTTGTCTCGGGCTTCGGACAGGCGGGCTTCCGCGTTGGCGGTCATGTCCTCGATGCGGCCGATCTGGGCGGGGTCGACGCGGAGGAAGCGGCACCGGGTGCAGGCGTGTTCATGGACGCAGGGTGTGCCGTAGGGGCGGTGGCAGCTGCCGAGAGCGACCTTGCGGAGCAGGAAGTGCTGCTCGAACTCGGCCCATTCGTCGCTGGTCGCGGATCGCAGTTCGCCGTCGGGTCGCAGCTTTCGACGCCGCTCGATGGCCGCTTCGTGGGCGGCGATGACGTGCTCGGGGAACACGGCGGTGTAGCCGCGGGTGGTGTCGAGGCTGAGGTGCCCGAGAAGCGACGCGGCGATGTGCAGCGGGAGACCGGCGCCGACGAGCTCGGTGGTGAACAGGCGCCGAAAGTCGTGCGGGGTGAACCGGACCGGTCCTCCGTCGGTGAGCGCGGCCCAGTCGGCTGTGCTGTTGAGCAGGTTGCGGACGTAGTTGGTGGACAAGACCTCGTGGCGGG
>DATMGQ010000117.1:0-32741 GCA_035555395.1 Acidimicrobiales bacterium
GCAGCTCGCCGAGCTCGTCGGCCGTCTCGATGCCCTCGGCCACGATCTGGGCCCCGGTGTCGCCGGCGAAGGTCACGAGCGCCATGGCCATGGCCCGCCGCACCGGGTCGACGTCGATGCCGCTCGTGAGCTCCCGGTCGAGCTTGATGAAGTCAGGGGCGATCTTGAGGATGTGGGCGAGGCTCGAGTAGCCCGAACCGGTGTCGTCGATCGCGACGCGCACGCCGAGGCGCCGGAGCGAGCGCAGCGACGCCACCAGGCCGGGGTAGTCGTCGACGACCTTGTGCTCGGTGAGCTCGAGGACGATGCGGTCGGGGTCCACCCGTTCGATGGCCTCGCGGAACAGCGGCGACCGCACGGCGAGCGGGCCGACGTTGACCGACATCGACACGTGCTCCGGGAGCTCGTCGAGCAGGGCCATGGCCCGGTTCACCGCCAGCATCTCCAGGGCGATGCCCAGGTCGCAGCGATGGGCTTCGTCGAACCACACGTCGGGCGGCCGGACCGGTTCGGGGAGGAACCGGGCCAACGCCTCCACCATGACCACCGACCCGTCGCGAAGGTCCACGATCGGCTGCACGACGGTCGACAGGAGCCCGGGCTCGAGGAGGACCGGCTCGATCCGGTCGTGGGCATCGAGCTGCGAGGCACCGCCCGGCGCCAGCACGTCCATCACGTAGCGCTGGGCCACGCTGCCCGGCTCCTGGTCCACGGCCGAGCCGCTGCGGTGGTCGAGCCCCAGCGCGACCAGCTCGGCGCTGACGCGGTAGAGCTCGAAGGCCGAGCTGATGGCCACGGTGATGAACGAGGCGATCTGGGTGAGCGTCAGGACGTCGTCGTCGCTGAAGACGTTGGGCTGCGGCGCGTTCACCGCGAGGACGCCGATAGTGTGGTCGCCGCGCTGCAGGGGCACGCACACCAGCGAGCGCACGAAGTGGCGGCGGCAGGCCTCGAGGTCGACGCGGGCGTCCTCCTCGGTGTCGTCGGAGCGCAGGACCTGTGAGGTCCGGATCGACAGCCCCGACAGGCTGCGCACCATCTCCACCCGGGTGCCGACCAGGTCGACCTGGTTGCCCGCGCCGGCGACGTAGGTGATGCCATCCTCGTCGGCCAGCCCGACCATGACGCCGAACGCATCGGTCATGAGCTCGAGGGTCCGATCGGTGACCCGCTGCATCACCCCCATCGGGTGCACCGCGTCACCGAGAGCGTTGATGAACTGAGGGCCCTGGGCCACGATCGCCTTTCCGCGCAGACCCCCCTTCGGCCCTGCAAGCGGTTCCATGGTGCCAAATCGGACGAACGTTCGCGTGCGTGTGACGTGGGCTTCCTCCGTCGGGGTGGGCCAGTGGTCACACTCGTGGGCACAGATGCCGTGCGTCCGCAAGGATTGCGGGGATGGATGACGCGGTGACCGCACTGGGTGACCAGCAGGACGAGCTGGCCGGCTACGTGGCCGAGGCCTCCGTCGCCGACCTCGACCGGCCGAGCCGCTGCGCCGGCTGGTCGGTGGCCGACGTCCTCCTCCACCTGGCCCAGACCAACGAGATGGCGGTGGCCAGCGTCGAGGGCCGATTGGGCGCGTTCGTCGACGAGGTGGCGGCGGCCATCCCCCAGACCGGCAGCATCGACGACTGGGCCGGCGCGCTCGTGGACCTGCAGCGCAGCACCCCCGAGGCCGCCCGGGACCGGTGGCGGGCGAGCGCGGACGCGCAGCTCGCCGCGTTCACCGGGTGCGATCCCACCGCCCGCGTGCTGTGGGTCGCCGGCGAGCTGGCAGCCCGGTCCCTCGCCACCACCCGGCTCACCGAGTCGTGGATCCACACCGTCGACGTGGCCGTGGCGTTCGGCCCCGAGCCCGCCCCCACCGACCGCCTCTGGCACACAGCTCGGCTCACCTGGCGGACGGTGCCGTACGCGCTCGGGCAGGAGGGCCGCACCCCGGCCGGCCCGGTGGTGTTCGCCCTCGACGCCCCCGACGGCTCGACGTGGACCTTCGGCGAACCGGCCGAGGCCGTCACCACGGTCACCGGTTCGGCGCTCGACCTCTGCACGGTGGCGGGCCAGCGCGGCTCCGCCGCCGGCACCTCGCTGCAGGGCGACGGCCCCGACGCCGACGCCGTGCTGCGCCTCATGCGCACGTTCGCCTGATGCCCGCCTCGAGCGCCGGCCTCCTGCTCCACCGCGCCGGCCCGGACGGGACCGAGGTCCTGCTCGTGCACCCCGGCGGCCCGTTCTGGGCGAAGAAGGACGACGGCGCCTGGTCCATCCCCAAGGGCGAGCACGACGACGGCAGCGATCCGCACGCGTGCGCCCTCCGCGAGTTCGAGGAGGAGCTCGGGTCGCCTCCGCCGAGCGCCGAGGAACCCGATCGCGACCTCGGCGAGGTCCGGCTCAAGAGCGGCAAGCGGGTCCGGGCGTTCGCCCGCGCCGGGACGTTCGACGCCGACGACATCACCAGCAACACGTTCGAGACGGAGTGGCCGCCGCGATCGGGCCGACGCCAGACCTTCCCCGAGGTCGACCGGGCCGGGTGGTTCTCGCTCGACGAGGCCCGCCGGAAGCTGAACCCGGCGCAGGTCGAGCTCCTCGACCGGCTCGACGCCGGTGCCGAGGCGGACGGCGCCTGATCAGGTGGTGCGGAGGTAGGCGACCACCGCCGCCAGCTCCTCGGAGGTCAGCTCGAGCGAGCGGCCCTCGCCGTCGCCGTGAGCGCGGAGCAGCGATTCGAGATCGGGCGCCCGGCCGTCGTGCCCGTAGGGCGCGCGGCCGCGCACGGCCCGCAGCGGCGGCGTGATCACGGCGGGCAGGTCGGCGTCGGCCACCGTCGAGGGGGCCAGCACGTCGTGGGCCCGACCGTCGGTGCCGGCATCGCCGTCGTGGCAGGACGTGCAGCCGAGGTGCGCGAGGAGGCCATCGCCGGCCTGTCGGGCCTCGGCCGTGGCGGCGGCGTCGCCGGTCGGGGTGGACGGGGGCGCGCTGACCTCGGCCATGTAGGCGCTGATGGCCGAGGAGTCCACGAGCAGGCCGTCGCCGCCGAGCAGCTGCTGGATCGTGGTGAGGGTCAGGTCGTCGCTGCTCGTGAACTCGCCGTTCCAGTGGAGCGGCTTCACGTCGGGGTCCACCTGCCAGGCCGGCGGGGTGCGCCGGACCTTGCGCTCGATGGTCCGGGTGGCCGGGTCGGCGCTCTCGATGCGCCAGCGCAGCCCGTCCTCGCCCGCCGACGGGTGGCACGAGCCGCACGTCACGACGCCGAACGGGGTCAGGTGCGCGTTGGTGGCGTCGTTGAACATGCGGCGCCCCTCCTGGGCGAGCGGCGTCAGGTAGCGGTCGTCCACCGGGCGGCGGCCGATCGCCACCGGTTCGGTGCGCTCGATCCCGTCGCCGGCGGCCACCGACGCGGCACCGTCGGGGAGCGCCAGCTCGGCCACCTGGTGGTCGAACCCCACGTCGACGTAGGCGGTGCGCCCGTCCTCGTCGAGGACGATCCCGCGGCCCCCTTCACCGATGTCGAAGGCCGCCACCGTCGTCGACCGCTCGGACGGCTCCGCGCCGGTGCAGCGCACCACGGAGACCGACTGGCTGAACTCGCCGACGACCCAGACCAGGCCGTCGGTCGGCGCTGCGGCCACGGCCACCGGGCCGCTCAGTCGCCGGGCCTCGTCCTCCACCGACGAGAACCGCGCCCCGCACGCGCCAGCGACCGCCGGCTCGAGCCGGGCGCGGCCGTCCTTCGGCGTCCCGTAGGTGGAGCCGGCTTCGATCTCGGCCGCCGACAGCTTCCGCTCGTTGTCGACCACCTGGTACACGCCGACCGTGCCCTTCGGACCGGCGTCGAGGGCGGTGAGCGACGACGCCGTCCGCCCGCCGTCGGTCCACGCCGGGCGGGTCGACGACGGCTCGACCGCCAGCACCGGGACATCGTCGTCATCGCCGGACGCCCGGACATCGTCGAGGGCGTGCGCCAGCCGCTCCACGGAGAGCTCGTGCACCCGCCCGTCGAGCGCCGTCGACACGGTGAGCACGTCGCCGACACGCACGATGCCGGTCGGTCGTCCGGCCAGGTCGATCGTGGCGAGCACCAGGAGGCGGTCGACGTCGACCACGGCCAGCCGGTCGTCGCTCGGGCACGTGACCACGGCGAGGTCGCCCCGCGGCGCCGGCTCCGACGCCGGGACGGCCACCACGGACCGCGTGCCGCCGCAGGGCAGGCGGACGAGGGCGACGGCGTCTTCGGGCCGGGCGTCGGGGTCGACGATGGCCAGGTCCGTGCTCTGCGCCGCGGTCACCACGAGCTCGGGGCCGAGGACGGTCAGCTCGCGAGGCTGGCCCGGGACCTCGATCTGGTCGACGACCTCGAGCGTCGACGGGTCGATCGCCACCACCTGGTCGTCGTCGGGCGAGGTGACCCAGAGGGTGGCCCCGTCGCCCGACCAGGCGATCGTGCTCGACCGCGAGGTGCTGGTGCTCGACCCGCCCCCGCCGCTCCCGTGCTGGGAGACGAGGCCGATCGCCAGCGCGGCACCGGCCACCGCGAGTAGCGGCAGGCCCCAGGTCAGCAGGCGCGACCGAACCGGTCCCGGTGCGTCGGGCGCTGCGGTCAATTGACCCCGGGCGGGAGCACGATCGCGAACTCCGCGGTGACCGGCTGCACCGCACAGGCCAGCTCGTAGCCGCCGATCGGGATCATCACGGGATCGCCTTCGTCGGGCTGGGCGTCGTCCGGATCGGCGTTGCCGTCGATGTCCATGAACCCGAGGATCTGGTAGCTGCCGGCGGGCAGGTCGACCCCGAGCGGGTAGGCCTCGCTCGGCCCGTCGACGACGTCGACGTCCTGCTCGGCGATGGTCGCGACCGCCTCGGCACCGTCGATCGGGCCGGTGATCTTCACGTCGCTCGCCTGGTAGACGGAGCCGTACACGTCGCCCTTCAGCGGCGCCTTGAGGTCCGAGCTGCGCACGGTGGTCGACGGCTGGAACGTGATCTGCATCTCGCCCTCGTCGGCTTCCTTCGACTTCAGGGCCGTGCACGACGGCGGCGGAGCGTCCCAGTCATCGGGCACGTCGACCTTCCCGGTGTAGGGCACGAACGGGAGGTCCTCGAGCTCGTTGGCCGGCGACTCGATGGAGTAGGCGATCTGGGACTTCCCGTCCTTGCCCTGGGCGATGACCTCGACCACGCCGCCGCCATCGGGGTCGTCGTAGTAGTACGGCACCTCCCACGGGGTGGACGAGCCCGGCTCCGCCTCCTCCTGGGCTGCGGTGTTCTCGGCCATGCGGAAGACGGTCTGCATGAACTCCTCCCCGGCGATGAGCGAGGCCGGCGCCTTGGCCACGGGGACCCGGCGGCCGTCGACGGTGATCACGTCGAACCCGACCGAGACCCGGTCCTGGTCGAGCTCGGGCGTGACGGTGAGGCGCAGCCAGTTGTGGGGCACCAGCTCGAAGTCCTTGAAGTTCTGGCCCTTCCCCGCCGAGGTGCCGTAGGCCCGGTTGGCGAAGAAGTCGAACTGGTCCCGGTCGACGTCGAACCACACGAGGCCGTACACCGTCTCGTAGGGCGCGCCCTCGGTGGCGGCCTGGTTGATCTGGTCCGGCAGCAGCGAGGTGGTCGGGCCCTGCGCCTGCACCTCGAGGTTCGTGCCGTCCTCGGGGTCGTAGACCACCCCGACCGTGACCTTGCCGCCCTGCGCCGAGCGCGAGCGGTACTCGATCCGCCACGGGGCGAGCCCCTCCGGATCCTCCTCGGCGACCTTCGCGGTCTGCACGAGCGCGGCGTCGACGGCGTCGATGAACGTCTTGCCGGTCGCGGTGGACGCGGGGACGCTGGCGACGGTGCGGGTCGGGGGCTCCGCGCCGGTCGTGTCGAGGGTGACGGTGAGCGCCACCTCGTCGTCCGCCTTCGGGTGCTCGGCGGACGCGAGGTGCAGCCCGGAGCCCACCTCGAGGTCGTCCAGGTAGGTGCCGCTGGCGGCTTCCTCGCCGAAGAGCTGCGACGAGATCCGGTCGAACCGCTCCCGGTCGGTGGGGATCTGCGTCGTGAGCCCCACGTACTCGGTCGGCGACGTCGGGCCGCGCAGCGCGACGGCCTCGGTGGTGCCCCCGCCCTCGGCCGCCGCCGTGTCCTTGGTGGACGACGCCGTGGTCCCGGCGTCGGAGCTGCACCCGGCCACCACCAACACGGCTGCCACCGCAAGCCAACGCTTCGTTCGCACCTTCAGGCCCCCAGCATCCCCTCGCGCTGCCCCTCGCAGCGCCGCCCGACGCTACTCCACCGTCTCGTTCCGGCCCCTGGCGTCGAGCCGACGGCCGCCGCCCGGTGCCGGGGCCGTCGAGGACGCCGTACGCTCGCCGCCGTGCCCGACCCGTCCGCCCCGCCCGATGCGCCGATCAGCGACGACGACGCCATGGCCCGGGCCCTCGATCTGGCCCGCGACGCCGCCGCGGCCGGCGAGGTGCCCGTGGGGGCCGTGGTGGTCCTCGACGGGCGCATCGTCGCGGCGCGCGCCAACGAACGGGAGGCCACCGGCGACCCGACGGCACACGCCGAGGTCCTGGCCATCCGCGACGCCGCCGCGGCCATCGGCGACCGCCGGCTCCGCGACGCCACCCTGGTCGTGACGCTGGAGCCGTGCCCGCTGTGCGCCGGCGCCGTGTGGGCCGCCCAGGTCGGCCGGGTGGTGTTCGGGGCCGCCGACCTGAAGGCCGGCGCCATGGGCTCGCTCTACAACGTCGCCGTCGACCAGCGCCTCAACCACACGACCGAGGTGGTGGCCGGGATCCGCGCCGAGGCTGCGGCCGAGCTGCTCACGACGTTCTTCGCCGCCCGCCGTTGAGCGCGTCGGCCCAGGTCAGCGGGCCCCTTCGCGATCCGCTGTGGGGATCGGGACCCCCTCGCGGCTAACGTCGGAGCCGGAGGGCTGCCAGAGCGGACGAATGGGACGGTCTCGAAAACCGTTGTGGCTGCAAGGTCACCGTGGGTTCAAATCCCACGCCCTCCGCCATCGTGAACCGGGCTCCGGTCCCGGCCCCCGCAAGGGAGCTGGGGCCGGAGCCCGGCCGCGTCCGCCCACCGATGCCGGTTGCGCGGGGCCGTCGACGGGAAAGGGATGCCATGCGAGCACCGGCTGATCCCCGGGTGCGCGCCGCGTTCGCCGCGGTCGACCGCCGCCGGTTCCTCACCCGAGCGCAGGGACGGCGCGCCCAGGTCGACCGTCCGATCCCGATCGGCTGGGGCCAGACCAACTCGCAGCCCAGCACGGTGGCCGACATGCTCGACCTGCTCGCGGTGGCGCCGGGCCACCGGGTGCTCGACGTCGGTACCGGATCGGGCTGGACCACGGGTCTGCTCGCCCACCTCGTCGGCGCGGCGGGCCGGGTCGTGGGCGTGGAGCTGGTGCCCGAGCTGGCGGCCTGGGGTGCTGGGCACCTCGAGGCGCTCGGGATGCCGTGGGCCACGATCGAGGCCGCGGACCCGGCCGTGCTGGGCAAGCCGGCCGACGGCCCCTACGACCGCATCCTCGTGTCCGCCGGCGCCGAGGCCGTCCCGACCACGTTGATCGACCAGCTCGTGGTGGGCGGCCGCCTCGTGGTGCCGGTGTCCGGCGAGATGCTGGTGGTCGACCGGACCGACGCCGGACCGACCGCCACCCGCCACGGCCGCTACTCCTTCGTCCCGTTGATCGTCCCCCGCTGATCCGCCCGACCAGAGCGGCGGACGGGGAACCGGACTAGACGATCCGTCGCTGGACGGTTCGTCTGCAGCCTGGCTTGATGGCGGGCCATGGCACCCGCGCGCAAGCCCCCATCCAAGGACAAGGACCCGGAGATGGTGCTGTTGGGCAAGCGGCTGCGGGAGCTGCGGCTCGAGCGCGAGCTCACCCAGGAGCGCCTCGCCGACGCCGCCGGCCTGCACTGGACCTACATCGGCCAGATCGAGCGGGGCGAGCGGAACCTGACCGCCAAGAACGTCCTGCGCCTGGAGCGGGGCCTGGACCTGCGGCCGGGCACCTGGTTCGCCACCACCTTCGGCGACGTCAGCCTGCCGTCCACCGACTGACCACGTCGCCCTCGCGCAGCACGCACAGCCCCACCTCGTGCTCGCCGTCGTCGGCCTGGAGCGCGTAGACCTCCACGCCGGTGGTGCGACCGTCGGGGCCGTCGATCCGCACGAGGATCGACCCCGTGCGGTGGCGGGCGTCGAGGACGATGCGCTCGGTGCCGTGCTCGTCGACGACGGCGAGGCGGCGGGTCCGCAGGTGCTCCTCGACGCTGGCCCGCACCATCGCCACCTCGAGCTCGAGCGTGGCGAGGCGCGCCGCCAGCTCGTCGATGCGCTCGCTCTGGCCGGCCGCCGTCATCGCGGCATGACACCACAGGTCGGCCCGCCCTGGCGAGGGATGCTCCTCATCTGCACCCGACCGCCGGTCACCACCCGCTCGCCTCCTGGACCTCGACCCACTGGTCCCGCCGGAACGAGACGATGTGGAGGTCGACGTGGCGGCCCTCGTGGAAGAGGTACTCCCGGAGCACGCCCTCCTCCTGGGCGAGCCCGGCCTCGTAGAGCCCCATGTTGTACGCCGGCACCTCGGCGTAGACCTTCCGGTACGGGAACGTGGCGAAGAGGTGGGAGATGAACAGCAGCATCCCCTCGAACGTGGCGCCAGCGTCACCGGGCTGGCGGTCGCCGATGCGCAGGAAGGCCACCTTGCAGTGGAGGCCGGCCTGGTTGTGGTCGTAGGCGGAGACCAGGCCGACGGGCGCCCCCGTGGCCACGAGGTCGACCACGAACTGGGCGCGGACGCCGTCGGCGAACGTCGCCAGGAACTCGTCGGCCGGCAGGGTGCGGCCCCGGTACCGCCAGGCTCCCGCCGTGGCGGGGTCGAACGACGCGAGGTAGATCGGGAGCAGGTCCTGGTCGAGCACGGGTCGGAGCCGCACGCGGGAGGAGGCGCCGGCCACCACCGCCGGCTCCTCCTCCCGCAGGACCTCGCCACTGGCGAGCGCGCCGTCGAGCCAGCGGTGGGCATCGCCGAGGGTCGGCAGCTGGCGGATGACGTCGAGGTCGGTGGGCTGCTCGAGCGCATCGGCCAGCCACCGGGTGATGGCGAGGCGGTGGTACACGGGCATGCGGTCGAAGCGCGCCGCGGCGTCGTAGCCGTAGCCGGGAGCGATCCGGTCGATGCGGGTGAGGAAGGCGGCGAGGTCCACGGGGCGGCTCCAGGGGTCGGTGGGGTTGGTCGATCAGCGGCGGACGGCGGCGCAGGCGGCAACGGGGTCGGCGGCGATCGACCGGGCCCACGCGATGGTCGAGTCGGTGGCGAAGGCACCGTCGACCCGGAGGCGGAGCCCGGGAACGCCGTCGAGGAGCGCGGGGTCGATCCGGCAGGCGGTCAGCTCAGCGGTGGCGATGCGCACCGCCTGCTGGTCCGCCGGCTTCCCGGCGCGCAGCCGGCGGACGGTGGCGGCGAGATCGAGCCGGTCCGCGCACGCCTCGCGCACCGTGGCCCACGCCTGGTCGGCGACGAGGCCGTCGAGCGACACCCGGCGCCGCTCGGGCGCTTCGGCGGGCGCGTCGCCGCAGCGGATCGGGTCGCGCCCCGCGAGCAGGGCGTCGACCACCGGGTCCACCGGATCGCCCACCGCCACGTCGGCCCGGGATGCGACCGTGGCCCGCCGGGCCGAGTCCGGGACGAGGCCGGAACCGGCGAGCTGACGCAGGATCGCGACGTCGAACGCCGAGGGGGCCGAGGTCGAGCGCCCGGGGAGGCTGCCCCGGTGGGCGACCTGGCCGCGGAGGTGGGCGGCGAGCGGCCCCTCGACCTCGGTGTCGAGGCCGAGGCGGGCCCGAGCCGCCTGCACCTGCACGACGGCGACCAGGTCGATGGGCTGGTCGGGCCCGACCACGAGCCAGCGGTCGAAGCGCTCGGCCAACGACGAGCGGACCGAGGCCGGGTCCGGCCCGGCGACCTCGGCCAGGTCAGCCAGCTCGGCGGCCGCCGGCCAGCCGTCCCAGGCCGGGTCGTCGAGGGCGGCCTCGAGAAGGTCCCGGGCGCGGTCGCAGCGGTCACCGGTGGCCGCCAGGACGCGCAGCGCCACGGTGAGCGAGGTGCCCGGCGCGGGGAGGGGACCGTCGGGCGGCGGCAGCCGGTCGCAGCCGACGGGGCCCGTCCGCTGCCGCAGCTCGCCTGAGGCCGCCGCGGACCGGCTCGACGTCCCCGCCGAGAGCTGGAGCAGCGGCGCCAGCCAGGTGGCGTCGCCCGCCGCGAGGTGGTTCGTGGTCCGCGAGAGGACCTCCCGGGCGAGGCGGTCGGCCCGGCCGGGGTCCGCGGTGGGGCCGGGGAGGACCTCGGCCAGCACCAGCACGAGGGACCGGGCCTGCGGGTCGCGTCCGAGGGTCCGCTCGGCCTCGGCGAGCGCCCGGTCGTAGGAGCCACCCGGCTCGCGCTCCTGCGAGGCCGCGAGGAGCCAGCCCTCCAGGAAGGGCTCCCCGGGGCTCTCGGCCACCCACCCACCCGCGCTCGAGGGCACCAACCGGTCGCGCAGGTCGACGAGCAAGGACGACCGGAGTCCCGCCTGCCCCGGCGGATGGGCGGGGCGGGGCTCCGGCCGCGATCGCCACCACCACCCGCCGGCCGCGCCCACCACCAGGCAGGCGGCGACGGCGACGAGGGCGGCACGCCGGCGCCGGCTCACCAGGCGAAGGAGTACGCGTCCTCGGCCCGCGTGTCCACGTTCTTGTAGTTCGTGGAGGCGGTGCCGCGGTGGGTGAACTTGGCCAGCGTGAGGTTGCTCGCCTTGCACCGGAAGTGCCCGCCCTCCGTGTAGAACTGCCGCAGCTCGGCGGTGTTGTTCCTGAGCGACGGCCAGGTGAGCGTGGAGCTCGAGGCGCCACCCGTGACGCTGGCCCCGCTGCTGCCGATGGCGAGGCCGCTGATCGCGGAGCCCGTGCACGTGAACTTGGAGTTGAGCCCCAGGTCGCCCGGCCCGTCGCGGAACGCGGCGATGTTGCCGTAGACCCGCAGGGTCGTGGTGGCGATGCCGGGGTTGTCCTGGGCGGGGTTGTCGCGTGCGGCCACCTCGATGTAGCCGCCGCTCGTGGACACGGCCCGCAGGTGGTAGAGGTCGGCGAACTTCGCACTCGCGCCCGTCGACGCAGCGCCGGGCCCGGCGGGCGCGACGGCCGGCGGGTTCTGGTAGCCCGCCGGTTGCGGTGCGGCGGCGGCCGCCTCGCGGCTGGCGACGACCGCGGGGTCCGCGTCGTCCGCTCCCGCCACGCCCCCGCCGGCGACCGCCGCGAGTCCGGTGACGGCCGCCAGGCCCGTCGTTGCCAAGGTCCACCCGGTCCGGTTCATCCTGCTGCTCCTTCGCTGGGTCCGGGCTCGGCGGGGTGGCGACCTTGCACGGACGGTTCGTATAGTGCGTGGTCGTATAGCTATCACCACCAGCCCGGAGGGGCAAGGACCTTTCGCCCGCGGACCCGGGAGGTCACCGGCCCGTCCACCAGGAGGCCCCGATGGACGACCTCGACCCGACGGCCGCCCGTGCCGTCCACCAGGCAGCGACCGACCTCGCCCGCGCCCGCCGCCACGCGATCTGGCTCGAACGCCTGGCCGCGAGCACCTTCGCCTTCGGCGCGGTCAGCGCCGTGGTGCTCGTCGTCAGCGACGTGGGCCTGGTGTGGTCGGCGCTGGGGACGCTGCTCGCCGCGGCCGCGGTCTGGGGCGTGCTGCGCGGCCTCGCCCTCCTGCTGCACCTGCGGGTCGACGACACGATGGTCTCGCTGGCCGACGAGTCCGGCGGGACCGACGGCGTCGACCCCGTCGACCTGCCGGCCACCTGAGGCCGGAAAACGAAGAGGGAGCACCCGGAGGCGGGCGGCGGGATGCCCGGCTCCGAGTGCTCCCATCACACTGACGGCGGACCCGGCGGGATGGGTCTCCGTCAGCGGACCTTGTCGTGATCAGGCCTCGACGAGGGCCTCCTGGAGGACGGCCTCGACCTCGAGGACGACCTTGATCTTGTCGCCTACGACGACCCCGCCGCCATCCATGGGGATCTCGAAGTCGACGCCGAACTCCTTGCGGGAGATCTCGGTCTCGGCGGAGAAGCCGGCGCGGGTGCCGCCCCACGGGTCGGGGTGGACGCCGTTGAACTCGAGCTCGAGGACGACGGGCTTGGTGGTGCCCTTGATGGTGAGGTCGCCGGTCACCTCGAAGTCCGAGCCCTTCGGGGCGACGGAGGTGGAGGTGAAGGTGAGCTTGGGGTGGTTCTCGACCTCGAAGAAGTCGGCCGACTTGAGGTGGCCGTCGCGCTGCTCGTCACGGGTGTTGATGGAGGCCAGGTCGACCTCGGCGGTCACGGACGACTGCAGGGCGTCCTCGGCGATGGTGATGGTGCCTTCGAAGGTCTCGAACGTGCCCTTGACCTTGGCCACCATCAGGTGGCGCACCGAGAAGCCGACCTCCGAGTGGGAGGGGTCGATGGTCCAGGTGCCGGCGGGGATCTCGGGAGTGCTCATGGGGTTCGCTCCTTGAAGCTTTGATGGTTGAACGTGCAATCACACTACCGAACATCGTTGAAGTGTCAACCATTCCCGCTCGGGATAGGATCCTCCTCATGCCTCCATCAGCCGTCTCCGTACCCACGCGGTGGCTCACCGATACGGAGCAGGCCGCCTGGCGATCGTTCATCACCGGATCCCGCCGGCTCCTCGATGCGCTCGACGCTGACCTCAAGGCCCAGGGGCTCAACCACGACGACTACGGCGTGCTCGTCGCCCTCTCGGAATCCGAGGGCGGGCGGCTGCGCATGGCCGAGCTGGCCGACCGCTCCGTCGAGTCCCGGAGCCGGCTCTCGCACCACATCGGCCGGCTGGAGAAGCGCGGCCTCGTGGCCCGCGAGACCTGCCCCGACGACCGCCGCGGCACCTGGGCCGTGCTCACCGCCGAGGGCCGCGCCACCATCGAGGCCGTCGCCCCCCACCACGTCGCGGGGGTGCGCGAGTACTTCCTCGACAACATCTCCGCCGAGGAGCTGGCCACCATCGCCGGCGCCTTCACCAAGGTGAACGACCAGCTCGGTCCGGGCGCCGGCTGCCTCGACGACATCTAGCCCGCCGCCGCTCGCTCGTCGCCGCTCCGGGAGCCTGGACGCGCCACCGGGGCGCGTCGTTCGACCACGTCCGCCGTAGCCTGCGAGCGCCATGGATCCGAGCTCGATGTACCGCGTGATGACCGCCGACCCGTCGGTGAAGCAGGCCACGCTCACGCCCGGGCTCGTGCGCCGGGTGTGGACGTTCGCCCACGAGTACCGGACGCGGGTCTTCGCGTTCCTGGGCGTCACCGTGGTGATCGCGTTCTTGGGCCTGGTGCCGCCGCTGCTGATCAAGTCGATCATCGACGACGCCGTGCCGAACCAGGACACCGGCCAGGTGACCGTCCTCGCCGGGCTCATGATCGCCGTCGCCTTCGCTGCCGCCCTCATCGGCCTCGTCGAGCGCTACCTCTCCGCCACCATCGGCGAGGGCCTCATCTACGACCTCCGCTCGGCGCTGTTCGACCACGTGCAGCGCCAGCCCATCGCCTTCTTCACCCGCACGCAGACCGGCGCCCTGGTGAGCCGGCTGAACAACGACGTCATCGGCGCCCAGCGCGCGGTCACCGGCACGCTCGGCACCGTCGTGTCGAACATCGTCACGCTCGCCCTGACCCTCGGGGCCATGTTCGTCCTCAGCTGGCAGCTGACCCTGCTCGCCGTGGTGCTGCTGCCGATCTTCCTGCTGCCCGCCAAGCGGGTCGGCCGGCGCCTGTCGGGCATCACCCGTGACGGCTTCGACCTCAACGCCTCGATGAACGCCACCATGACCGAGCGCTTCGGCGTGTCCGGGGCGCTGCTAGTGAAGCTGTTCGGCCGCCACGACGCCGAGGCCGCCAGCTTCTCGGACCGGGCCGGGCGGGTGCGCGACATCGGCGTGCAGAGCGCGATGTACTCCCGCACCTTCATGACCGCGCTCACGCTCGTCGGCGCGGCCGGAACGGCGGTCATCTACCTCGTGGGCGGGCGGCTGGTGATCTCGGGATCGATCGAGATCGGCACGCTCGTGGCGCTCGGCATCTACGTGGTGCAGATCTACTCGCCGCTCACGAGCCTCACGAACGCCCGGGTCGACCTGATGACCGCCTTCGTGTCGTTCGACCGGGTGTTCGAGGTGCTCGACACGCCCAACCCCATCGAGGATGCGCCCGATGCGGTCGACCTCACCGCGCCGGTGGGCATCATCGACCTCGACCACGTGACGTTCGCCTATCCCTCGGGCCAGGAGGCGTCGGTCGCCTCGCTGGAGAGCGCGGCCCAGCTGGCCGCCCCCGATGTCGGCGCCGGGCCGGTGCTGCACGACATCTCGGTCCACATCGACCAGGGCGAGCTGGTCGCGCTGGTCGGTCCCTCCGGCGCCGGCAAGACCACGGTCAGCCAGCTCCTCCCCCGCCTCTACGACGTGACCGACGGCGCCGTCCGCCTCGACGGCATCGACGTCCGCCACCTCACCCAGGCGTCGCTGCGGGCGGCGATCGGCGTGGTCAGCCAGGACCCGCACCTGTTCCACGAGTCCGTCGCCGACAACCTGCGGTACGCCAAGCCCGACGCCACCGACGACGAGCTGGTCGCTGCCGCCCGCGCCGCCCGCATCCACGACGTCATCGCCGCCCTCCCCGACGGCTACGCCACCGTGGTGGGCGAGCGGGGCTACCGCCTGTCGGGCGGCGAGAAGCAGCGCCTGGCCATCGCCCGGATGCTGCTCAAGGACCCGGCGGTGGTGATCCTCGACGAGGCCACGTCCAACCTCGACAGCGAGAACGAGGCCGCCGTGCAGGAGGCCCTCGCCGAGGCGCTCCGGGGGCGGACCTCGATCGTCATCGCCCACCGCCTGTCCACCATCGTCGACGCCGACCGCATCCTCGTCCTCGACCGCGGCCGCCTCGTCCAGGAGGGGCGGCATGTCGACCTGGTCGATGCCCCGGGCCTCTACGCGGAGCTCTACCGCACGCTGGTCCGAGCCGAGGTCTGAGACGGGCTCGCTCCGCTCCGCCCGTTCTCCTCGCTCGCTCCGCTCCGTTCGTCGAGAGCCGAAAACCCCAGTGTTCGCTTGTTCTCATCGTGCAGATCGGCAAGTAGGGTCCGAACGACTCGCTGAAACGTGCGAAAGGAACCACGACCATGGCCTTCGAGCTGCCCGAACTCCCCTACGCCAAGGACGCCCTGACCGGTGTCTCGTCGGAGACCCTCGACTACCACCACGGCAAGCACCACAACACGTACGTCACGGTGCTCAACGACATGGTCGCCGGCACCGAGCACGAGAACTCGTCGCTCGAGGACGTGATCAAGGCCGCGGAGATCCACACCCCGCTCTTCAACAACGCCGCCCAGCACTGGAACCACTCCTTCTTCTGGAAGTGCATGGCGCCGGGTGGCGGCGGCGCCCCCACCGGTGAGGTGGGCGACGCCATCAACTCGTCGTTCGGCTCCTACGACGCCTTCGTGGAGGAGTTCTCCACCGCGGCCAAGACGCAGTTCGGCTCCGGCTGGGCGTGGCTCGTCCAGGACGACAGCGGCCTGAAGGTCACCAAGACCGCCAACGCCGACCTGCCGCTCAAGCACGAGGCCAAGGCGCTCCTCACCCTCGACGTGTGGGAGCACGCCTACTACATCGACTTCCGCAACGCCCGCCCCGACCACATCAAGAACTTCTTCGACAACGTGGTCAACTGGGACTTCGTGGCCGAGAACCTCGCCAGCTGATCCCGCTCGGTGCTGCGGCTCCGGCCGCGCCTCCCGTGTCCGACGAGGGCCGCTCCCCTGGGGGAGCGGCCCTCGTCGCGTCCGGACCCGACCTCGGTCAGGTGGCGGGAGCGGTGCAGGCCGCGGCGCTGCAGACGTCGATGACGGTGCCGCCGGTCCGGAGGAACTCCGCCTTCTGCTGCTGGGCCTGGGCCGAGCTGCGGGGGTCGCCGTGGGGGTCCTCCCCGGTGCGGGGCGGGATGTTGCTGAGCGGCGCGAGCGCCGCGCCGCTGTCCCACACCACGAGGGCGGAGCCGGTCGACGGGTACGTCAGGGTGGCGAGGCCCCAACCGGGCTCGACGTCGGTGGAGCGGCCGGCCAGGTAGATCGGCCGGTGGATCGGCACGCCGGCCGTCCGGGCCTCGACCTCGGCGGTGAGGGTCGCCACCTGGTGGTCGCCCAGCGCGGTGTGGATGAGCACCCGCTTGTCCGGGGTGCCCGGCAGGTTGCGGTCGGCGTTGAGGTAGGCGGCGTAGCCGTTGGTCTCGCCCCGGTCCCACAGCATCTGGATCAGGCCGAGCCCGACGACCTGGTCGACCCGGTCCGGGTAGGTGACCTTCATGAGGTCGAAGAACGGGTCGAAGTCGACGCTGCGCTCCAGCAGCGTCGAGTAGTTCATGCCGGCCACGCCGAGCACGCCGGCCTCCACCTTCGGATCGATGGCGACGTAGGCGCCGCCGACCACCGCGCCCTGGCTGTTGCCGTCGTAGAAGAGGGCGCTGGTGTCGATGAGCGGGTCGCCGCCGGACTGGAAGGCGGCGTTGCTCACGAAGCCGGCGTCGTTCGACATCAGCCGGCCGAGGAACACCGTGTTGAGGAGTCCCTGCTGGGTGCGGTCGGGCATGGTCCCGAACGACGAGATGTCCTGGAGGATCGTCGCCGCGTTGGCGACGTCGGGATCGGCCATGCCGATGGTGTCGGTGGCGCAGTACACCATGTTGTGGCCGGCCACCATGGCCGCCTGCGCCCCGGAGCGCACCTCGCCCAGGCCTCCGAAGAGGCCGTGGCCGTAGACGGTGGCACGGGCCGGAGCGTCGACCGCCGTGGTCGGGATCTCGCAGTCGTAGTTGGCCGTGTAGGTGCCGTTGCGCACGGGCAGCCCGTTGGCGCCGTTCTTGAACCCGGCCCCAGGCTGGCCGGTCCCGGTGAGGTACAGCGGCACCTGGTACGTGCCCTCGATGCGCTTGAGCACGCCGGTCCGCGGGTTGGGCGTGATGGTCTTGACCGTGAAGGCGGGGGCACCGGTGCCGACCGTCCCGAGGGCATCGTCGCGGATGTGCAGCATCCGGCCGGTGGTGTTCTCCGTGGAGGCGACCGTGAAGTGCCAGGCGAGGTACACGTCCTCGGTGGCCATGCCTTCCTGGTCGAGCACCTTGAGGTCGAACGCGGTCTGCACGATGTACTGCGGATCACCGAACCCGAGCAGGTCGACGTCGTCGGGGAAGCCGCCGTCGATCGCATCGTTGGCGACGACCCAGTCGCGCTCGCGGTCGAACTTCGCCGGGGCCGAGATGACGTCGCCGGAGGCGTCCTTCAGTCCGGTGATGCCGACGGTGATGGTGTGCCCGGCCGGGTAGTTCACCGCCGGGCGGATGTAGAGCACCTGGTCCTCGGAGCCCGCCGCCACGTGGGAGTCGAGCTCCACCCAGTAGGGGATGCGGACCTGGTCGGTCTGGTCCCAGAGGATGACGGGAGCATCGGCTTCGAGGCTCGCACCGATGTTGTCGATGCCGGCCAGGCCCGACTGCTCGAGGTCGATGCCCGGCACCTGCAGGAGGATGGCCTGGCCGGGGCTGAAGCCGTCGTTGCGGTTCCACTCGGTGGGGTTGACGTGCTTGCCCTTGTTGTTGGCCGGCAGCCACTCGGGCTTGAACGACACCCGTTGGCCGGTGGCCGTCCCGTTGTCCCGCACCGTCTGGCGGTCGTTCGGGAACGGGAACAGGCAGTTGGTCGGGTCGTAGCCGCAGCCGCCGTTGCGGGACTCGGCGCTCGCGAGGAGGGCGACCGCGATGTCGAGCTCGCCCGCCTTCGAGGTGGTGTACTTCGCCACCCAGCTCTTGAGGCCGCCGGCGTCGGCGTTGCGCAGCAGGCTGGTGCGGTAGGCATCGCGGACGATGGCCCGGCCCCGCTCACCCGAGCGGAGGAACGAGCGCACGAAGCGATCTCGCGAGGTCCCCGACGAGAGGCGGTTGATCCAGTAGGCGCGGCCGCTGGGATCCGCGGCGCGGCCCAGCACGTGCTCGTAGACCCAGTCGGTGTAGCCGGCGGGCGTGGCGCCGGCCTTGTTCCACACCTCGTTGGAGATGGTGAGGGTGACCACCAGGTTCTCGTAGGTCAGGCGGCCGTCGCTGATGCGGGCGGTCCAGTAGGCCAGGCCGCTCGGGTCCGGGGCCCGCTCGATGAGCTCGTCGTACTTCCGCTCGAGGTTGAACTGCACGCCGGCCGGCTTCAGCAGCGCGGCGCGGATCGCCGTGGTCGGGGCGGTGCCCCGGTCGAGCGCGGTGCCGAGCGCGGTCACATCGGCTCGCGACGCGCTGGTGGCGTAGCGGGACAGGATCTGCGAGGCCCAGCGGTCGTTGGCCGGGAGCGCGGCCACCTGGCCGCCGGGCGGCGCCGTGGCCGGCGCGGCCGCCTGCTCCGGTGCTGCTGCCACCGGCGATCCGATCGCGGCGGGGACCGCCGCAGCGACCCCCAGTGCGGCCGCCACCGCAAGCGATCCCCGAACTCGACCGAGTCGACGTCCCATCTGCTGTCCCCTTTCGCAGCGCAGCCCCCCTAGGCACGCAACGCGGTCGGGACCCTACCGCGAGTGCTCGCGTTGCGAGACCGATTCGTCTCGAAGCGACCGATGGGCCGCATCGGGCCCCCGCCCGCCCGCGAGCCGCGGCCGGGCGCCTACCGTCGGACGGGTGAGCGACGGCACCCTCTTCGACGACTCGGTGGGACGGGCGCCGCATGACACCTGGACCGTGCCCGAGCTCTCGTTGCACGTCGGCCGCCTCCTCGTCGGCGCGTTCCCCGACGACGTGTGGGTCGAGGGCCAGATCCGGAACCTGAACCGCTCCAACAACGGCCACGTGTACTTCCAGCTCGCCGAGCCGTGCCCGGCCGGCCAGCAGCCGAACACCCAGCTGTCGGTCACCCTGCTCGCACCGGAGCGCACGCTCGTCAACGCCCAGATCAAGCGGGCCGGCGGCGGCGTCCGCATGGAGGACGGCATCGAGGTCCGGATCCAGGGCCGCATCCGCTGGTACGGGCCGCGGGGCACGCTCCAACTGCGCATGCACGGGATCGACCCGGACTACACGCTCGGCCGGCTCCAGGCCGACAAGGACCGCACGCTCGCCCTGCTGGCCGCCGACGGCCTCCTCGACCGCAACGGCCGCCTCCCCGTGGCGCGGGTGCCGCTGCGCATCGGGCTCGTCACCAGCATGGGCACCGCCGCCCACGCCGACGTGCTCGCCGAGCTGACCGCCAGCGGCATCGGGTTCGTCGTCCGCACGGTCGACGCGCGCACCCAGGGCGCCGAGTCCGCCGCCGCCATCACCCGGGCGCTCACCATCCTCGGGAGCGACGGGGTGGACCTCATCCTCCTGGTGCGCGGCGGTGGCGCCCGCACCGACCTGGCCCCGTTCGACACCGAGCTGATGGCCCGAGCCATCGCCACGTCGCCCGTCCCCGTCTTCACCGGCATCGGCCACGAGGTCGACCGGTCCATCGCGGACGAGGTCGCCCACACCGCGCACAAGACGCCCACCGCGGCGGCGGCCGCCGTCGTCCAGCGCGTCCGCCGCTTCCAGGCCGAGGTCGACGACCGGGCGGCGGCGATCCAGCGGGCCGTGCACCGCTCGCTGCGCGTCGCCAGCGGACGGCTCGACGACCGCATCGGCCGCGTCGCCCGCAGCGGCGACCGGGCCCTGGACCGCCAGGCGGCGATGCTCGACCGGTCCGGTACCCGCGCCGCGCGCGGTGCCGCGCGCACGCTCGACGCCGCCGCCGCCCGTCTGGAGGGTCCGGAGCGAGCCGTCGGCGATCGGGCGCGCCGGGCGCTGGCGATCGACGAACGCCACCTCGACGGCCTCGCCGCCCGGGTGCGGGCCCACGACCCGCAGCTCGCGCTCGCCCGGGGCTGGTCCATCACCACCACCGCCGACGGCACCCTCGTCCGCACCACGGCCGACGCGCCCCCAGGCACCACACTGGTGACCCGGGTGGCCGACGGCCGGGTCACCAGCACCGCCACCGGAACCACCGTCGACCCGCCCGGCCCCGAGCCGCAGGAGCCCGCACCATGAGCACGCCGACCCCCGTCGACCAGCTGAGCTACCCCGCCGCCCTCGCCGAGCTCGAAGCGATCCTCGACCGCCTGGAGCACGACGAGCCCGACGTGGACCGCGTCGCCGACGACGTCGCCCGGGCCACCGAGCTCATCGCCCACTGCCGGAGCCGCATCAGCGCGGCCCGCATCAAGGTCGACCAGGTCGTCGCCGGCCTCACGCCCCCGGGCACCGACGATGCAGCCGAGGCGGCTGAGGTCGCGGCGGACGATCCCGCCGACGACTGAGGCGGACTACGCCTGCATGCGGGCGTCGCGGCTCTGGGCCGCGACCCGGCCGAGCACCCGGATGAGCGTCGCGATCAGCGAGAGGTTCACGAGGATCTGGAAGGTCACGAGCGCTCGCGAACCCTGCGTGACCGGAGCGATGTCGCCGTAGCCGACGGTGCCGAGCGTGACGACGGTGAAGTAGAGGGCGTCGAGCCTCGTGTGGATGGCCGGGAACCCGTCGCTGTAGATCGACATCGTGTAGTAGCTCCCGGCGAAGCCCACGATCACCAGCGACACCAGCAGCGACAGCACCGCGAGGGCCTCGCCCAGCGGGTGCACGGCCTGGCGGATCCGGCCCACCTTCCAGAACGCGTACGGGATGACGATGACCGTGGCGATGACGCCGAGCCCGGCGCTGAGCAGCCAGTTGGACGAGTCCAGCGGCGTCCAGAAGTAGATGCACAGCGCGACGATCGGCGTCAGCAGCGACCGGGCGAGCAGCTTCGCCGTGTCACGGTCGAACGACCCGGTGGTCGACAACGACATGACCGGGCGAGGAGGGGGCAGCTCGTCGATGACCCGAGCCTACGAGTCCCACCTCACCCGGCACCGGACCCTCCGTGCCGCAGCCGGGGTCAGTCGACCTCGTCGCAACGGGCGTCGAGCGAGAACGACTGCGGCTCGCCGTCGGGGACCGGGACGTCCTTCGCATCGACGGGCACGACGGTGCCGGCGAACTGGATGCGGCTCCCGCGCAGCTTGGCGGAGGTGATCGATCCGGGCGGTGCCCCGACGGAGCCCCGCCGCTCCCAGGACTCGGCGCCGAAGGCCGCGACCCGCGTGTCCTCCGACGTCGGGTCGAGGTCGATGGTGATGCCGGTGGACGCGGGGATGCCGGTCTTGTCGTCGTCCTCGAGGCCCATCACCGCCTGGACGACCGCGCCGTCGTCGGCGCGGGCGACCACGAAGACCGTCTGCTCGTCGAGGCCGCACGAATCGACCTCGTAGGTCTGCGACGACCCGCCGACGCTCACGACCGCCGTCCGGTCCTCGAACTCGCTCCTCGAGCAGCCGGCCACCCCGGCGACCACCAGGAGCAGCGCCGCGGCCGCAGCCGCGAGCCGGAGACGAGCGGAATCGGCCATCTGGTCAGGCTACGGGCGCCGCACCCGACGGTCCGAAGCCGGGGGGACCGCAAAGTAGGGTCTCGGCCATGCTGACCCTGGTGACGGGAGGAGCCGGGTTCATCGGCTCCAACCTCGCAGACGAACTGATCGCGCAGGGCCACGAGGTCCGCATCCTCGACGACCTGTCCACCGGGTTCGCCGAGAACCTCCCGGCCGACGCGCTGTTCTTCGAGGGCGACCTCAGCGACGAGGAACTGGTGGCCGAGGCGATGGACGGGGTCGAGGTGGTGTTCCACCAGGGCGCCCGCGGGTCCGTCGCCAAGTCCATCGAGACCCCGCTCATCACCGACCTGTCCAACGTCCACGGCACCCTCACGGTGCTCGAGGCCGCCCGCCACGCCGGGGTCCGCCGGTTCGTCTCGGCGTCGAGCAGCAGCATCTACGGCGGCGTCGCCCCGCGGCCCACCCGGGAGTCCGAGCCGCTCACCCCCAAGTCGCCCTACGCCGTCACCAAGATGGCCGCCGAGCACTACCTGCGGGTCTACTGGGAGCTGTTCGGCCTCGAGACCGTCGCCCTCCGGTACTTCAACGTGTACGGCCCGCGCCAGGACCCCGAGTCGGCGTACGCCGCGGTGATCCCCAAGTTCATCGCCGCCCTCCGCGCCGGCGAGTCGCCGGTGATCCACGGCGACGGCGGCCAGAGCCGAGACTTCGCGTTCGTGGGCGACGTCGTCGCCGCCAACCTCGCGGCCGCCGCCGCGCCCGCCGAGCAGTGCGCCGGCAAGGCGTACAACATCGCCGGCGGGTCGGAGCGCTCGCTGCTCGAGATGCTCGAGATCCTGCGCGGGATCCTCGAGGTCGACGTCCAGCCCACCCACGTCGAGCCCCGTGCGGGCGACGTGCGCCACAGCTTCGCCGACACGTCGGCCGCCCGCGCCGACCTCGGCTGGGCCCCCACCCTCGACTTCGCCGAAGGGCTCCGACGCACCGTCGCCTGGTTCAGCTGAGCGCCGAACCCACCCGACCAGGGCGTGCGCCGCGGCGCGCGTGGTGCGATGCGCCATCGGATGGGGGGATCGGGCGGCGGTCGCCATAGCCTCGCGGCGATGGCTGGCCCGACGACGAGCGACCGCAGCGACCCCCTTCCGGGTGATCTGAGCCTGGTCGCGTCGCGCGTCGAGGCCCGCGTCGCCCGCCTCCTCGACGAGGAGACGGCCCGCTGGAGCGCCATCGAACCGGAGCTGCTCCACCCGCTCGAGGCCCTGCGTGCGCTGGTCATGGCGGGCGGCAAGCGCCTCCGCCCGGTGTTCTGCCACTGGGGCTTCGTGGCCGCCGGCGGCGATCCGGACGACCCGCGCGTCGTCGACGCCGGCGCGGCGTTCGAGCTGCTCCAGGCGTTCGCCCTCATCCACGACGACGTCATGGACGGCTCCGCCACCCGCCGCGGCGCGCCCGCCGTCCACCGCCGCTTCGCCGACCGGCACGCCGAGGCGGGCTGGGCCGCCGAGTCCCGCCGCTTCGGCGAGGGCGTCGCGATCCTCGTCGGCGACGTCGCCCTCGTGTACTCGGACCTGCTGCTGCCCACGGGATCGCCCGAGCTGGCCGCCCTGTGGCACGAGCTGCGCGTCGAGCTCAACATCGGCCAGTACCTGGACCTCGCCGGCACCGCCACCGGCGGGGTCGACCGGGCGGGCGCCCGACAGATCGCCCGCTTGAAGTCGGGCCGCTACACGATCGAGCGGCCCCTCCAGGTCGGTGCGCTGCTGGCCGGCGACCCCGCCCTCGCCGCCGGGCTCAGCGAGTACGGCGATCCGCTCGGCGAGGCCTTCCAGCTCCGCGACGACGTCCTCGGCGTGTTCGGCCTGGAGTCGCGCACGGGCAAGCCGGTGGGCGATGACCTCCGCGAGGGCAAGCCCACCTTGCTGCTCGCCGTCGCCCGGGAGCGGGCCGAAGGCGCGCAGCGCGACCTGCTCGACCGGGTGGGCGACCCCGACCTCGACGCCCAGGAGGTCGCCGACCTCCAGGCACTGTTCGTGTCCACCGGCGCCCTCGATGTCGCCGAGGCGGAGATCGCCGCCCTCGCGGGCCGGGCCGTCACCGCGCTCCCGGCGCTGCCCCTCCCGCCCCACGCCGACCTCGCCCTCCGCGACCTCGCCGCCTTCGTCGTGGCCCGCGACGCCTGACCCCGGCCGAGCGACCGTCCTCTGCCCGAACGTTCGGTGACGGTGGCGGCACAGCGACCACGGGCACAGGACGTCCGTCCGACGGCCCTGGCGGTCAGGCGGGGGTGGGGAGGGCGGCGTAGCGGTGGAGGGCGTCGGCCAGGGGCTCGGCGACGACGCCGGGCTCGGCGCTGACCGCTTCGAGCCACGGGGGCCGCACGACCGCGGCGATGGCGATCGGTGCGTCCAGGCCCGAGAACTGGAGGGCCTGGCGGGCGTAGGTGGTGGCGTAGTCGCCGGGGCGGACGTCGCGTGCCAGCTCGGCGAGCGCGAAGGGATCGGGCAGGCCCTGCGCCTCAGCCTCGGCGACGGCCTCGGCGGTGAAGGCCACGACCGACGGCGAGTGCGGGGCCGGCCCACCGCCCGAGAGCCCAGGCCCGTCGCAGAGGACGGCGCCGATGACCAGCTCGGGGCGGGCACCGGCGATGAGCAGGGCGACGTAGGCCCCGAGGCCGCGGCCCACGACGGTGACCGGGCCGAGGTGGGCGAGGGCCGCGTCGACGTCGGCCATCAGGATCTCGGCGGTGTACCCGCCGCCGGGTGCCCGGCTGGACGCGCCGTGGCCGGTCAGGTCGAGGCCGTGGACCGGCCCCGGCCAGGCGGCGGCGAAGGCCGGCACCTCGGCGGCGGTGTGCTCGCCGAGCCCGTGCAGGAGCAGCAGGGGCCGGCCGGTGCCGGGCCGCAGCTCGTGCAGCGCGAGCTGGACCTTCACGTGCGTCAGCAGGGTGACCGAGCTCACGAGATCAGCTCCAGGGTGAGGTCGGCGACGACGCCGGGCTTCTCGATGTGGACGAAGTGGCCGACGCCGTCGAGGGGCACGAACCGAGCTCCGGCGGGCAGGTTGGGGATGACGTCCTCGGGCAGCGTCCCCCATCCCATGACCTCGATGTCGAGGCCGAGCACGCACAGCACCGGCATCCCGAGCGACGGCAGCCGCGACATCGACCACTCGGGGCGCCACGGCCCGAAACCGCCCATGCGCATCGAGGCGTCGATCTTCCAGCGCCAGCCGTCGGCCTGCTCGTGGGCACCGATCGGCACGAGGTAGCGCAGCCACGCCGGGTCCATGCGGGGGTTCATGCGGCCCCGGCGCTCGGCCAGCTCCTCGATGGTGCCGGGCCGGCGGATCTTGTCGGCCGCCTTCCGGCGGTGGTCCAGCCAGCCCGCGAGCTCGCCGTTCAGCAGCCGGGTGCGGTGGTGGTCGGGCACGTCGGGCCAGGACCGGGCGGACGGCAGGCCGTCGAGGTTGATGACGTGGCTGACGCGGTGCGGCAGGGCGTCAGCGAGCTGGAGCATGAGCGCCCCGCCCTTGGAGTGGCCGAGGATCGGGATGGCGCCGTCGCTCGCCGAGTCGAGCACCGCGGCGGCGTCGCGGAGGTCCGCGTCCCACGAGTACAGGTGGGCGTGCTGCGAGTCGCCGTGGCCGCGCTGGTCCCAGGACACGACGCGCCAGCCCTGGTCGGCCACGAGCGGCGCGAGGGTGTCGTAGGTGCCGGCGAAGTCGAAGCCGCCGTGGGCGAACAGGATCGGCGGGGCGTCCTCGTCGCCCCACTCCCACACGCAGAGGCGGATGCCGCCGCTGTCGACGATGCGACGGCGGTCGGGCCGGCGGGCGCCGGGGTACTGGGTGGCCTCGCCCGCCTCGGACCGGGTCGGCGCTGGCGGGACCTCGGTCGGTGCGAGCATCCGCCGAGGCTACGCCGGAACTTGACCCACCGGTCAAGATCCGCAGCGCCGGGTGACCGATGACCGGACCAGGGCAACGAGCGCCGGACCATGGGGCCAGCACAGGCCGAGTCCTACAGTGGGATCGCTGTGACCGCCACGCCCCACCCTGCGCCGCCTGACGGTCCGACCGTGCTGGTCGAGCCGCAGCCCGACGCAGCCGGCGACGGCGACGACGCCACGCCCGCCGGGCGCCTGGCCAGCCTCCGGGCCCGGGGCAGCGGCCAGCGCCACCTCCTCACCGGCTCCACCGTCCTGGTCCTGGGCGCAGCCGTCCAGGGCTTCGGCGGCCTGGCCTTCTCGATCTTCGCCAACAAGATCGACGTCAAGGCCGACTTCGGTGACGCCACCGCCCTGTTCACCTCGGTCCTGTTCGTCACCTACCTGGCAGGCCTCGGCCTCCCCGTCGCCCTCGCCCGCTACGCCCCCGACCGCAGCGTCGACAGCCACGTCGTGTTCAGCTGGGCGGTCCTCGCCACCATCCCCGCGTCGATCATCGCCTCCGCCGCGTACCTGGGCCTGGTGGATCCGAAGGCGGCGCAGACCGTCCTCTGGGACTGGAACCCGGTCATCGGCTTCACGATCTTCGCGGTGATCGTGATCGGCTCGGCGTTCTCGCTGATCGTCGACGTCCGCTTCATGACGATGCGGCGCTGGAACCTGGTCCTCGTGCGCATCTGCCTGGTCGCGGTGGCCAAGATCGCCATGCTCCCGCTGTTCGAGTCCTCGGACCAGCGGGCGCTGTGGATCTTCATCGACCTCGGCGCCCCGGTCGCCATCACCGGCTTCCTCGGGGTCCTCCTGCTGCCGAAGGTGACCGGCGCCCGCCACCGGTTGCGGCCCAAGCCGGCCACGGCCCGGGCCGCCGTCCGCTACTCCGGCGTGAACTACGTCTCGACCCTCGCCTACCAGGCGCCGTACTTCGCCCTGCCGGTCATCGTGCTGACCAACGTCGACAGCACCACGAACGGCAGCTTCTACGTGGCGTGGGGCATCGTCGCCATCGCCTTCTACGTCCCGTCGGCCATCGGCCAGGCGCTCCTCGCCGAGGGCGGGAAGGGAGGGGCCCACGTGCGGACCCAGATGCGGCTGGCCATGACGCTCGCCGTCGGGCTCATGGCCCTCGGCACCCTCGTGACCTTCTTCAGCAAGGGCCTGGTGGTCGCCGCGTTCGACGAGAGCTACCGCGAGGCCGCCCACATCCTCCCGGCGATGATGCTGGCCGGCATCCCGTGGGCCATCACGTCGCTGCTGCTCACCGAGGCCCGGGTGCTGCACCGCAACGTGGCCACGGTCATCATCACCATCACGCTCACGCTGTCGATCATCGTCCCGGCGCTGATCCTGGTCCCCGAGTCGGGGCCGAAGGGCGGGCTCGACGGGGCCTCGGCCGCCTGGCTCATCGGCAACGTGTTCGCCGCCGGGGTGGCCATCGTGGTCACCGGCATCAGCCGGCGCTTCACCGCGGACAAGCCAGCGGCGAGGGAGCTCGATCCGCTGGCCCCGGTGGCCTGACCGGCGCCGGAGCGCCTACGCGCAGCGGGTGCCCTCGGGCTCGTAGCGGGGCTTGGTGGCCCCGGTGGGCGTGACCACCCGCCAGTTCGGCGTGTCCTCGGGTGCCAGGAGGTTGGCGTCCTTCAGGGCCTTGTCGTTCGGCGGGTAGAAGTTGAGCTCGGCGTAGAACTGCTCGCTGGCGGCCTTGATGGCCCGCAGCTCGGTCTGGCACTCGCGCTCGGCGGACTGGTCGTCGATGCCCGCGAGCGACACGACCGCGATCGTGATGAGCGCAGCGACCACGACCAGCACGAGCACGAGCTCGGACACGGTGAAGCCCCGCTCGCCGCGCCGCGGCGCGACCCGGATCGAGCCCGCTCGAGATGCCGTCCGGCTGTGCCCCATCGGTCGCATGACGGCAGGAACGGTACCGCAGCCAGCCCCGTCCGCCGGGCCGGGGGTCAGGGCGGCGAGCAGTCGCTGATCCGGCAGATGCGCTCGGACCAGCGATCGAACGCCGCCCGGTCCTCCTCGTACATGGCGACGTCGCGCAGCGCGACCAGCGCGCTCAACGACCACGGGTTGAGCTCCAGCGCCCGCTCGTAGTCCGCCCTGGCAGCCTGCACCCGCTCGTCCTGCGTGCCCGGGCCGAAGGCGCCCCGGGCCGTGCCCCGGCGCAGCCACCAGGTCGACCGGCTCGGCTCGAGGCGGACGGTCTCGTCCGCTGCGGCCACGGCCGCACGCCGGGCGGCGTCGGTCCGGCTGTCGAGCGCCCGCTTGAACAGGGCGTCGGCCACGAGGCCCTGGAGCACCGGGTCGCCGGGTCGGAGCCGGGCGGCGTCCTCGAGGACCGCGACGTCGGCATCGACGGAGCCCCGCTCGATGAGCACGTCGGTCCAGATCAGGGTGCCGCCCACGACGGCGCCGGCGAGCGCCAGCCCGGCCCCGACGCCGCGCGCCGCCGCCACCCGCCGCGCCGACGGCGCCGCGGTCCGCGCCGGCTGCTGCGTCCAGGCCGCGCCCAGCGCGAGCAGTACGACCGGTGCCGTGCAGACCGACGTCGGGTTGAGCAGCCACGTCAGCGCCACCCCGCCGGCGAACCAGACGAGCGGGCCGCGCGCCCGGCGGAACACGGCGACGACGAAGCCCCCGAAGAGCACCAGCCCGATGACGCCCGTCGTCACCAGCTGCTCGACGGCGACGTTGTGGGCGTCGTAGAACAGCCGGTCCGGCGTCTCGGCGGCGGCGAACTCCTGGGTGACCCTCGTCGAGGTCGCCTCGCGGAACCGACCCGGGCCCCACCCGGCGATCGGGCGCTCGCCGGTGGCCGCGAGCCCGGCCTCCCACATCGTCAGGCGGCTGCCGTAGCCCGACGAGGACGACACGTCGCCGATGCGGCTCGCGCCCGACGCGTCGTTCTGGAGCGGGATCGACGCGCAGAACCCGACGGCCACCGCGGCCGCCACCAGCAGCACGGTCCGGACCAGGTCCGACACCTCGGCGGGTCGGGTCCGACGACCCACGACCGCGGCGACGAGCGCGAGCACGACCCCGCCCGCGAGCGCAGCCCGGCTGCCCGTGAGGTTGATCGCGGCGGTGAACGGCACGGCCAGGCCGGTGATGGCCAGCCCCCGCCGGGCGCTGGCGCCCGCCAGGTAGCCGATGAGGGCGAGCGCCCCGGCCAGGGACCCGGCGAGGAAGAGGGTGTTCGACATCAGGCCGAAGACCCGCCCGTCGACCATCTCGAGCGCGCCGGTCGGCTCGAAGACCGCCTGCAGGATGGCGAACAGGACGTTCACCCCGAGCCCGCCGAGCAGGACGGCGGGGAGGAGCCGGGTGCCGTCGGCACCGAGCCGCCGCCCCAGCGCCCACGCACTCGCGTAGCCCGCGAGGTAGATCCAGCCGACGTCGCTGCCGTAGGTGCCCAGGAGCGCGAGCCGCGGCGAAGGGCTGAGCACCGTCGCCACCAGCGCCCAGACGACGAAGGCGCCGAGCCAGGACGCCCCGACGTCGCGGCGCCGCACCAGCGAGCCGAGGACGACGAGGCCGGGGCCGAGCCCGATCAGGAAGAGCGCGAGGCGGGGCGTGAGCAGACCGAGGTTGAGACCCGGTGACCACAGCACGAGGATCCCGGCCACGTAGGCGAGGATGAGCCGGTCGGCCCAGCTCTCGGGGAGCGCCAGGGGCGCCGTCAGCGCCTCAGGGCTGCGGGGCACCAATGAGCCTGCTCAGCTCGTCCGGGTTCTGGGCCCGTCGCTGCGCCTGCTCGAGCGTGACGAGCCCGCGCCGCACGAGGTCGGCGAGGGAGTCGTCCATGCTCTGCATGCCCAGCTTGCGGCCCGACATCATCGCGTTGTGGATCTGGTGGACCTTGCCGTCGCGGATGAGGGCGCGGATGGCGTGGTTGGCCACCATGACCTCCGATGCAACCGCCCGGGCCCGGCCGTCGGCGGTGGGCACGAGCTGCTGGGTGACCACGCCGACGAGCGAGTTGGCGAGCTGGATGCGGACCTGCGCCTGCTGCTCGGCGGGGAACACGTCGATGATGCGGTCGACGGTCTGGGCCGCGTCCTGCGTGTGGAGGGTGGCGTAGACGAGGTGGCCGGTCTCGGCCGCGGTGATGGCGGTGGAAATCGTCTCGAGGTCGCGCATCTCGCCCACGAGGATGACGTCGGGGTCCTGCCGCATGGCGGAGGTCAGGGCGGCGCCGAAGCCCGCCGTGTCGGTGCCGACCTCGCGCTGGTTGACGAGCGCGACCTTCGAGTTGTGCACGAACTCGATGGGATCCTCGATCGTGATGATGTGCGACTGCCGCTCGCGGTTCACGATGTCGATGAGCGACGCCAGGGTCGTGGACTTGCCCGAACCGGTCGGGCCGGTCACGAGGATGAGGCCGCGCGGGTAGTTGGCGAACGTCCGCACGGTCGGCGGCAGGCCCAGCTGGTCGAAGTCGATGACCTCGAAGGGGATCACGCGGAAGGCGACACCGACCGCGTTGCGCTGCACGAAGACGTTGACGCGGAAGCGCACCCGGTTGCCCATGGCGTGCGACGTGTCGAGCTCGGAGGTCTCCTCGAACTTCTGCTGCTGGCGCACCGAGAGGATCGAGAACGCCAGCTCGCGGACCTTGGCCGCGCTGAGCACGGGCTCGTCGGGCATGCGCACCAGCTCGCCCACCACGCGGATGAACGGAGGCTGGTTGGCCGCGAGGTGGACGTCGGAGGCACCGAGCTCGAGCGCCCGGTCGAAGATCCGGTACAGCTCGTGCGACGGCTCGGCGTGGCCGACCGTGGTGTCGGGCGCGGCGCTGGTGGCCCCGTACGCGGCGTCGAGCGCGGCCCCGATGGCGCCGTCGTCGGAGAGCCCGATCTCGATGTCACCGCCCTCGCTGCGGACGTGGTCGGTGACCTGCTTGACGGCGCGGGGGTCCAGCGGCGTGGAGAAGGCGACGAGCAGGGTCCGGCCGGCGACCGAGACGGGGACGGCCCGGCTGGACCGGCCGAGCTCCTCGGGCAGCAGGGCGACGGCCTCGGGCTCGACGACCACGGTGTCGAAGTCGATGTGCCGGGCACCGAGCGCGGCCGCCCAGGCGGCCGCCAGGTCCGTGGGCGGGATGTCGGCGTGCGCCGCGATGACCTGCGGGAACGGCTGGCCGCTCCGCGACGCTTCCTCGAGCGCGGCCTCCATGACGTCGCGCGTCACGACGTGGCGATCGACCAAGGCGTCCCCGAAGCGACGTGCCTGACTGGTGAGCATGGTGCAGTTCCCCCCGGAAGACGTCCGATCCCCGCCGGGCCCGGCCGGCACGAGGACCAGAGGACTATAGGGGACCTCGGCCTCTGGGACGCCCGGTCGAGACGGCGGCGATCCCCGGCGCTGGCCGCGGCGTCGGCCGCCCCGTGCGAGACTTGCCCGCATGCACATCGAGCAGGTCAACGTCCGCCCCATCGAGGGGCTGGTACGGGAGCTCTGGGACCGGGGGGGAACCGACATCCACATCGCGGCAGGTGCGCCGCCGATGTTCAGGATCGACGGTGAGCTCCACCCGGTGGCCGGTCATGCGCCCCTCCAGTCCGACGAGATCGAGACCCTGGTCAGCGCCATGCTGCCCCAGGACCTCCTCGATCAGTTCGTCGCCCACAAGCAGGTCGACTTCTCCTTCAGCTGGCTGGACCAGACCCGCTTCCGCGGGAACATCTTCCGCCAGCGGGGCCAGGTGGGCATCGCCCTGCGCGCCATCGCCTACGAGATCCCGACGATGGAGGACCTGCTCCTCCCGCCGATCCTGGGCCAGTTCTGCACCCAGCGGCAGGGCCTGGTGCTGATGACCGGCCCCACCGGTGCCGGGAAGAGCACCACCCAGGCCGCCATGATCGGCCGGATCAACGACACCCAGCGCCGGCACATCCTCACGCTCGAGGACCCGATCGAGTACGTCCACCACAACCGGGCGTCGATCGTGTCGCAGCGGGAGATCGGCTTCGACACCGACACCTTCCAGGACGGCCTCAAGGCCGCCCTGCGCGAGGACCCCGACGTGGTCCTCGTGGGCGAGATGCGCGATCCCGAGAGCATCGCGGCCACCCTCACCGTGGCCGAGACCGGGCACCTCGTGTTCGCCACGCTGCACACGAACGACACGTCGAGCGCGCTCGACCGCATCATCGACGTGTTCCCGTCGGAGCGCCAGGCCCAGGTCCGCGTGCAGCTGGCCGCCTCGCTCACGGGCGTGGTGGCCCAGCGGCTCATCCCCCGGACGGACGGCGGCATGATCGCGGCGTTCGAGGTGCTGCTCGCCACCACCGCCACCCGCTCGCTCATCCGTGAGGGGAAGAGCCACCAGCTGCGCAACGTCATCGCCCAGGGCGTGCGGGACGGGATGCAGACCCTGGAGCAGTCGCTCTCGGTGCTCGTGGCCCACGGCCTGATCACCTACGAGGACGCCATCGCCCACGCCGTGGTGCCCAAGGAGGTCCGTCCGCCGGCCCCGGTCATCGCGCCGCAGCCTGCCGTCTGAGCTCCTCACCGGCCCGAGCGGCCGACGACGACCACGGACCCGCTCCTCCGGGAGCGGGTCCGTTCGCGTCCGGGCGGCCTCCGCCAACCCACCCCGGACGCGGACGAGCCCGCCCCGGAGGGCGGGCTCGTCGCAGATCGATCGGCCGCAGCCGAAGGGATTCGATCAGGGGCAGGTGAAGTCGGCGGTGTTGGCCGCGTTGCGGACGACGCCGGTGCTGCTGATGGTCATGCCGCCCCACTTGGTGCTGGGGGCCTTCTTGAGGAAGCTGTCGGTCAGGTTGGGCGAGATGGCGGCCGGGTAGGCGTCGTACTGGGCCCGGTAGGCCTCGACGGCGGTCTCCACCGTGCTGAGCTGAGCCTGGCAGGCGCTCTTGTCGCCCTTGTCGGTGATGCCACGGACCGAGAACACGACGACGGCGGCGAGGATACCGAGGATCACGATGACGACGAGGAGCTCGATGAGCGTGAAGCCCTTCGCCCCCAGCGACTTCTCGCTCCACTCGGCCTTCGACTGCAGATGCTTGAGCACGGTTGTTTCCCCCCAAGGGATGTTGATCGGGTCGACGTGCGGGCTGCAACGCCGGATCCACGTCGGCCTGGAGCGGTTCCCCCAAGGCCTCGGTGAGTATAGGTGAGGGCGAACTTTCGTGTCTGTGGGCCGTAAGGATCACTACTCGCGATCTCCGGCCGATGAGGTGCGCCCTCGTGCACCTCAGTTCTGGTTCGTGCGGGTGAGCCGCAGCCGGGCCGCTACTTGCGGACCTCCCAC
>DATMGQ010000118.1:0-10349 GCA_035555395.1 Acidimicrobiales bacterium
GGCGTCCCGGTCAGCGAGATGCCGGCCGACTGGGCTGCGCAGCGCGTGAAGGGCCTGTCGCTCGGCAACGCCATCGTCAACGCGCTGATGCCGAAGAAGAACCAGAAGGACATCACCTCGCTCATCGAGGAGTTCCAGTACCCAAAGTACGGCCCCGGCATGATGTGGGAGACCTGCACCGACAAGGTCGTCGCCCAGGGCTCCACCGTCGAGATGGAGACCTCCGTCACCAAGGTCACCCATGCCGACGGCAAGGCCAACAAGGTCACCGCCCAGCACAAGGACGGCAGCACCTCGGAGTACCCGGCCACCCAGGTCATCTCCTCGATGCCGATCTCGCACCTGCTCGAGGCCATGGACCCGCCGGTCCCCGCCGAGGTCAAGGCGGCCGCCGAGGACCTGCGCTACCGCGACTACCTGATCGTCGCCCTCGCCATGCCCGAGGAGCTCATCGAGTTCGACGACAACTGGATCTACATCCACGACCCGAAGGTGCGCACCATGCGCATCCAGAACTTCGGCTCCTGGTCGCCGTACATGGTCAAGGAGGGGCGCAACACCCTCGGCCTCGAGTACACGGTCTGGGAGGGCGACGACGAGTGGAACGCCGATGACGAGTGGCTGATCGAGCGGGCCAAGAAGGAGCTCGAGCAGCTCGGCCTGTGCAAGGCCGGCCAGATCGAGGCCGGCTGGGTCGTCCGCCAGGCCAAGGCGTACCCGATCTACGACGAGCGCTACCGCGCCAACGTCGACGTCCTGCGCGGCTGGCTCGGCGAGCACGCCAGCAACGTCCACCCCGTGGGCCGCAACGGCATGTTCCGGTACAACAACCAGGACCACTCCATGTTCACGGCCATGCTCACGGTCGAGAACATCGCCACCGGCACCACCCACGACGTGTGGGAGGTCAACGTGGAGGAGGAGTACCACGAGGAGGCCACCTCGTCGGTCAAGGACAAGTTCATCGCCGAGAAGGAGGGCCGGGTCCCCGGCTCCCACGGCACCGGCCGTGACGCGCCCGTGATCCGCCGCGAGGTCATCGACGCCCACAAGCCCGCCACCACCAAGACCGACGACCTCGCTGCCATGGACCACGACGCCGGCACCGAGATCGCGGGAGAGCCCGAGGCCTAGCAACGATGACGGCGGACATCTCGACCTCCGGTCCGGCGCGCCCGCGTGGCGCCCGGGCCGCCGTGCTCCTCCTGTCCGGCGCGGTGCTGGCCGGCCTGCTCGGCGTGCCCGCGGCGGCATCCGCCGCACCCCGCGCCGGCGACGGTGGCGGTGGCGGTGGCCGCTACGGCACCGCCCTCTCCCCCCGCCTCCAGGTCCTCGCCGAGCAGCCCGCCGGCACACCCGAGCAGCGGTCGACCCGCGTCGGGCTCGCCGCCGATGGGCCAGGCAGCCTGAACCAGGACGGCAACCGGATCTACGTCGACGTGCGGGCCACCTCGGCCGCGTCGGTCACCGACGCCGCCGCAACCGCCGGCGCCACCGTCGAAGCCGTCGACCCCACCGGGATCCTGGCCACCCTCGCCGTGCCGGCCACCCGCCTGGAGGCGCTGGCCGACGCCGCCGGCATCGTGTCCGTACGAGAGGTCGCCGAGCCCTCCGTCGCCCGGTTCGACCGATCGGATGCGGCCACGGCCACCTCCGACGTCGGCCTCGCCGCGTTCGCGGGCTGCCCCACGGGCACGACGCGCTCGGAGGGGGACGCCGTCATGGGCGGGCCCGCGGCCCGCAGCGAGACCGGCGCCGACGGCACCGGCGTGAAGGTCGGCATCATCTCGGACTCGTACGGCGCCGCCGCCGCCAAGGCCGACATCGCCCGGGCCGACCTGCCCGGCGCCGGGAACCCGTGCGGCCACACCACGCCCGTGCAGGTCCTGGCCGACGACTACCGCGACGGCATCGATGAGGGCCGGGCCATGGCCCAGATCATCCACGACGTCGCGCCGGGCGCCGCCCTGCTGTTCGCCGATGCCGGCCACAGCTCGCTCGAGATGGCCAACCACATCCGGGCCCTGCGCGACGCCGGCGCCAAGGTCATCGTCGACGACATCAGCTGGGGCGACGAGGCCTTCTACCAGGACGCGATCATCGCCGCCGCGGTCGACGAGGTCGCCGCCGACGGCGTGGCCTACTACTCGTCGGCCGGCAACGGGGAGCGGAAGGTCGGCGGGCGATCGGTCGGCTCCTACGAGACGCAGGCGTTCCGGCCCATGCCGTGCCCTGCCGTGCTCGCCGAGTACGACAGCACCTGCCACGACTTCAACCCCGGGTCCGGCACCGCCGCCGGCAACGTCATCGGCATCCCCAAGAACGACACCCTGAACCTGGCCCTCGGCTGGAACGAGCCGATGTACGGCATCGAGACCGATCTCGACCTGTACGTGCTCGACGACGCCACCGGGAAGGTCCTCACCTCGTTGGCCACCGACAGCGTCCGCTTCGGCCAGGCCATCGAGTGGGCGAGCGTGCCCAACCCGACCGCCTCGACGCGCAAGGTCCGCCTGGTCATCGCCCGCTACGGCACCGACGCCACCACCGTGCCCCGCTTCAAGCTCGAGCTGAACTCATACTCGCTCGCCTTGGTCCAGTGGAACACCCCCGCTGGCGGCGACGTGATGGGCCCGACCCTGCGGGGCCACGCCGCTGCCGCCGGAGCCAACGCCATCGGCGCCTCCGACGTCGAGTCCCACGGCCAGGCCCTGGAGGACTTCTCCTCCACCGGTCCGGCGTCGATCTGCTGGGAGCCCGCCCACGGCGCCACCCCGGCCGCACCCATCAGCCCGTGCGTCGAGTCGCTGGTCGACTTCGTGGCCCCCGACGGCGTCTCGACCAGCGTGACCCGGTTCGACCCGTTCTACGGGACGTCGGCCGCGGCTCCGCACGCCGCGGCGCTCGCCGCCCTCGTCTACGACCTCGCTCCCTGCACCACCCTCGACGGGCTCCGGACGCTCCTCGCCGGCCGAGCCGACCCGCTGGCCGGCGTCCCCGAGGCCGCACAGGGCGAAGGCCACCTGATGGCGGCGGCGCTCGCCGACGTCACCGCCTGCAGCAGCCCTGGCACCACCCCGGCCGCACCCCAGATCCTGTCGGTCGGCCCTGGCCTCGTGCGCGTGCGGGTGTCGACGCCGTCGGGCGCCGCCGGCCCCGCCATCGGCTACCGGTTCCAGACCACCACGCCCACCGGCACCGAGCTCGCCACCGAGGAGGTCTCGCTGTCGGGCAGCAACGGCACCCTCGAGCACGACATCGCCGTCTCCCCCGGCGCGGCCTACCGCTTCCGGGTCCAGGCCCGGGCACCGGGCTGGTCGCCGTGGAGCCTGTCGTCGGTCGTGGTGGTGCCGCCGTTCCCGACGCTGACCGCCTTCGAGAACCGCCTCGGCACCGACTTCGCCGGCCGGGCGCTCACCGACGACGAGCGCCAGATCATGACGTTCCTCATCACCGACGGGTACGGACCGGAGAACGCCGTCCTCCAGGCCGCCTCCTCGCCCGAGTGGCGGCCGATGCTCGATCCGGTCACGCGGCTCTTCTACGCGTACTTCGGCCGCAAGCCCGATCCGAGCGGCCTGAACTACTGGCTGACCAAGCGCCGCAGCGGGACCAAGCTCGACACCATCTCGAGCACCTTCGCCGGATCGAACGAGTTCAAGACGAAGTACGGCAACCTCTCCAACAACGCCTTCGTGCGGCTCGTGTACCAGAACGTGCTCGGCCGGGCCGGCGACGCCGGGGGCATCTCGTTCTGGACCAAGCAGCTCGACCTCAAGAAGAAGAGCCGTGGCCAGGTGATGACCGGGTTCTCCGAGTCCAACGAGCACCTGCGCCGACGCCTCGGCGAGTACACCACCATCGACCTGTTCTTCGGGATGCTCCGCCGGATCCCCACGGCTGACGAGCTGGCGCAGTGGGTGCCGGTGGCGGTCGACGACGAAGGCGTCACCGCCCTCGCGAAGCACCTCGTGACCAGCCAGGAGTACGCCGACCGGGTGTCCTGACCGGTTGGTCAAGTCCGCCACCGGGGGCCGGTAGGTTCAGGCGATGCCCGTCGATCCCTCCGACCGCCTCCCCGACACCCTGCTCGCCGACGCCGTCCGCCGCGTCGCCCGCGGCGTGCGCGTCAGCACCGTCTCCCCCGCCGAGCGCGACCGCGCCATCGCCCTGATCGACCAGGCCACCGCGATCCTCGCCCAGGAGGAGACGCCCGGGCCCTTCTGGCTGACCGGCCTCTCGTCGTTCGACGACTTCGACCTCACCGCCGACCTCGCCACGCTCCACACGTACTCCCCCGCCCTCGGCGACGCGAACCCGTTCGCCCCCGTGGTGGAACTGGAGGTCACCGACGACAAGGTGGTCCAGGGCACGGTCACCTTCGCCGAGATCCACAACGGCCCGCCCTGGAACACGTGCCACGGCGGCATCATCGCGCTCGTCTACGACGACATCGTCGGCCTCGCCGCCATGGTCGGTGCCGGCGGCGGCATGACCGCCAACCTGAGCATCGACTACCGCAAGCCCACCCCGCTGTTCGAGCCGATCCGGTTCAAGGCCTGGCTCGACTGGCACGAGGACCGCAAGCACATCGCCCGCGGCGAGATGTGGCTGGGCGACACCCTCCTCAGCGACGCCAAGGGCCTCTTCATCCGCCCCAAGGGCCTCCCCGAGGGCGTCAGCGCCGGCTGACGGCGCTACTCGGCCCAGACGCCGAGCTCGTTGCCGGCGGGGTCCTTGAAGTGGAAGCGGCGGCCACCGGGGAACTCGAAGATCGGTGCGGTGACGGTGCCGCCCGCCGCCTCGACGCGCGCCAGGGCACCCTCCAGGTCGTCGGACTTGAGGATCACCAGCGGCACCGGCGCGGCCACGGCGTCGTCGGCGGCGATCCCGCCGTCGAGGCCGGCATCCGCCAGCCCGGCGTACGACGGCCCGAAGTCCTGGAAGGACCATCCGAACGCCGAGGCGTAGAAGTCCTTGGACCCGCCCAGGTCCTGCGAGGGAAGCTCCACGTAGTCGATCTGCTCAGCCATGCCTCCCAGCCTGCCAGTCGAACGATGAGATCGGACGCGGCGGGCCGTCAGCATGGGGGAACCAGCGGGGTCGCACTTGACCTCGAGCGGACTTGAGGGTGGAGGCTGACCCGATGCAGGAGACGGAGACGGCGCACGACGAGGCCCAGGAGCCCGACGGCCGGTACGTCGACGAAGGTGCGTTCCGGCACCTGGTGGTCAACGCCCTGCTGAGCAACGTCGCCGGGACCTTCCTGTGGTTCGCGCTCACGTTCTGGGTGTACCTCGAGACCAAGTCGGTGGTGGCCACCGGCGTGATCGGCGGCTCGTTCGGCCTGGCGAGCGCGGCCCTGGGACCGTGGTTCGGCACCTACATCGACCACCACCGCAAGCACGCGGCGATGATGCTCGCCACCACGGTGTCCACGGGGTGCTTCGCCGTCGCCGCCCTCGTGTACGCCTTCGTCGACACCGGTCCCCTGCTCGACCTCCAGCAGCCCTGGTTCTGGCTGCTCGCCCTGGCGACCCTGGCCGGCTCGGTGGCGGGCATGGGGCGCAGCGTCGCCCTGTCGACCTGCGTGACGCTCCTGGTACCGGCCGAGCGCCGGGACAAGGCCAACGGCCTGGTCGGCACGATCACCGGCGTCAGCTTCGCCATCACCTCGGTGTTCAGCGGGCTGGCCGTCGGGCTGGCCGGCATGGGCTGGTCGCTCGTGATCACCATGGCCGTCACCACCGCGGCCCTCCTCCACCTCCGATCGGTCCGGTTCGCCGAGCCCGAGCCCAACCCCGCCGAGGAGGGCGCCTCCCGCATCGACGTGCGTGCTGCCGTCGCCGCCATCCGCGAGGTCCCGGGCCTCTGGCTCCTCATCGCCCTCGCGGCCCTCAACAACCTGCTGGGCGGCGTGTTCATGGCCCTGATGGACGCCTACGGGCTGGAGCTGGTCAGCGTCGAGGCCTGGGGCTTCCTCTGGGGCGGCCTCAGCCTGGTGATGATCGCCGGCGGCCTGGTCGTCGCCCGGGTCGGCCTGGGGCGCTCCCCGCTCCGCCTGATCCTGCTCGGCAACCTCATCTGCTGGGCCGTCTGCTCGGTGTTCACGGTCCGCTCCTCGATCGTGCTGCTCGCCGTCGGCATGGCCGTGTGGCTGGCGCTGATGCCGATGATCGAGGCCGCTGAGCAGACCGTGCTCCAGCGGGTGATCCCGTTCGAGCGCCAGGGCCGGGTGTTCGGCTTCGCCCAGCTGGTCGAGAACGCCGCCTCGCCGCTCACCGCGATCGCGGTCGGCCCCTTCGCCCAGGAGGTGATGATGCCGCTCATGACCGACGGTGCCGGCGCTGACGCTATCGGCCACTGGTACGGCACCGGCCCCGAGCGGGGCCTGGCGCTCATGTTCACCGTCGCCGGCCTCCTCGGCGTGATCATCAGCAGCCTGGCGATGGTGTCGCGCCCGTACCGCCGCCTCCGAGCGGACGAGGCCCGGGCCATGGCCGACGGCGACGGCTCCGGTGGCGGCACCTCGGGCTACCAGGACCAGCTGACCACGCCCCCGAGCGGCTTCGCCGGTGCGGCCACGCCGGCGCCGTCGACCTGAGTCGCCGACGCCCGAAGGTGCGACTCATGAGTCTGTAGCTGGGTTCGGGTGGGCTCCGTACGATCGAACGCATGTTCGGCATGGCGGATGGAGCAGCAGGTGAGGAGCGTCGGGCCGCGGCCCACGATGCCCTGGACCAGCTGCTCGATGTGGTTCCGGAGGTCGCTACCGGTGCGGAGATGACGGCGGCCCTGGAGGCTCGGGCGGATCTCGAGGCGCTCGTCGACGGTGCGGTGGTGTCGATGCTGCCGCAGTGGGAAGCGTCGGGTGACTGGGCCGCTGATGGGGCGAGGTCCCCGATCACCGCAGTCGTGAACCGCACGGGTGCCCGCCGCTCGGCCACGGCTGCGCTGCGGCGGACGGCGCTCGATGCGGCGCAGATGCCGCACGTGTCCGCGGCCGCTGCTGCGGGGTCGCTGCCGCTGTCGCACCTGGAGCTGCTGACGCGAGCGCGGCGGCCGGAGGTGGCGGAGGTGTTCGACCGCGACGAGGCGCTGCTCGTCGCCGAAGCCAAGACCCGCACGGCGGATGCGCTGGCGCGGTTCCTGCTCGCGTGGCGGTACGGGGCACTCGAGGAGCTCGGGGTCAACGAGCCCGACGGAAGCCTGGATCACGACTCGGAGCTCGACACCGCCAGGATCGTGGCGGGGTTCGCCGGCCGCGGGCTGATCACCCTCGATGTCACGCCGGTGTCGCTCGGGATCGTCACCGAAGCGGTCGAGGCCCGCATCGAGACGTGGCAGCGCACCGGGCAGCTCACCGAGGACACCCGCAGCTACCAGGAACTGGTGGGTGCGGCGGTCGTGGACCTCATCGCCGACGGGTCGGTGTCGTCACGGCGCGGGCAGCTCCGCCCCCGCCTCATCGTGCTGGCCAAGCTCGGCGAGCTGTTCGACCGCGCACACATCCCCACCGGCGAGCGTGAGGCGTGGACGGCGCGGATCCTCAGCGGCGGACCCATCGGCCGAGCCGCGCTGCGCGAGCTCGCCGAACAAGCCGACCTCCAGATCGTCATCACCGACGACGACGGCGAGCCGCTCCACGTCGGCCGCAAGCAGCGCCTCGTCACCGCGGCGATCCTCACCGCCCTGCTCGCCCGCGCCGGCGGCACCTGCGAGTTCCCCGGCTGCCACGCCCACCACCACCGGGCGCATGCGCACCACATCGTGTGGTGGCGCCACGGCGGAACCACCGCCATCGCCAACCTCGCGCTGCTCTGCCCCCACCACCACCGACTCGTGCACCACGGCTGGACCCTCACCCGAGGACCCACCGGCCTCGTGTTCCGCAGACCCGACGGCACCACCATCGACCCGCCCCCGTTCCGGCAAGCCGCCTGACCGCCCACCGAGCGCAAGGCACCCGGAGAACACCGGCGAGAACGACGGACCGACCACACGGGCGAGGGCGACGGGGAGCGTGCGACGGGGTGAGGACGACCATCGGGGGATGGCCAGGAACCGCCGACCACGCCCGCACCCACGCGGGCGTGGTCGTCGTGCTGTCGCAGCGGGGAGGCCTGGAGGGATCGCGCCACGCCAGGAGGGCGCGTCAGCTCGGAGTGGGCGTCGGGCCGGTGAGATAGAAGGCCGGCGGAGTGCCTCGCTCCGATGGATTGGAGCTGTTGCGGACAGCCTCAGGCCGAGTTGACCGCTAGGTGCGACGCCTCGATGCAGGGCAGGCCTCGCTGCATCGCTGACACCACGAGTTGAGCGAGGCCAGGGGCGTCGCGCATCAGTGGTTCGGACCCGGTGAGCTCTGCGGCGGTGCGCCAAGCGAGGTCGGCCCGCACCTGACGGCCGGCCAGGCGATAGTCAACAAGGCCAGCGGGGTAGGGGAGCGACACCGAAGCATCGGGCTTCAGGACGCAGTGGAACAGGTGGTAGTGGTAGTCCGACAGGACCCCGAGACGACCTGAGCGCCGTAGATCGCGCATCTGGCCAACCGACTGCAGTGCGTAGACCGACTGCCGATCGATGCCGGTTTCCTCGTGGAGCTCCCGGTAGGCGGTCGCCTCCAGGCTCGTATCGATTGGCTCTCTGATTCCACCGATGAACCAGTAGTACGAGTCTTTCCAAGCATCAGACCGGGTCGTCAGGACGCGCACCTCTCCATCGATCTTCGCAAACAGCAAGACGAAGACCGATTCGACGGAACGAATCGGTTCTGGAGATGGAACGACGTTCTCGCGCTGGTCTTCGATGGAGCTGATGACCGCTCGTCGCCAGGCTTTTGCCGCTGCACCATCTCCGGCCCAAGCGCTCTGGAAGCTGGCTCCGTGGCGAACGAGGTCGGCGAGTTGCCGCAGCAGGATCGATGATTCTTCGTTTGGGACACCGATACCATTTCCTTGAGGCTTCACCAGGCCGAGGTGGTTGACCATTCGCACGATCCCGGCGAGCTGTGGAATCTGGGCCAAAGGTGGCGAGCCGATCTGGGCCCCCGGTTCCGAGAGCTCCCGCAACGCCTTGGCGACAGTCTGTCGATCGATGCCTGCCTGTGAGGAGATCCAGTCGACTGGCGTCAGCCCCAGGCCGTCGCCTTCGTCAGCGAGTCGCTGCGCCACGGAACGATATGCCCACGTCAAGCGAACGAGGTTGACGACGATCGCAATGAGCAGCGCGCTAGCGGCAAGCGCTGCATATCCGAGCAATCCTGCATCCTTGAACCAGTCCTGGTCCCCGAAGAGTCCGAGGGGTTCGAGGAGTACCCAGATGCCGCCGAAGGCGGCGAACCAGGTTCCGAAGAACCAGACAATTGGTCTGAAACCGCGCCATACATCTCGGTCCACCGCATTGATCGCCATCGGAGGCATGCCGAACCGTACCGCCTCGACTCGTCGCTCCAGTGCCATATTCCAACCTCGTCGCTGCGTCACCGGTGAGGCCAATGGATCCCTCCCGTGCGATGTACTGTCCAGGACCTGGCGGGAGCACGAGAGGTGGAGTGAAGTTGGTCGATGCTGCCTTGACGTCGGACTTCGATGCCCGACTGCGCTTCGATGAGTTCGTACTGGACGGTAGGTCCGCCACTCGGCAGGACCTCAAAGCCATGTCCGAGGAGCTTCGAAGGTACGTGGCGCAGAATGGCTGCTGACATTGGTCTTGTCCGGAGATCGCGGGGTCCGGCTCCTTCAATCGATCACCGTCTTCGTCTCGAAAGATGAGGATCTCTCTGAGGAACTGGTCGATGTCGCACATGAGCTGATTCCTCCTCGTCGTCACTTCCGGCACGATGAACTCCGCACGGAGCTGCTCGCTCGTCCCCCGGTGCTCCGGATGCTGCGTGCCGGCATCAACGGGGCCGACCTGAATGCGGCGCTCGTGGGTCGCGTGCTCAAAGTTGTGTCCGAGCGCGGTCGCGTCGCGAGCGTTGCGGTGCCTCTCGGCGAGAACTTCCCGCGGCTCGAGGTGGTGGTCGTCGCCGGGGGTGCCGGCTTCGCCATCTCCGAGACGCCGGCCATGGTGGGTCGGGCCATCGCCGCGGTCGCCGCCGATCCCGAGCGCAGCCGGTGGAACCAGGCGTCGGTCACCTCGTTCGAGCTGGCGACCCACTACGGCACCACCGACGTCGACGGGACCCGTCCCGATGCCTGGGGCTACATCGTCGACGTCGAGGAGCGCGGCCTCGACCGGACGCCGGCCGACTACCGCTGAGCTGGTCAGTCGGCCAGCGTCGGCGCAGCGGCGGGTTGGGGCTGGCGACGGCCGCGCACCGCGGCGACCGCCCGGCGCACCGTCCGGGC
>DATMGQ010000119.1:0-2543 GCA_035555395.1 Acidimicrobiales bacterium
CCGATCTGTTCTCGGTGCTGCCGTGGGACGAGACCGATGACCCGATCGCCATCGTCAGCCGGCTCGTCGGAGCCGGCGCATCGCTCGCGATCGGCGACAAGACGTGGGCCCGCTTCGTCGTCGACCTCCAGTCGCAGCTCCCGACGGCCAGCTGGCGCAAGGCGAGCGACGTCACCGGTCCGATCCGGGCGGTCAAGGACGAGGCCGAGGTCGCTGCGCTGCGGGCCGCAGCCCACGCGGCGGACCGGGTGGCCGCCCAGCTCCAGGGCGGCGAGATCCCGCTGGTGGGACGGACCGAAGCCGAGGTGTCCTCCGACCTGGGCCGCCGGCTCGTCGACGAGGGCCACCACCGCGTGAACTTCGCGATCGTCGCGGCTGGCGAGCACGCCGCCAGCCCGCACCACGAGCCGGGCAGCCGGGTGATCGAGGCGGGCGAGGTGGTGCTCTGCGACTTCGGCGGCACCATGGCCGCGCCCGACGGCACCGGCTACTGCTCCGACATCACCCGGTGCGTGTCCATCGGCGAGCCGCCGGCCGAGGTGGCGGAGGCCTACGCCGTCCTCCACGAGGCCCAGCAGGCGGCCGTCGCCGCCGCCACGGTGGGCACCCCGTGCGAGGAGGTCGACGCCGTCGCCCGGCGCATCATCACCGCCGCCGGGTTCGGTCCCCGCTTCATGCACCGCACCGGCCACGGCATCGGCGTCGAGGAGCACGAGGATCCGTACGTGGTGTCGGGCAACGGCACCCCGCTCGTGCCCGGCCACGCCTTCAGCATCGAGCCCGGCATCTACACCTCGGGCGCGTGGGGCATGCGGCTCGAGGACATCGTCGTCGCCGCCGACGCCGGGCCCGACCCGCTGAACCTGGCCGACCACGCCCTGGTGGTCGTCGACGGCTGACTAGCGGGCGCCTCGGCGGAACGCCACCACCGGGACCGTCTTGGCCAGGATGGCCAGGTCCGTGGCGAGCGACCAGTTGTCGACGTAGTACAGGTCGAGGCGGGTGTAGTCCTCGAACGAGGTGTCCGAGCGGCCGCTGACCTGCCACATGCCGGTGATGCCGGGCTTGACCCGCAGGCGCTGGGTGAGCAGCGCATCCCACTCCTCGGTCTCGTGGGGGAGGGCGGGCCGGGGGCCGACGAGGCTCATGTCGCCGCGCAGCACGTTCCAGAGCTGGGGCAGCTCGTCGAGCGAGGTGACCCGGAGGAAGCGCCCGACGCGGGTGATGCGCGGGTCGTTGGCCATCTTGAAGAGGGGGCCGTCGGCCTCGTTCAGCTCGCGCAGCTCGGCCAGCCGGGCCTCGGCGTCGACGACCATGGTCCGCACCTTGAGCACCGAGAACGGTTCGGAGTCACGGCCCACGCGGGTCTGGCGGAACAGGACCGGGCCCTTCGTGTCGAGCTTCACGGCCACGGCGATGGCGAGCAGGATCGGCGCGGTGAGGACCAGGCCGATGCCGGCGCCGGCGACGTCGAACGTCCGCTTGGCCCAGGCCCGCCAGCCGCCGCGGGTGACGGGCTCGACGTACACGATCGGGAAGCGGCCGAGCGGCCGCACCGTGAGGCGCTGCGACGAGATGTCCCGCAGGGTGGAGGACAGCTCGACGTGCACGCCCTGGTCGAGCAGGTCGCGGGCGAGGCGGTTCGTGACCGCGCTCTCGACCGCGCTGGCGGCCACGATCACGCTGGCGTGCGGGTACTCGTGGAGGATGCCCGGCAGGTCGCCGACGCCGCCGAGCAGGGGCACGCCGGGGACGGGCTCGCGGGCGGGCGCGTTGTCGTCGACGAACCCGACCACCTCGTAGCCCAGCCACGGCTCCGCCACGAGCATGGCGGCGATGTCTCGGCCCTCGGGGTTGGCGCCGGCGATCACCACGAAGCGGACCATCTGGCCGCCCGAACGGAGGCGGAGGAAGACCCGGCGGGCGATCTCGCGCTCGATCGTCACGACCACCACCGCGCAGAGGCACAACACGATGAGGCCACCGCGGCTGGGCAGGATGCCGACCACGTTGGCGGCGAGGGCGACGGTGAGGGTGCCGAGCAGCGAGGCGTTCACGACCCGCCGGAACTCGTCGATGCGCCGGCCGATGAAGCGGGTGTTGTAGAGCCGCTGGTTGGCGAAGATCGCGAGCCAGGCGGGGGTGATGAGCACCGAGGTCCACCACAGCTGCTTGGCGGCGTGGAGGGCGCCGAGGTCCCAGCGGCTGACGAGCACCGCGGCGAGCGTCGTGAAGGTGAAGACCGAGAGGGCGTCGGCCGCCATCATCATCGCCTTGGGCCGCCACGGCGATGCCGTGCGCGGTGCGGGGGTGGCGCGTGCGGGCACGGGTTCGCCTACCGCCGTGGTCGGGGCGGCGACCGTCTCGCTGGCGGTGCGCTCAGACATCGTCACGGAGCGTAGCGGATGGGAAGGCAGTGGTCACAATGGGTCACCAAGCGGGGAGCCGGGAGGCGGCGGGCGGGCACGTCGGGGGACCTATCGGCACGTCGGCCGCTGATTCGCGGTGTGGGCACCGCAAGCTGGACATCTGCCTCGACTTGC
>DATMGQ010000120.1:0-2354 GCA_035555395.1 Acidimicrobiales bacterium
GAACCGTCAAGACCTCACCGGCCAGATCCGAGGCTGGAAGTCCATACTGAACACCCTGACCATCCACTACGGCGACCGCATCGCGGCCGCCGGCTACTGACCATGCTCACGCCCGCTTACACAAAGAATCGGACAGACCCCATTCCAGCCCCGCCTCCGTGCGCTCGCAATGAACCGGGCGAAGGATGCACCTACGGCCTGTGCTGAGTCAAACGCGAAGCGTGAGGTTGGCGGGTGCGAGGTGGTGAGCCCGAGCGTTCGCGAGGGCCCCACCACTTTCATCCCGCGCTCGAGGCCTTGCTGCGCTCGCGCCGCTGCGATCCGCCCCTGAGCCGCCGCCGCTCGAGTCTTCGCCCGTGTATGTGACCGTTGGTGGAGCTGGGTCGCCACGTGGCTCAAGTCTCCAACGAAGAAGGCGTTTCGCATCCGCTCGAGCAATTCGTCGTCGGCCACCCTCGGGAGACGGTCTGGCCGGTGGCAACTCGCCATCGTCGTCGTCTGGAATCGTGCCTGGCGACAGCGACCCGGGTTCGATGATGCGGCTTTCGAGGTAGGACTCAAGGTCCGAGCGGCGGATTCGGAGGCTACGGTGGCCCGGCCGGTATGCACGGAGGAGCCCGTCGTTATCAGCTTCGTCACGGCGGCGCTCACCCAGCGCCAGCAGAGCATCACGCAGATCGTGACTGTTCTGATGGCCGACAGCCGGATGACCCGCCGTGGTCTTGCCGAGGAGATCGGGATGCTTCCTGCATCGCTTGGTCAGACGCTGAACGGCAAGCGCCGTTGGAGCATCGAGGACCTCGAGGCGATGGCCGAGGTCTTTGACGTTCCGGTCTCGCGGTTCTTCGGAGGATCCCGAGGAGCTGTTCCCAGGATTGGCGGCTGAGAGCCCAAGAAGGGAATCGAACCCTTGACCTTCTCATTACGAGTGAGATGCTCTGCCGACTGAGCTACTTGGGCGGGACCGGCAACCGTACCCGACCGCCGAGGGGCGGCGGCAAGCCCGTTCCGCTCGCCCGACCTTGCGTTTCGCCGGCAAACGCTGCCGTTCCTCGGTTGCTCGGGCCTCGCCGTGCTCACGGCCTGCTTCGATCGGACGGAGGACGGGGGCCGACCTCGAGGAGCTGATCGCCGCCGGTTCGCTCGATCGGACGCGTGCGCTCGGCGTGCTCGTCACCTACCGCGGGGGATCGGACGAGCGCGTCGAACGGCTGCGGACCCTCGGCCCGCCGAACCACGGCTAGGCCAGCGAAGGGAGGCGGATCGCGAGCGCGATCAGCTGGAGCTCCTCGTTGGGGTTGAACTCCAGGCGCTCGGCCGTCTCCTGGATCGCCTCGAGGGCGGCGATCGCTGCGGTCGGGTCGGCGGCGACGGCCATCTCGTCGCGGTAGGCGGCGGCGAGGGCGCCCAGGCCCATGCGCAGCTCGTCGGTGCGGAGGCGGCGGCTCTCGCGGCGGTGGCGCTCGTCGAGCTGGCGGGCGCCGGACCCGCGCTGGCCGTAGCGCTCGATGCGCTCGTTGAGCTCCTCGACCTCGACCAGGTGGCGGGCCTTCAGCGGCGCCTCGGCGTCGTCGATGGCGCTGCGGAGGTCGGCGATGCCTGCGGCGGCGGCGCTGCCCGAGCCGTTCAGCCGGCGGGGCAGGTCGCGCCAGGCGGCGAGGCGCAGGGCGAGGCGCTCGTCGGTGGCGAGCAGGCGGGCCCGGTCCAGGTCGCCGCCGGCGAAGGCAGCCACCTCCTCGGCCCGTTCGGGGGCCACGCCTTCCTCGACCAACCGCTGGGCGATGAGCGGCGCGGTGAGGGCGTCGAAGTCGACCCGCACGCACCGGCTGGCGATGGTGACCAGCTCGGGCGGCAGCTCGTCGGCGAGCACCACGAAGAACGTGCCGGCGGGCGGCTCCTCGATGGTCTTGAGCAGCTTCGGCCCGGCGTCCTTCACGAGGTGGAACTCGTCGAGCAGCAGCACCTTGCGGGAACCCTCGATGGCCGACCGGCTGGCCCGCTTGATGATCTCGTCGGCCTGGCCCACCGAGATGCTGGCACCCTCGCGGTCGACGATCACCAGGTCGGGGTGCTGCTCGGCCCGGGCGAGCGAGCGGGCGCGGGCGGCGCTCTCGTCGTCGCCGGCGGCGAGCGCCTCAGCCGCGAGCAGGTCACCGGCGAACGCCCGCGCCGCGGCCCGCTTACCGGACCCGTGCGGCCCCACGAACAGCCAGGCGTGGGGCGTGTCGCCCTGGGCGGCGTGGCGCAGCATGGCCACGGCGGCCTGCTGGCCGACGACGTCGGACCAGGCGTCGTCCGGTGGAGCCTCCAGCCCGGGCAGGCTCATGCGCCCGTCCCCGACGGGAGCCGCGCCT
>DATMGQ010000121.1:0-56780 GCA_035555395.1 Acidimicrobiales bacterium
GGGTGCGTCGGCCGGGCGCGGTCGAGGACGTCGGCCACCGCATCGAGGTCCTGGATCGTGCCGATCTCGTTGTTGGCGAGCAGCACCGACACGAGGGAGATCCGGGGATCGGCGGCCAGCTCGTCGGCGAGGTGGTCGAGGTCGAGGCGACCGGCGGAGTCGACCGCGACCGTGCCGCCGCCGGAGGCGTGGACGACGTCGAGGACGGCGTGGTGCTCGATGGCCGAGCACAGCGCCGCGCCACCCGAGGCCCCGAGCACACCGCGGATCGCGAGGTTGTCGGCCTCGGTCCCGCCGGAGGTGAACACGATGCCGCCCGGTTCCACGCCCAGCAGTCCGGCGATCCCGTCGCGGGCGTCGTCGAGCCGGCGTCGCGCCTCCCGGGCCCAGCGGTGCTGGCCCGACGGGTTCCCGGGCGCGTGCTCGAGCACCTCGACCAGGGCCGCGAGCGCCTCGGGCCGCATCGGCGTCGAGGCCGCGTGGTCGAGGTAGGCGCTGGGCACCGTCCAAGGCTACGGGGCCGGGACGTACCTGCTCACGTGCGAGGGCGAGTCCACGCCGAACGGCGACCGGTCCCAGTCGGCCCAGCGGTCGGCGAGCACGAGGCCGGCGTCCGCGGCCATCTCGTCGAGCTGGTCCGGCGTCGTCCACCGGATGTGCCACGGGCGCAGGGCGATCCCCGCCTCGGTGATGTCGACGTACTGGCCCATGGCCTCCTGGCGCCCGGGATCGGTCTGGCTCACGCTCAAGACCACCCGGTCGGCAGTGATGGTGCGGGGCGCGACGGACTGCTGGGCCCGACCCGGCGCGGGGACGAACGCCTCGACCACGAACGACCCGCCCGGGAGCAGGTGCCGCGCCGCCGACGCGAAGCAGCGGCGCTGGTCCTCCGGGTCGACCAGGTTGAACAGGGTGTTGTAGGCGACGAAGACCACGGCGAAGGACCGGTCGGCCACCGGGGGCTCGGCCATGTCGCCCACGAGCACCTCGATCGCCTCCCCGCCGGGCTTGGCGGTGAGCTCGGCGAGCATCGCCTCGGAGGTGTCGATCCCCACCACCTGGACGCCGAGGGCGCTCAGCGGGAGGGCCAGCCGGCCGGTGCCGACGCCGAGCTCGAGCACCGGCCCACCGCCCGCGTCGTGGCCCAGGTCGGCCAGGTCGGCGAGCAGGGCCGCACACGTCGCCGCGTCGGTGATCCCGCCGTACCAGTCGTCGTAGACCGACGCGAACCGGTCGCCGTAGGTCGCGTGGTCGTACCCGTCCATCGAGCCAGTGTCGCATCCGCCGACCAGGCCCCATGACGAGCAGCGGGCCTGCCTACGATGCACGGGGTGAACCAACTTCGGCTCAACCCGCTCACGGGACGATGGGTGACCGTGGCCACCGGCCGTGCCTCGCGGCCGGGGGACTTCGCCACCGATCGGGGCCACCCCACCGACGACCCCGCCTCCGGGTGCCCGTTCTGCCCCGGCCACGAGGAGGAGCTGCCCCCGGCGCTCGAGACCTACGGCGCGGGCGGCGAGTGGTCGCTCCGGGTCGTGCCGAACCGGTACCCGGCCTTCGAAGGCGCGGGCGAGATGGAGGTCACCCGCCTCGGCCCGCTCTTCGCCAAGGCCGCGGCCCGCGGCATCCACGAGGTGCTCGTCCTCACGCCCGAGCACGACCAGAGCTGGGCCGACCTCGACGACCGCCAGACCGGCCTGGTGATGGCGGCCCTGCGCGACCGGCTCGAGGACCACGCCGCCACGTCCGGCATCCGGTACAGCCAGGCCATCGTCAACCACGGCGTCGCCGCGGGTGCGAGCCGCCGGCACCCGCACGGCCAGCTGCTCGGCATCCCGTTCGTGCCGGGCGAGCTGATCGAGGAGCTCGCCGGCTTCCGCCGCTTCGAGGGCGGCTGCCTGCTCTGCGCCACGGTCGAGGCCGAGCGCGACGCCGGCTACCGCACGGTGGCCCTCGACGACGACGTCGCCGTGATCGCTCCCTGGTGGAGCGGCTCCCCCTTCGAGCTGCTGGTCATCCCGGTCCAGCACGAGGGCCACCTGCACCACGCGTCGCCGGCCTCGCTGGTGGCCGCGGGCAGCGCCATCCGCGACGCCCTGCAGCGGCTGCGCACCCTGCTCGGGGACGTGTCGTACAACATCGTCTTCCACACGCTCCCCCACCGCGCCGACGACCCCTTCCACTGGCACGCCCACATCACGCCGCGGGTGCACAGCACGGGCGGGTTCGAGCAGGGCACCGGCGTGCCGATCAACATCGTCGCCCCCGAGGACGTCGCCGCCTTCCTGGCCGGCTGAGCCCTACCGCAGGGTCACGAGCCCCACCGCCGGACGGGTGAACAGGCGGACCTGCGGGGCGTCGAGCCGGGCCAGCCCGACGCCGGTGCTCACGAACAGCTCGTTGCCGTCGACGTCGTGGAGGCCGCCGGCGGCCACGGACCGGGAGACCGTGGACGAGGTGACCACGGGCCCGAGCAACGGCAGCGCCACCTGGCCGCCGTGGGTGTGGCCGGCGACCGTGAGGTCGACGCCCGAGTCCGGCGGCAGGGCGAGGGCGACGTCGGGCCGGTGGGCCACGAGGATGCGGATCGTGCCGGGGTTGCTGGCCATGAGGTCGCGCCGGCTCATCACCGCGGTCTGGTGCGCCCACAGCAGCGCACCGCCGCCGATGCGCAGGTTGCGGTCCCCCAGCTCGACGTTCACGACCCGGTAGTCGAGGATCTCGACGTCGGTGCCCTCGACGATCTGGTCGAGGAAGTCGCCCTTGTCCGTGTCGCCCCGCACCGCGTACACGCCGCCGGGCGCCTGCAACCGTCCGAGCAGCGCGCGGAACGCCGGCAGCTGCTCGGCGAGCTCGGCCTGGCTCCCCTGGAAGAGGTCGCCGGGGATGAGGATCACGTCGGGATCGAGCGCCAGCAGGCGGGTCACCGCCTCCTCCTCGTACGACGTGATGCGCGTCGTCTGGAGGTCGGACAGGACGCCGACCCGGACGGGGTCGCGGCCCGTCCGCTCCTCGGGCAGGGCCACGTCGGCCCGCTCGACGCGCAGGCGGTACGGCGCGACGTGCGTGGCGTACCAGCCCACCGGTGCGGGCAGCACGAGGACCGCGGCGACCGCCCAGACCGGCCAGGTGGCGCCGCGGACCGCGGCGGCCACGAGCACCGCCAGCGCCGCGGCCGGGACGGCGATCGCGACCACGAGGTAGAGCAGGTGGGCGGCGGCGAAGAAGGTGGAGAACCGGGCCGCTTCGGCCGCGACGATGCCGGCGATCGCCGTGGCGGCGGCGAGCACCGCCGCCGGGAGCACCAGCGAGCGCAGGCCCAGGCGGCCCTCGGCCCGGATGGCCGTGCCGACGACCGCGGCCACGCCGACGAGCGCGATGCCAGCCGCCACCAGCGCCAGGGTCCACGAGTCCATGGCGGGTCAGTGTTCCAGACCGCCTGCCGCTGCCCGGCTCGCCCCGCCCGTCCGTAGGCTCGACCCGATGCGGCCCCGACCCCGCCTCGGCCTCCGGCTCGCCACCTGCACCGCCGCCCTCGCCACGGCGACGGGCCTCCTCACCGGGTGCGGCAGCTCGGCCGGGTCCGGCGCGGCTACGAGCGCCCGATCCGAGGGGCCGGGGTCGTTCGCGCTCGCCCTCGGCATCGATGCCGACGATCCCGGGGCGCGGGCCTCGCTCGCCGGCTACGACCTGGTGGTCGTCGACGGCGGCGAGACCAGCACGGAGGCGGTCACCGCCCTCCAGGACCACGGGGCCACGGTCCTCGCCTACCTGAGCGTCGGCACCGTCGAGCCCGGCCGCGACTGGTTCGCCACCGCCGAGGACGAGGGCTGGCTGCTGGACCACTGGCCCGACTGGGACGAGTGGTACGCCGACGTCGCCGAGCCCGACCTGCGCGGCCTGCTCGTCGACGAGGCCCGCACCGAGCTGGCGAAGGGGTTCGACGGCCTCTTCCTCGACAACACCGACATGGTCCAGGCCCACCCGGACCAGCGGGAGGGGATGCAGCAGCTCGTGGCCGACCTGGACGAGGCGGTCGGCCCGGATCGCCTCCTGTTCGCCCAGAACGGCGATCCGGTGGCGGCCGGCATCGTCGACCACCTCGACGGGTGGAACCGCGAGGACGTGTCGCAGACCTACGACTTCGACGAGGAGGCCTACGCCGCCGTGTCCGCCGACGACCACGCGGCCGCGGTCGCCCAGCTCGCGGCGCTGCACGAGCGAGGCCTCGTCGTGACCGCAGCCGACTACACCGACGGCCACGACGCCGCCGTCGACGCCGCCGCCCAGCGGGCGGCGTGCGCTGCGGGCGCCCTCCCGTTCACCTCGGACATCGGCCTGACCCGGATCCCGGCCCCTCCTCCCACCTGCGAGACCTGACGCGGCGGGAGACCGCTCGTCGGAGTCGGGAACGAGCCGGCGCTGCTCCTAGCCTCGGCCCATGGGTCGCATCCGGGTCTCGACGATCATCGACGCGCCGCCGGCGCTCGTGTGGGACGAGGTGCGCCACGTGGAGCGCCACGTGGACTGGATGGCCGATGCGGTCGAGATCCGGTTCACGAGCCGGCGCCGGTCCGGCGTCGGCACCACCTTCGACTGCCGCACCAAGGTCGGGCCCATCCGGCTCACCGACAAGATGGAGATCACCGACTGGCGCGACGGCAAGCTCATGGGCGTCCGCCACGTCGGCCTGGTGACCGGATCGGGCCGCTTCACCATCACCAAGGCCCGAGGCGGGCGCTCGCGGTTCACCTGGGACGAGCGCCTGCGGTTCCCGTGGTGGCTCGGCGGCCCGGTCGGCGGCGTCGTGGGCGGGCGCATCATGCGCCAGATCTGGAAGCGCAACCTGCGCGTCCTCAAGGCGCTGGTCGAGAGCGGCCGCCACTGAGCCCGCCGCGCCCGCGTCAGGCGGGCGTCGGCGAGTACCCGTTGGCGAACACGATGGCGCCGACCACGCACGCCACGGCGAGCGCACCGCACACCGCGTAGGGGATGCGCTGGTCGATGCCCGGCCGGCGGGCCAGGTCGAAGAACGCCCAGCCCGCGATGGCACCGCCGACGAGGCCGCCCAGGTGGGCACCGATCGAGATGTTCGAGCCGAAGAACGTGATGAACAGGTTCAGCAGCAGCACGTTGAGCAGGGGCGACTTCGAGAACGGCACGCCCTCGGCCCGGAACATCAAGAAGATGGCGCCCATGAGGCCGAAGATGGCGCCGGAGGCGCCGGCCGACAGCGCCTCGGGTTCCAAGACGAGCGAGCCGACCGACCCGGCCAGGAGCGAGACGCCGTAGATCACGCCGAACTTCAGCCGGCCGGCGTACTGCTCCGCGGCGCGGCCGAGGATCCACAGCGACCACATGTTCACGGCGAGGTGGAGGATCCCGAAGTGCAGGAACCCGGAGGTGACCAGCCGGTACCACTCGCCCCCGGGGCCGATCGCGAACCACCAGGACGCGTAGTCGATGTGGAAGCTGGTGATGCCGCCCGAGGCGTAGTCGCCGATGTCGCTGTTCGTCGCGGCGACGGCGGCGCCGATGATGAAGACGAGCACGTTGAGGGCCATGAGGACCTCGGTGACGATCGGGCGCTGCCGGAGCGATCCGATGCCCTGGTACACCTTCTGCGCCCCGGCCTTGGTGCACTCGGGGCAGTGGAAGCCCACCGACGCCTGGTGCATGCACTGCGGGCAGATGGGGCGATCGCACCGTTGGCAGATCACCCCGGCCGGCTGGTCGGGATGGCGGTAGCAGGTCTGGTAGCCGGGGTCCACGGGGGTGACGGTAGCGGGGCGCGACAACCTGCCCCGTTCGGCAGGACTACTCGAGGTCGTCGTCTCGCTCGTCGACGAGCGAGAACCAGTAGAAGCCGTACGGGGGCAGGGTGACGAAGTACGGCAGCTCGCCCACGGGTGGGAACTCGACCCGGCCGAACAGCTCCACCGGCCGCTTGCCGGCCAGCATCGACAGGTCGATCTCCACCGGCTGGGCCACCTTCGACAGGTTGTTGACGCAGAGCACGATGTCGTCGGCGCTGTCGTCGCGCTCCTGGCGGCGCAGGAAGACCAGGACGGCCTCGTTGGCGACGTCGAGCGCCTCGAACGCGCCGGTGCCGAACACCGGGTGCTGCTTGCGGGCCTGGATCATCCGCTGCACCCAGTGCAGGAACGAGCCGGGGTTGCGCAGCTGCGACTCGACGTTGACGGCCTGGTAGCCGTACACCGGGTCCATCAGCGCCGGCAGGTAGAGCTGGGCGAAGTCGGCGGTGGAGAAGCCGCCGTTGCGGTCCGGGGTCCACTGCATCGGCGTGCGCACGCCGTCGCGGTCGCCGAGGTAGATGTTGTCGCCCATGCCGATCTCGTCGCCGTAGTACATGACCGGGCTGCCGGGGAGGCTGAAGAGCAGGCCGTGGAACAGCTCGGCGATGCGACGGTCGTTCTCGAGCAGCGGGAGGAGCCGGCGGGAGATGCCGACGTTGCGCTTCATGCGCGGGTCCTTGGCGTACTCCGAGTACATGTAGTCCCGCTCCTCGTCGGTGACCATCTCCAGGGTCAGCTCGTCGTGGTTGCGGAGGAAGATGCCCCACTGGCCCCCGCCGGGGATCTCCGGGGTCTGGGCCATGATCTCCCGGATCGGGCGGGACGTCTCCTGGCGGGCCGCCATGAACATGCGCGGCATCAGCGGGAAGTTGAAGCACATGTGGCACTCGGGCGCATCGGGCTCGCCGAAGTAGTCGACGACGTCGGCGGGCCACTGGTTCGCCTCGGCGAGCAGCACCTTCCCGGGGAACTCCTGGTCGACGACGTTGCGGACCCGCTGCAGGTAGGCGTGGGTCTCCTTGAGGTTCTCGCCGTTCGTGCCGTCGCGCTCGAACAGGTAGGGCACGGCATCGAGGCGGAAGCCGTCGAGCCCGAGCCCCAGCCAGTGCCGGACGACGTCGAGCATGGCCTCGGCCACCTCGGGGTTGTCGTAGTTCAGGTCGGGCTGGTGGTGGAAGAAGCGGTGCCAGTAGTACTGCTCGCGCTGCGGCTCCCAGCTCCAGTTCGACGGCTCGGTGTCGACGAAGATCACCCGGGCCTCGGACCAGCGCTCGTTGTCGTCGTTCCACACGTACCAGTCGTGCTTCGGGTTGTCGCGCGAGGAACGCGACTCCTGGAACCACGGGTGCTGGTCGCTGGTGTGGTTCATCACCATGTCGGCGATGACCCGGATGCCCCGGCGGTGCGCCTCGTCGATGAGCTCGGCGGCATCGCCCACGGTGCCGTAGTCGGGCAGGACCGTGAAGAAGTCGGAGATGTCGTAGCCGCCGTCCTTCAGGGGCGAGCTGTAGAACGGCAGCAGCCAGAGGCAGTCGACGCCGAGCCACTCCAGGTAGTCGAGCTTCTCGGTGATCCCCCGCAGGTCACCGGTGCCGTCGCCGTTCGAGTCCCGGAACCCGCGCACCAGGACCTCGTAGAAGACGGCTCGCTGGTACCAACCGGGGTCGTCGGTGCTCATCGGGCGATGGTACCCAGCGAAGGCCCCTGGTCAGACCGGCGGCGCGGCGGGGGACCGTCGGGGGAGCCGGCGCATGCGCCATGCTCCCCCTCGGGTCCCGCCTCAGGACGCCGCCTCGTCCGAGGATCGGCCGACAGGTTTCCACTGTTCACCCCTGGTGCGCCACGGTATGTGTCGAACGTCACACCTCGGTGACGGATCGTGGCTGGGGCACCACGGCGCTGCGGCTGGCACACTCGGCTCCGTGCTGCCCCACCACCGCACCCGGGTGCGGGCCGCGATCGGGCTCGTCGCCCTCGCCGCCCTCGCGCTCACCGCCTGCGAACCGACCCCGGTCCCCACCAAGCCCGGCACCCAGCGCGTCCTCGTCCTGGGCGACTCGATCCCGAACTGGCTCATCGAACACGGGATGAAGAGCATCGACCAGTCCAAGACCACGCTCGTCGACGGGACGCTCGAGGCGTGCGATGGCGCCCGCAACAACCCGCCGGCCCGGGCCGTCACCGGCAAGGTCGTGCCCACGCCCGCCGCGTGCGCCAGGGGCTGGCCGTCGATGTACCCGCCGCACCTGACGATCCGGCCCGACGTGGCGATCGTCATGACCAGCACCCACGCCATGCTCGACCACAAGCTCGACGGCACCTGGCGCCACCCGTGCCACGCCCCGGCCCGCACCTGGTACCAGAACGACATGGCGGCCCGGCTCACCTACCTGAAGGCACGAGCCGACCACGTCGTGGTCGTGCTGCCCGCCTGGCCGGGCACGAACAGCGGCTGGATCATGCCCAAGGACTCCGTGAAGCGCGCCGACTGCGTCCGAGCCGCGATCCGGGCTGCCGCCAAGAGCGCGGGCGTGACGGCCATCGACTTCGGCGCCTACCTCTGCCCCGACGGGCCCACGGCCTGCAAGCCGTGGCGCATCAAGGACGGCATGCACATCGATCCCGTCCGGGCCCCCTCGGCCCTCGGCTGGACCACCAAGGCGGCGATGGACTCGGCGCCCGCCGACCCCGCGCCGCGCTCCACCGCGTCCACGAGCCCGTCGCCGACGGCTCCGGCCGCGCCGTCGACCACGTCCACGACGACCACCACGGCGCCCCCGGCGACGTCCACGACGAGCTCGGCGCCGCCCAGCACCAGCACCACGACGTCCTCGACGTCGGTTCCCCCGCCGGCGTGATCAGCCGTCGAGCCAGGTGACCTCCGGCTCGGGCCGCTCGGGCACCGCGGCCGTCCCGGTGGGCCAGCCGAGGTAGACGAGCGCCACCAGGTCGTGCTCGTCGTCGAGGTGGGCGAACCGGCGCACGCAGTCCTCGAGCACCTCGGGCACGGTGGCCCAGTAGTTGCCGAGCCCGAACGACGTGGCGGCGAGCAGCAGGTTCTGGACCGCCGCGGCGACCGCGTCCCGGTCCTCCTTGGCCCGCACCGGCTGCGGATCGACCTTCACCCACACCAGCACGACCGCGGGGCTGCGGGCGTACTTGGTGCGCAGCTTCGCCACCTTGTCCGGCGGCACGCCGAGATCCGGAGCGACGACGGCGAGCGCCTCCCCCAGCCGGTGGCGGGCCGCACCGGTGATGACCGTGAAGCGCCAGGGCCAGGTGCGCTTGTGGTTCGGGGCCCAGGTGGCCAGTTCGATCAGCAGCGAGATGAGCTCGTCGGGGACCGGATCCTCCGGGTCCATCTGGAGGCTCGTGCGGCGGCTGCGGATGACCTCGTCGACCGCGGTGGGCACGTCGAGCGGGGGGATCTGCTGGTCGGTCACCCCCCGAGTGTGCCCGAGCGGAACCCGTGACGGGCGCGTGAACTTCGCAGGGACCAGGTGACCTTCGGAGATCGGCTCGCTACCGTCGAACCATGCGTGCGCTGCGGAGCTTCACCGTCCGGCCTCACCTCCCGGAGGCGCTGGCACCGCTCGAAGTGCTGGCCATGAACCTCCGGTGGGCCTGGGACGACCGCACCCGGGACCTGTTCCGGTGGGTCGATCCCGACGCCTGGGACGCCACCCACCACGACCCGGTGTCCATGCTGGGCACGACCTCGCCGGCCCGCCTGGCCGAACTGGCCAGCGACCCGGCGTTCCTCCGGTTCCAGACCTCCGTCCACGAGGACCTCACCCGCTACCTCGAGGAGCCCCGCTGGTTCCAGAACCGCGAGAGCGGGCTGCGCCAGGTGGCGTACTTCTCCCCTGAGTTCGGCATCTCCGAGGCGCTCCCCCAGTACTCGGGCGGCCTCGGCATCCTCGCCGGCGACCACCTCAAGTCGGCCAGCGACCTGGGCGTGCCCCTCGTCGGCGTCGGCCTCTTCTACCGCCACGGCTACTTCCGCCAGGGCCTCGACCAGGACGGCTGGCAGCAGGAGCGGTTCCCCGACCAGGACCCGTTCGCCATGCCGCTGACCCTGTGCGACGGGATCCGGGTCACGGTCGACCTCGCCGGCACGCCCATGCAGGCCCAGGTGTGGCGGGCCGACGTCGGCCGCATCCCGCTGTACCTCCTCGATGCGGACGTCGAGGAGAACCCCGACGAGATCCGGGCCGTCACCGACCGGCTCTACGGCGGCGACGTCGAGCACCGGCTCCGCCAGGAGATCCTCCTGGGCATCGGCGGCGTCCGGGCGCTGGAGGCCCTGGGGGTCGACGCCCAGGTGTTCCACACCAACGAGGGCCACGCCGGCTTCCTCGGCCTCGAGCGGATGCGCCGGTCCATCGTCGACGACGGCTTGACCTTCGACGAGGCGGTCGAGGCCACCCGATCGGCCTCGATCTTCACCACCCACACCCCGGTCCCGGCCGGCATCGACCGGTTCCCCCGACCCCTCATCGAGCGCTACTTCGGTGCGTGGGCCACCGAGTGCGGCGTGTCGATCGACCAGCTCATGGCGCTCGGCAACCGGCCCAGCGAGACCGCCGCCGAGCCCGCCGACCAGCGCTTCAACATGGCGGTCATGGGCCTGCGCCTGGCCGGCCGCTCGAACGCCGTGTCCGCGCTGCACGGCGAGGTCAGCCGGGAGATGTTCAACGAGCTCTGGCCGGACCTCGAGATCGACGAGGTGCCGATCGGCTCGGTCACCAACGGCGTCCACAGCGGCACGTGGGTGTCGGCCGACATGACCGACCTGCTGGCCCGCCACGTCCTCCCCGACTGGGACGAGGCCGGCGCCGATGCCTGGGCCCGCGTGTGGTCCACCCCCGACGACGAGCTGTGGCGGGTGAAGGAGCAGGCCCGGGCCCGCCTCGTGGCCTTCGTGCGCGAGCGGGTGAAGCGGCGCGCCGTCGCCGGCGGCATCTCCGCCTCCGAGGCCACGTGGGCCGACGACCTCCTCGATCCCCACGCGCTCACCATCGGGTTCGCCCGCCGCTTCGCCACCTACAAGCGGGCCAACCTGCTGCTCGCCCAGGCCGACCGGCTCCAGCAGCTCCTCCTGTCGCCCGACCGCCCCGTGCAGTTCGTGTTCGCCGGCAAGGCGCACCCAGCCGACGACGAGGGCAAGAAGATGATCAGCGAGATCGTCTCGTTCGCGAAGGCGCTCGGCGTGCGGCACCGCTTCGTGTTCCTCGACGACTACGACATCTCGGTCGCCCGTGCCCTCTACCAGGGCTCCGACATCTGGCTGAACACGCCGCGGCGACCCCAGGAGGCCTGCGGCACCAGCGGCATGAAGGCCGCGCTCAACGGCACGCTCAACTGCTCGATCATGGACGGCTGGTGGGACGAGCTGTTCGACGGCGAGAACGGGTGGGCCATCACCTCCGCCGAGGACCTCGACGACCTCGCCGCCCGCGACCGGATCGAGGCCGACAGCCTCTTCGACCTGCTCGAGCACCAGATCGTCCCGCTGTTCCACGACCGGTCGACGGCCACCGACGGCCCCAACGGCGTGCCCCACGGCTGGCTGCGGCGGGTGAAGGCCAACCTGGTCTCGCTCGGCCCCGCCGTCGTGGCCTCCCGGATGGTCCGCGACTACACCGCCCAGCTCTACGAGCCCACCGCCGCGGCCGCCGAGGCCCTCCGCTCCGACGGCTCCGAGCGAGCCAAGGACCTCGCCGCCTGGAAGCAGCGGGTGCGCGGCGCCTGGGGCGGGGTGAAGGTCACCGCGGTCGACGCCGGCGACGAGCCCGCCGACCTCGGTGCCGACCGCCCGGTCACGGTCACCGTCGACCTCGGCACCCTCTCGCCCGACGACGTCGAGGTCCAGCTCGTCCACGGGCGCGTCGCCCAGCACGACCAGCTCCAGGAGACCACCACCACGGTGCTCACCTGCGACGACCCAGCCGCCCGTCCCGTCACCTACGCGGGGACCATGGCGTGCACCACGCCCGGTCGCTACGGCTTCACGGTCCGGGCCATCCCGAGCCACCTCGACCTCCCCACCCCGGTCGACCTCGGCATCGTCACCTGGGCCTGAGTCCTTGCGGTCCCCGCTGCCTTCGGCTCGGGCTGCCTTCGGCTCGGGCTGCCTTCGGGCTCGGGCTGCCTTCGGGCTTGCGCGCTCAGGATCTGCCGACGGTTGCTGAACCACGCGCCCAGGGCTGGGGTGGGTTGCGGGCCGTCGCTCGACCTTGCGCTTGCTCCGACTCTCGGTCCTGGGTGGTCCGTTGTTTCACTTCAGAGCGACAACTCCGGCTCGACCCGAACCCGGGGCACTCCGCTGTTTCACTTCAGAGCGACAACCGAACGGTGGATGGCCGATTGTCGCTCCAAAGTGAAACAACGGACCACCACGAGGTCGCCCGAGCGGGTCACGCACGAGCCACCTCAAACGAACACCGAGACCCGCCACCCGAGATTGTCGCTTCGAGGTGAAACAACAGACCACCACGAGGTCACCCGAGCGGGTCACGCACGAGGAAGCCAAGGCGCCACCCACGAGATGCGCAAGCGGTGCGACGGTGCCCGCCACCACCCCGCTCCCGGTCGCGTGGTTCCGAAGCCGTGAGCAGCAACCCGTGACCGGTCGCCCAGTGCGATGGAACCCGGATCAGCCGGCGGTCACCCGGCGAGGGACCAGGCTGACCGTGGTGAGGAGCTGGATCAGCTGCCGGTGAAGGTGGCCTTGCCGGGCCCGTGCTCGAGGAACGAGGCGATGCCGCTCTTGGCGTCGTCGGTGCGGAAGACCTCGACGAAGAGGTCCTGCTCCAGGTCGAGGCCGGCGGCGAGGGTGCCGTCGAGGCCGCGGTCGATGGCGGCCTTGGCCAGGGCGATGCCGGCGGACGGGCCGGCGGCGAGCTCGGCCGCCCAGGCGAGGGTGGCGGACTCGAGCTCGTCAGGCTCGACGACCCGGTCGAGCAGGCCGATGCGGAGGGCTTCCTCGGCGTTGAGCTGACGACCGGTGAAGATCAGGTCCTTGGCCACCGACGGGCCGACCAGCCGGGGCAGGCGCTGGGTGCCGCCGCCGCCGGGGATGATGCCGAGCAGGATCTCGGGCTGGCCGAGCTTCGCCTTGGTCGAGCCGATCCGGAAGTCGCACGAGAGCGCCAGCTCGCAGCCGCCGCCCAGAGCGAAGCCCGAGATGCTGGCGATCGTGGGCCGGGGCAGTGCGGCGACGGCGTTGAACGCATCGAGGAACAGGCCGCCGATGGAACGAGCCTCGTCCGGGCCCTTGAACTCCTTGATGTCGGCCCCGGCCGCGAACAGCCGGTCGCCGCCGGTGATCACGACCGCACCCGGCAGGTTGGCCTGGAGGGCGTCGACGGCAGCCCGGAGCTGGCGCAGCACCTCGGAGGAGATGGCGTTGACCTTGGGGTTCTGCAGCCGGACGACGGCGACCCCGTCGTCACGGCGCTCGATGCTGACGAGCGGGGAGGCGGAGTCGTTCATCCGGACGACCCTACTGGTCGCCCAGGATCCGATCGGCCGCCGACCAGGGGTCCAGCTGGCCAGACAGGAGGTCGCGTTCGATCTGCTCCCGTGCGGCCAGCCCGAGGCGGGCCTCGGCCGCCGCCCGGATGCGCTGCTCCACCACCAGGGCGAGCTCCTCGCGGAGGCGCTGCTGCCGGCGCCGCTCCAGGTCGCCGGAGGCGATGAGGTGCTCGCGGTGGGCCGCGATCGCCTCCCAGAGGGCATCGGCGCCCTCGCCGGTGGTGCCGACGGTCGGCAGGACAGGAGGACGCCAGCCGCCCTCGCCGCTCCCCCGGGTCAGGTCGAGCATGCCCTCGAGGTCGTGGACGGTCTGCGACGCGCCGTCACGGTCGGCCTTGTTGACCACGAACACGTCCGCGATCTCCATCAGCCCGGCCTTGTTGGCCTGCACGGCGTCGCCCCACCCCGGGTTGACCACGACCACGGTCGTGTCGGCCGCACCGGCGACCTCGACCTCGACCTGGCCGACGCCGACGGTCTCCACCAGCACCCACGGGAACCCGACGGCATCGAGGAGCCGGATCGCCTCGCGGGTGGCGAGCGCCAGGCCGCCGAGGTGGCCGCGGGTGGCCATCGACCGGATGAACACCCCGTCGTCGAGGGCGTGGTCGTTCATGCGGGTGCGGTCGCCCAGCAGGGCCCCGCCGCTGAACGGCGACGACGGGTCGATGGCGAGGACGGCGACCCGCTCGTCTCGGCGACGGGCCGATCCCACCGCCGCGCTGGTGAGGGTGGACTTCCCCGCCCCCGGCGCGCCCGTGAGCCCCACGGTGTACGCCCCGCCGACCTGGCCGAACACGGCCCGGTTGAGCTCGTGCGAGGCCTCGTCGCCCCGCTCGATCGACGAGAGCAGCCGGGCCAGCGCCCGCCGGTCACCGCCGCGCGCGGCGTCGAGCTGGTCCGAACTGGTCATGCGGAGATCGTGCCGGATCGTCAGAGCGAGACGGCCGACTCGGTCTCGGCCGGCTCGGCCCCGAACTGCTCGACGGCCGTGACGCCGGGGACCCGGTCCTTGAGGATGCGCTCGACGCCCGCCTTGAGGGTGACCGTGGACGCCGGACAGGACACGCACGCGCCCGTGAGCTCGACCGTGACCACGCCGGTGGCCTCGTCGACGCCCTTCAGGAAGATGTCGCCGTTGTCGGCCTGGATGGCCGGGCGGATCACCTCGATGGTCTTGCGTACCTGGTCTTCCACGATGCTCCTCCGGGTGCTGGGATTCTCTCACGGCCCTACCGGCCCAGGCGAACCCCACGGGCTTCAACCACGAGCAGGTGGTCGGTGTTCCCCGCCATCTGGGATGCTGGCGCCGTGCTGGGCTACGCCGGAGTGCTCGCCCACCAGGGCGGATGGGATGAGGCGCTCATGGTGATCGTGCCGGTCGGGCTGTTCGTGGGGTTGGTGTGGGTGGCGGCCCGCCGCCAGTCACCCGCCGACGAGCACCCGCCGTCGAACGACGAGGAGCCCCGCCGCCCGTGAGCCCCCGCACCACCGTCAACGAGCTCGACGTCGACGAGGCCGGCCTGCACGCCCTCGTCGTCCCCCGCGACGACATCCTCCTCGAGGACCTCGACGTCGCCGACCCGGCCGGGCACGACTTCCACTTCGTCTGCGAACAGGGCCCGTTCTCCACCTACGAGCGCACGGTCCACGCCGACCGCACCGATGCCGGCGGCTACCACGTGCGGGAGGAGATCACCTGGGAGGTCGCCATCCCCCTGTGGGGCGCCCTGTTCCGTCCCCTGGTCGCCCGGCAGCTGCGCCGCACCGGCCCGCCCGAGGTGCTCACCGAGGACCAGGCCGTCCGCCGGGCGCCCTGGTGGTCGCCGCCGGCCCGCCTCGATGCCCGCTCGTCGTCGGTGCTCGGGATGCTCTGCGGCCTCTCGATGCTCACCGGGTACCTGGGCACGACGATCACCCAGACCATGACCTACGCCGCCAAGGAGTTCGGCGCCTCCACGGCCGCCCAGGGCGCCACCCTGGCGACGGTCCGCGTGGGCGTGCTCCTGTCGCTGGTCCTCGTGACGCTGTCGGACCGGCGGGGGCGCCAGAAGCTGCTGCTCGTCTGCGCGGTCGGCGGCGTGGCCGCGTCGGTCGCCGGCGCTGCCTCGCCCGGCCTGATCGCCCTGGGCAGCACCCAGACCGTTGCCCGCGCCTTCGCCACCGCCCTGGCCCTGCTGATCGGGGTGGTCTCCGTCGAGGAGATGCCCGCCGGCGGACGGGCCTACGCCGCCAGCGTCCTGGCGATGACCGCCGCCCTGGGCGCGGGGATGGCCGTCATCCTCCTGCCCCTCGCCGACATGGGCCTGTACGCCTGGCGGATCATCTACGTGGTGCCGCTGCTCGGACTGCCGTTCTTCATCCGGCTGGCCCGGCGGATCCCCGAGAGCCGCCGGTTCGTGAAGCCCCACGGCCGGGCGACGATGAAGGGCCACCGCGGCCGCCTCGCGCTGCTGGCGGCCGCGAGCTTCGCCGGGCTCGTGTTCCTGGCACCCATCAGCCAGTTCCAGAACGAGTTCCTCCGGACCGAGCACGGCTTCACCGCCGTGCAGCTCACGATCTTCACCCTCGCCACCAACACGCCGGGCGGGATCGGCATCGTCGTCGGCGGACGGCTCGCCGACCTGCGGGGCCGCCGCATGATCGGTGCGATCGCCTCGATCGGCGGCGCGATCCTCCTGACGATCGGCTACCAGGTCTCGGGAGCGCTGCTCTGGATCGCCTGGATGGCCGGCACGGTCGTCGCCGCCGCCACGGTCCCGGCGCTCGGGGTCTACGGCGCCGAGCTGTTCCCCACCGCGCTCCGCGGGCGGGCCAACGGGCTGATCACCCTCGCCGGCGTCGGCGGCAGCAGCATCGGCCTCATCCTGGCCGGGCGGTTCGAGACCCACTTCGGGAGCTTCGGGCCGGGCATGGCGATCCTCGCCATCGGCCCGTTCATCGTGGCCGCGCTCGTCCTCACGCTCTACCCCGAGACCGCCCACGTGGAGCTCGAGGTCCTCAACCCCGAGGACGCCGCAGCGGCCGGTGCCGCCGCGGTCGCCCCGCCCCCGATGCTCTGAGGATCAGAGGGCGCGGAGCCAGTCGCGGATGACGACGGCGACGGCGTCGTCGACGCCCTTAAGGTCGTGGCCCTTGCCCTCGACCGTGTGGTGGGTGACCGGGCCGGGGATGACCGAGGTGGCCTCGCGCAGCTCCTCGGGGGTGCCGAACGGGTCGCGGGTGCCGGAGACGAACAGGCAGGGGACGGTGATCGCCGGGAGGTGCTCGATCCGGAGCTTGTCCGGCTTGCCCGGCGGGTGGAGCGGGTAGGCGATCAGGACCAGCGCGGCGGCGGGCAGGCCCTCGGCCACGGCCATCGAGCACATGCGGCCGCCCATCGAGCGGCCACCCAGGGCGAGCCTCGGCGGGCGCACGTGCACCTCGGAGCAGAACGCCGCGGCCTGTTCCTCGATCGACGCGATCAGCTTGGGCGCCCGGTCCGGCGGCCGCTTCGGGCCGAGGTCCCGGTACGGGAAGTTCATGCGCCGCACGGGCATCGGCGCGAGGGCGTCCTCGATGGCGACGAGGGCGGGTTGGTCCTTGTGGCCGCCGGCCCCGTGGGTGAGCAGCAGGGCGCCGACGGGGCGCGCTCGGCCGGCCATCAGGACGTGAGCAGGATGCGCCGGGCCTCGGTGAGCTCGGTGATCCGCTGGGCAGCGTCGTCCACGTCGCCTCCGTGGTCGGGGTGGGCATCGCGCAGGAGGTCCCGGAAGCGGTCCTGCACCGCCTTGCGCTCGTTGGCCTCGGGCGGGAGCCCGAGGATGCCGAGGGCCCACACCACCGGGTCCCGGCCGCCGAGCGTGGACCAGTTGGCGGTGCTCTTGGTCTCGGTGAGGTACTCGACGAACTCGGGACCGAGCTCGGCACGCCAGTGCATCGCCCGCCGCATGGCGCCGAGGACGGCCGGCCGGGCGTTGGGGTCGAGCCGCCCCGCTGCGTACACGGCGGCCAGCACGTTCGGCTCCGGCGACCCGGAGTCGTGCAGCTCGAAGCGCAGCTCCTCCCCCGTGCCGATGAGTCGGTGCGCGCACTTGAACAGCCCGATCCGATCGTCCTGGAGCCGGTGGCGCAGGCGGGGCTGGGCGATGCGCTGGCCCGCCTCGACCTGGTGGGTCAGGCGGGTCAGGTCGTCGAGCAGGTCGGGGTCGACCTCGGGGATGAACGTGGCGACGATGCCGCTCAGCAGCAGCCCACCGAACCCCGGTGGCGGGGCGGTGGGCAAGACGGCCACGCCGATGGCGACCCGGCGGGTGGGCGCGATGGGCCGGGAGTGGAAGACCTCCAGCTCGGCCAGCAGCATCAGGACACGCTACCGGTGGCTGCGGAGATCAGACGAGGTCGAGCAGACGGGCGCGGAGCGCTCCGGTGAGGTCCCGAGCCAGCCCGATCCGGTCGACGACCGCACCGTCCGCCTCGTCGCCGTCCTGGTCGTCGCCGCCCTCCTCGGACTCCTCCGACGCCTCGGGATCGCTCGACTCGTCCGACCCGTCGACGGGCTCGTCCGGCAGCGCTGCGTCATCGACGTCGTCGGCCTCGCCGTCGTCCTCGCCGTCGCCGTCACCGTCGCCCGGGGTCCTGGCGTCGAGGTCGTCGAGGTCGGCGGTGCCGTCGAGCACGGCGCGCAGGTCCTCGACCTGGAGCACGAGGGACTCCCAGTCGTTGCCCGACATGCCGTAGGGCACGCTCAGCCCCTCGAGCCCGCTGGCCGCCTCGGTGTAGCGGGCCACGAGCTTCTCGTCGGCCGGGTCCTTCCCGAGCTTGTCGACCGCCACGAAGAGCGCGTCGAGCGCGGCGTGGGTGGCCAGGCCGTCACCCTCCACCTCGTCCTCGGAGGGGTTGAGCACGGCCTCGATGAGCTCGGCCACGTCGTCCTCGGACTCCTCGGGGACGAGCAGCTCGCCGGACTCCTGCCAGGCGTGGGGGATGTGCGCGGCGATCAGCTCGGCGTCGAGCGCGGCCAGCTCGTCGGCGGACACGCCTTCGATCTCGAACGCCACCTGCGGCACGTCGGCGTCGAGCTCCTCGCCCTCGCCGCCCTCCACCGCGGCGATCAGCTCGTCGACGGCCTCCTCGTGCGGGGCGGCGACGACGAGCGCCCCGACCTCCCACACGTGGGCGATGCCGTGCAGGTCGAGCATCCCGGACAGCGTGACCCGCAGCTGGTTGCCCCAGCCTTCGAGCTCGTAGGCGATCTGGTCGCCTTCACCGAGCGGGGTGGCCACCGAGGGCGCGGCTTCGCCGCTGGGCCCCACCTCGTCGACCAGCATCGCGTCGCAGTCGATGCACCGTCGCACCGAGGCCACGTACTGGGATCCACACTCCGGGCACACGCGGGTCGCCATGTCCGCAGCTTGGCAGAACGCGCCCCCGGCTCGCGACCGGCGCCGGATCAGGGCTCGAGCGCGGCCTCGGCCTCGGAGCGGATGGCGAGCGGCTGCCCGAGCACGTCGGCGAGCAGCCCGCTGCGCTCCTCCGCCGAGTACAGCTCCAGGCTGAGGTCGGCCTCGGGGTCGTCGGTGCGGACCAGCACGACGAGCCGGCCGTCCCGCTCCTCGACGTCGAGCCCGGTGACGAGCTGGCGGTGCGACCGGTCGAGCCCGATGGCGACGCGCAGGACCGCGGCCCCGATGAGCACGGTGCGCTGGTCGTCGGCGTCGAGCGCGGCCCACTCGGGGTGGCTGGACTTGGGTGCGCTCTTGCGGTGGTATCGGGCGATCTGGGCCACCAGCTCGATCTCCTGGTCGGTGAACCCGACCAGCCGGTCCGAGTTCCGGACCAGGTAGTAGCTGTGCTTGTGGTGCTTGCCGTGGGAGATGACGAGGCCCACGTTGGCGAGCAGCGCCCCCGCCTCGAGCAGGCTGCGGGCATCGGGCCCGAGGCCGTGGCGGGCGGCGGTGGCGTCGAACAGCTCGAGTGCGAGCCGCGCGACGTGCTCGGAGTGCACCGGGTCCTCGTCGCAGGCCTGCATGAGGCCGACCGCGCTGCGCAGCGCCACGTCCCGGAGGTGCGGGAGCGAGCCGCCGCGCTGGCGGGCGATGGTGTCGAGGAAGACGCCCTCGCGCAGCGCGTACTCCGACAGCAGCAGCTCCTTGATCCCGAAGCGCTTCACGACGCCTTCGAGGACGAGCGCCCCGGCGAGGATGATGTCGGCGCGCTTCGGATCGAGGTCGGGCAGGTCGGCGGTGGTGCCGTCGACCCGCGCCCGGATCAGCTCCTCGGTGACCGCCACCACCTGCTTTCGGGTCAGGGCCGCCGCGTTCAGCGTGCGCAACGGCTCCTCGCCCGCCAGGCCGCGAGCGAGGCGGAAGACCTGCTCGATCGTGCCGGACGACCCGACGGCGACCTCGAAGCCGTGTTCGGCCACGGCCCGGTCGAACGAGGCGAGCACGCCCTGGATGTGACGCCGGCACGAGTCGACGGCAGAGGGGTGCAGCCCCTCGGCGGCGAAGAAGCGGTTGGTCAGGCGGACGGCGCCGAGCTTGAAGCTCACCGAGGCGAGCGCCTCGCCCTGCTCGCCGATCAGGAGCTCGGTGGAGCCGCCGCCGATGTCGCAGAGGATGAGGCGGCGGTCGTACAGCTCCAGCGCCTGGAGCACGCCGAGGTGGATGAGCCGGGCCTCCTCGACCCCGGACACGACCTCGATCTCGACGTCGGCCTCCGTGCGGGCCCGCCGCAGGAGGTCGTTGCGGTTCTCGGCCTCGCGGACGGCGCTGGTGGCCACCGCCCGCAGCGGCGCGCCGTGGCTGTCGGCGATCTTGCGGAAGCGGGCGAGGGCATCGACGGCACGGTCGATGGCCTCGGGCGCCAGCTCCTTCATGTCGGTGGAGCCCGACCCGAGGCGCACCATCTCCTTCTCGCGCGTCAGCACGTCGAAGCGGTCGCCGTCGGTGGTGCGAGCGACGACGAAGTGCAGCGAGTTCGTCCCGACGTCGACAGCAGCGATGGTCTCCGGCACTCCCGGCGAGGCTAGCGACCCGCCCGACCGACGGGACCCACGAGGGTGAGGTCGGCCTCCGAGCGACGCGAGCCCGGGGGCCTGGGGGGGCAGAGCTTGCGGAGCCCCCCCAAGATCAGCGAGGTGCGACGCCCTCGTGCCGAGGTGCGAAGGCAGCCCGGCGTCAGCCCGTCGATCGAAACGCGAGGAACGGAGCGCGCGGAGGAGCGAAGCGGGGGAGCGAACGAGTGACGAGACTAGATTCAGCGGATGCCCGAGAAGCAGGTCCCCACCCGAAACCTGGCCATGGAGCTGGTCCGCGTGACCGAGGCGGCGGCCCTGGCGGCCAGCCGCTGGGTCGGCGGCGGCGACAAGAACGCAGCGGACGGCGCGGCCGTCGACGCCATGCGCATCGTCCTCGACACCGTCCCGATGGACGGCATCGTCATCATCGGCGAGGGCGAGAAGGACGAGGCGCCCATGCTCTACAACGGCGAGCGGATCGGCGACGGCACCCCGCCGCAGGCCGACATCGCCGTGGACCCGATCGACGGCACCACCCTCACCGCCCTCGGCCGCGGCAACGCCATCGCCGTCATCGCGGTGAGCGAGCGGGGCTCGATGTACGACCCGGGGCCGGTCATGTACATGGAGAAGATCGCGGTGGGCCCCGAGGCCGCCGACGTCATCGACATCACCGCCACGCCCACCGAGAACCTCCACGCCGTGGCCAAGGCCCTCGGCAAGCGGGTCACCGAGCTCACCGCCGTGGTGCTCGACCGTCCCCGCCACGAGGAGCTCATCGGCGAGATCCGCCAGGCCGGCACCCGCATCCGCCTCATCCCCGACGGCGACGTCGCCGGCGGCATCTCCACCGCCTGGCCCGACTCGGGCGCCGACATCCTCTTCGGCATCGGCGGCACCCCCGAGGGCGTGATCACCGCGGCGGCGCTGAAGTCCATGGGCGGCGCCATCCAGGGCCGCCTCTGGCCCCGGAACGAGGACGAGCGCAGCGCCGCCATCGAAGGCGGCTGGGACCTCGCCGAGGTGCTCGACACCGACCGGCTCGTGTCCGGCGACAACTGCTTCTTCGCCGCCACCGGCATCACCGACGGTGAGCTCCTGAAGGGCGTCCACTACGACAGCCGCGGCGCCAGCACGCAGTCGCTGGTCATGCGCTCGAAGTCGGGCACCGTGCGGCAGGTCAACGCCCGTCACCGGCTCGAGAAGCTCAAGGAGTACTCGACCATCGACTTCAGCTGACCCGCTGGAGGTCAGCGGGCCCGGCTCGGGTCAGCTGACGGCCTGGAGCTCCGGGGCCGGCTGCGGCTCCCATCCCGGCCCCTTGTAGAGCCGCCGAGCGCGGTCCCGCCACCCTCGCGTGGCGCGGACGTCGCGCCCGAGCGCCCGCCACTCGTGGAAGGCGATCGTGAGGAGGTTGTACGAGTGGATGTCCTTCGTCAGCCCGTAGCGGACCGGCTCGACCTCGGGCTCGTAGGTCCCGAACAGCCGGTCCCAGACGATGAAGATCCCGCCGTAGTTCTTGTCGAGGTACTGCGGGTTCGAGCCGTGGTGCACCCGGTGGTGGCTGGCGGAGTTCAGGATCCGCTCGAACGGGCCGATGCACCCGACGACCTCGGTGTGGATCCAGTACTGGTAGATCAGGTTGATGGCGCCGCTCATGACGATGAGCGCCGGTGACACGCCGACGAGGGCCAGGAACCCGACGAAGAAGGCCGTCTGGAACGCGGTCCACGGTTGGCGCAGCGCGGTCGACAGGTTGAACTCGAGGCTCGAGTGGTGGTTCACGTGCGAGGCCCAGAAGAAGCGGGTCTCGTGGCTGATCCGGTGGTCCCAGTAGTAGATGAGGTCCCAGCCGATGATGGCCACGGTCCACCCGAGCACCCCGTCGCCGAGGTCGAACGCACGGTACGGCCAGAGCAGGTTGGCGAACCACCAGCCGACGATGCCCATCACCAGGTTGATGGTGAGCAGCGAGCCGAGCCCCATGCCGAGCGAGGCCCAGAAGTCCCGCCGGTCGATGCGGCGCCGGCGCCGGCGCAGCACGAGCAGCTCCGCCACCATCAAGACGAAGAACAGCGGGATCGCGTACAGCGTCAGATCGGGCGGATGCTCGGTCCCCATCGGCTCAGCCTCGCACCTGATGGGTGTCGGGACGAAGTTCCAGGTCAGCCCGGGTCAGAACGCCAGCGGGGCCGTGGCCGCCGAGGCGTCCCGGCGGGCCCGCTCCTCGGCCCGGTCCTTGCGGAGGCCGATGTGCTGGGCGGCGGTGACGACCACGAGGAGCAGCAGCATGCCGACCTCGGTGGCGTGCGTGAGGTTCCTCGCCCAGTCGATCATCGTCGAGGTCGGCTGCCAGGCCGAGTCCCTCGGATCGTCGCCCTTGCCGGTGACCATGAGCGTGTACGAGGTCGAGAGCAGGTAGAGCGACCACGGGATCAGCATCGGCAGCCAGAGCACGATCGACGCCAGGTCGTAGGGCAGGTGCCCGGCCCGCCAGATGCGGTTCACGAGCGGCCACCGCATGAGCAGGAACTGGGCGAACAGGAGGCCGAACGCGATCAGCGCCCGGACCAGCAGGTCGCCTCGGGAGCGGACGCCGACGTCGGTCGAGCCGATCGTCAGCGGGAGCACCCACCAGGCCGGGAAGGCGATGACCGCCAGGACGGACCCGAAGGGTGCGGCGTTCGACCGGAGGTTGCGCCCGATGCGCCCGATCCAGGCCGCGAGCACGGCCGCGGTGCCCACCAGGACGGCGAGGGTCACCCACATGCGGAACTGGCTGTAGGAACCGAGCCGGAGGTCGTGCGCCGGCAGGAGCACCGAGTAGGTGCTCACCCACCACTCGGACGAGGTCACCGGGTCCGGGGCGCCGCGCTCGAACTCGGACCACCGGACGGCCCACACCGAGGCGGCGATCATGACGGCGCTCGCGACCATCCACGGGATGGGCGTCACCCCGTGGCGCGCGTAGCGGACGTGGAGCAGGTCCTCCGGCGACGAGGCCGTCGTCGCCCCGAGGACGTACTGGGTGTCGAGCATCGGCGCCACCGCAGCCGGCGACGCCAGGTTCGGCCGCGGGCCCAGGGGGCCCTGCCGCGGCCCGGGGCCGCCGCCCGCGCCTGTCGTGCCCGGGTCGCCCGGGGAGACCTCGCCGTCGCTCATCTTGGTCCCTCCCGCCCGGACATCTCGGTCCCGGGTCGCCCCGGGGATCGTACTGGTGGCGCTGCGGTCAGGCTGGGACCACGCCGGCCACGTCGAGCCGGAGCTCGGCGCGGCGGACGGCCTCGCGGGCCGCCCCGTCGATCGGGTCCTCGGCGAGGGCGGCCTTGGCGTTGGCCAGGGCCGCCTGGGCCCGCTCCACGTCGATGTGGTCCGCGGCCTCCGAGACGTCGCTCAGCAGCGACACCTCGTTGTTGCTGACCTCGACGAACCCGCCGTGGACGGCGAACACGATCGGATCGGCATCGGCCGGGCGGATGATGACCTTGCCCGTCTGGAGGGCGCCCACGAAGGGGGCGTGCCCGGTCTGGAACGAGATGTCACCGCCCTCGATGGTGCGAGCGGTGACCATCTCGGCCTCGCCGGACCAGAGGATCCGCTCGGGGGAGACGACCTGCACCGTCATCGTCATGGGGTGATCACTCCCCCGCAGACTTGCGGAGCTCGTCGGCCTTGGCGCGGGCGGCGTCGGCGCCACCCACGTTCAGGAACGCCTGCTCCGGGAGGTCGTCGAGGTCGCCACGGAGGAGCTGCTCGAACGAGTCGACCGTCTCCTCGACCGGCGTGGTGACACCGGGCAGGCCGGTGAACACCTCGGCCACGTACATCGGCTGCGACAGGAAGCGCTGGACCTTGCGGGCCCGGGCCACCGTGATCTTGTCCGACTCGGACAGCTCGTCGAGGCCGAGGATGGCGATGATGTCCTGCAGCTCCTTGTAGCGCTGCAGCACCCGCTGGACCTCGCGGGCCACGTTGTAGTGGCGGTCGCCCACGATCTCCGGAGCGAGGATCGTCGAGCTGGAGGCCAGCGGATCCACGGCCGGGTAGATGCCGAGGGCGGCGATGTCACGGGAGAGCTCCGTGGTGCCGTCGAAGTGGGTGAAGGAGGTGAACGGCGCCGGGTCGGTGTAGTCGTCAGCGGGCACGTACACGGCCTGCAGCGAGGTGATGGACCGGCCACGGGTCGAGGTGATGCGCTCCTGGAGCACGCCCATCTCGTCGGCCAGGGTGGGCTGGTAGCCCACGGCCGAGGGCATGCGGCCGAGGAGGGTGGACACCTCGGAGCCAGCCTGGGTGAAGCGGAAGATGTTGTCCACGAAGAGCAGCACGTCCTGCTGCTGCACGTCACGGAAGTACTCGGCCATGGTGAGGGCCGAGAGGGCGACGCGGAGGCGGACGCCCGGGGGCTCGTCCATCTGGCCGAAGCAGAGGGCGGCCTTCTCGAGCACGCCGGACTCGTCCATCTCGAGGAAGAGGTCGGTGCCCTCACGGGTGCGCTCGCCCACGCCGGCGAACACGGACACGCCGCCGTGGTTCTTGGCCACGCGCTGGATCATCTCGGTGATGAGCACGGTCTTGCCCACGCCGGCGCCGCCGAACAGGCCGATCTTGCCGCCCTGCTTGTACGGGGTGAGGAGGTCGATGACCTTGATGCCGGTCTCGAACATGGTGGCCGACGGCTCGAGCGAGTCGAACGTCGGGGCCTCGCGGTGGATCTCCCAGCGGTCGGAGACCTCGCCCAGCTCCTCGGAGGTGATGTCGAGGGGCTCGCCGATCACGTTGAAGATGTGGCCGAGGACCTTGTCGCCCACGGGCACGGTGATGCCGGCGCCGGTGTTGCGCACCTCGGTGCCGCGGCGGAGGCCGTCGGTGGGCTTCAGGCAGATGGCCCGGACCCGGTTGTCACCGATCTGCTGGGCGACCTCGGCCCGCACCTCGATGTCACCCTCGTCGGAGGAGATCGTCATCGCCAGGGCGGTGTTGATCTCGGGGAGGGCGTTCGGCGGGAACTCCACGTCGACGACGGGGCCGGCGATCGTGACGACCCGGCCGCTCTTCAGCTCGGTGCTGGGCTCGTTGGTGATGGTCATGACTGCTCCTCTGAGCTGAAGTGATCCGTGCGATGGGCGGTGACGTGGTGCGGGTTGAACACGTCTTCGATGTTGACCTTGTCGACCAGGAGGTCGGAGCCGTCGGTCTGGCTCTGGCGGAGCGCCTCGGCACCGCCGACGATCTCCATGATCTCGGTGGTGATGGCGTCCTGGCGAGCCCGGTTCATGACCCGGCTCAGCTTGATGATCATCTCTTCGGCGTTCTCGGTGGCCGACTTCATGGCCCGCTGGCGGGCGGCGTGCTCGGACGCCGCCGAGTCGAGGAGGGCGGCGTAGAGCCGGGCCTCGGCGTAGCGGGGCAGGAGGCGGTCGAGGATCTCGCTCGGGTTCGGCTCGAACTCGTAGTCGGCGCTGGGGCCGGAGGCCTCGGTATCGTCGAGCGACGAGGTGTCGAGCGGCATGTACTGGACGACCTGCGGGAGCTGGCTGCCCATGCTCAGGAACTGCGTGTACGCGAGGTGGACCTCGGAGTACTCGCCGGACTCGAACTTGGCGGCCACGTGGGAGGCCACCGCGCGGGCGTCCTCGTACGAGGGGGCGTCGGAGAACCCGACGAAGCTCTCGGCGATCTCCCAACCGCGGAAGCGGAAGTAGCCGGTGGCCTTCTTGCCGACCGTGATGAGGGCGGTCTGACGACCGGCTTCCTGGTCGGCGACCATCGCCCGCTCCGCTGCGCGGATGACCGACGAGTTGTAGCCGCCGGCCAGGCCGCGGTCAGCCGCGACCACGACGTAGGCCGTGGTGGTGACCTCGGCCCGCGGGTTCAGCAGCGGCGAGTCCCCACCGGCACCGGCGGCGGCCAGGTTGCGGATGACATCGGTGATCCGCTCGCTGTAGGGGCGTGCGGCAGCCACGCGCTCCTGCGCCTTGGCGATGCGGGAAGCCGAGATCAGCTCCATCGCCTTGGTGATCTTCTTGGTGGATTGGACGGACTTGATCCTCCGGCGGAGGACCCGTTCCTGGCCGCTGGCCACGGCGTCTCCTAGGCCTCGTCGGCGGCAGCGGCGGAGCCGGTGCCGAACTCGTTGGCGAAGTCCGCGAGGGCGGCCTTGAGGCCGTCCTCGTCGAGGGTGCCCTCGTCGCGGATCTGGGCGAGCAGGCCGCCGAAGCGGGCCTTCAGCCAGACGAGGAGGTCCTCCTCGTACTTCTGGACGTGCTCGACCTCGACCTTGTCGAGGTAGCCGCGGGTGCCGGCGTAGAGGACCACGACCTGGTCCTCGACGGGCAGCGGCGAGTTGAGGCCCTGCTTGAGCAGCTCGACGAGGCGGCGGCCCCGGTCGAGGGTGGCCTGCGACACGGCGTCGAGCTCGGAGCCCAGCGAGGCGAAGGCCTCGAGCTCACGGAACTGGGCCAGGTCGCCCTTGAGCGTGCCCACGGCCGTCTTCATGGCCTTGATCTGGGCGGCGCCACCGACTCGGGACACCGACTGGCCGACGTTCACGGCCGGGCGGATGCCGGACTTGAACAGGTCCTCCTCGAGGAAGACCTGGCCGTCGGTGATCGAGATCACGTTGGTGGGGATGTAGGCCGAGATGTCGCCGGCCTTGGTCTCGATGATCGGCAGGGCGGTCATCGAGCCGGCGCCGTTGGCGTCGGAGAGCTTGGCGGCCCGCTCGAGCAGGCGGGAGTGCAGGTAGAACACGTCGCCCGGGTAGGCCTCGCGCCCCGGCGGGCGGCGCAGCAGCAGCGACACCGAGCGGTACGCCTCGGCCTGCTTCGACAGGTCGTCGTAGACGGCGAGGGCGTGCTGGCCGTTCTCCATCCAGTGCTGGCCCATGGCGCAGCCGGTGTAGGGGGCCAGGTACTTGAACGGAGCCGGGTCGGACGCCGGCGAGACGACGACGACCGTGTACTCCATGGCGCCGCGCTCTTCGAGCGTGGCCACCGTCTGGGCGACGGTGGAGGCCTTCTGACCGATGGCCACGTAGACGCAGTTCACGCCCAGGCCCTTCTGGTTCAGGATGGTGTCGATCGCGACCGAGGTCTTGCCGGTCTTGCGGTCGCCGATGATCAGCTCGCGCTGCCCCCGGCCGATGGGCGTCATGGCGTCGATGGCCTTGATGCCCGTCTGGAGCGGCTCGTGCACGGGCTTGCGGCCCATGATGCCCGGAGCCTGGACCTCCATGCGGCGGGTGCCCACGTTGGTGAGCGGGCCCTTGCCGTCGACCGGCTCGCCCAGCGTGTTGACCACGCGGCCGAGCAGGCCATCGCCACACGGCACGGAGAGGATCTTGCCGGTCGCTCGGACCACCTGGCCCTCTTCGATGCTGCCCACTTCGCCGAGCACCACGGCGCCGATGGACTCTTCGTCGAGGTTCAGGGCGAGACCGATGGTCCCGTCCTCGAACTCCAGCATCTCGTTGACCGCGCAGTCCGGCAGACCGCCCACGGAGGCGATGCCGTCGCCGACCTCGAGCACGCGACCCACCTGGGCGGCGGACACGTCGGGCTTGAAGCCCTCGAGGTTCTGGCGAAGCGCAGAGGTGATGTCTTCGATGTTGATCGTGAGCTCGGCCATGTGCCGTTTCTCCTGTGCCGGGTGGCGAGTGGTCTGGGCGGGTGCCTAGAGGGCGTTCTTGAGCTGTTCGAGGCGGCGGCGGACGGAGCCGTCGATGACGGTGTCTCCGACCTGGGCCACGATGCCGCCCTTGATGGAGGGGTCGATGATGACCCGGACCTCGACCTGCTTGCCCGTGGCCTTGCCGAGGGCGTCGGCGAGGCGGGACTTCTGGTCGTCGGTGAGGGCGATGGCGGAGCGGATCTCGGCCACTTCCTTGTTGCCTTCCGCAGCCGACATGGCGAGCAGCTCGTCCACGATGGCCGGGAACTCCCGGATGCGGCCGTTGGCGACCACGAGCGAGACGAGGCTCACGGTGGTCGGCTCGGCCTTGCCCGAGAGGAGGTCGACGATGATCTGCTGGCGGGTCGCCACAGGGATGTGGGGATCGGCGAGCTTGTCACGCAGCTCGTCGTTCCCCTTCACCACCTGGGCGACCCGGAACAGCTCGTCCTCGACCTCGGTGAGGGGGCCTTCGGTCCGCGCGACCGCGAAGAGTGCCTCGGCGTACGCCGTGGTGCGGTCGTCGGCCATCAGCTGTTCGCTCCCACCTGGTTGATGTACGCCTCCACGAGGGCGGCGTTGGTCTCGGCGTCGAGGTTGCGACCGACGACCTGCTCGGCAGCGCCGATGGCCAGGGCGGTCACCTCGCCACGCAGGTCGGCGACGGCCTGCTGCTTGGCGGACTCGATGTCGGCAGTGGCCCGAGCACGCAGCTCGGAGATGTCGGCCTCGGCCTTGGCCTGCAGGTTGGCACGCACGTCGTCGGCGGCCTGGCGGGCCTCCTCGATGATGCGAGCCGACTCGGTGCGGGCGTCGGCGAGCTGGGCCTGGTACTGGGCGAGGATCTCGGAGGCCTCGGTGCGCTGCGCCTCGGCAGCGTTGAGGTCGCCTTCGATCTTGTCGCTACGGGCCTGCATGCCGGCCTTGATGGCGGGCATGCCCAGCTTCCAGAGGACCACGAACACGACCGCGAACGCCACGGCGCCCCAGATCATCTCGTTCTTCTCGGGAAGGAGCTGGTTCGGCGCAGCCTGGCAGTCGTCGATGGTGCCGCCACCCTCGAGGATCTCGACGCACTCGTGCGACGCGTGGCTGATGTCGGCTTCGCCCTCCGCCGACGCGACACGGCCGAAGCCGAGCACGGCGACGGCGGTGATGCCGAGCGCGAGCAGAAGGAGCTTGAATCGCTTCATGAGGGCTCCTTACTGGGCCAGGAAGAACACCACGAAGCCGATGAGCGCGAGCGCTTCGACGAACGCGATGCCGAGGAACATGGTGGTGCGCACCATGCCGGCGGACTCGGGCTGGCGAGCCATGGCCTGGACGGACTGGCCGACCAGGTAGCCGATGCCGATGCCGGGGCCGATGGCGCCGAGGCCATAGGTCAGGGCAGCGATGCCCTTGTCGGTCAGACCGCTCTCAGCGGCGGCCTGGGCCAGGACGATTGCGCTCATGGGTTGAGCCCTTTCTGGGTGGTGCTTTGGTGCTTGGTTGGAACGGAACGATCAGGAAGAACTGGCTGCGGATCAGTGATCGTGGCTGATGGCCGCGTTGATGTACACGCCCGTGAGGAGCGTGAACACGTAGGCCTGCAGGAAGGCCACGAGGACCTCGAACAGGGTGAAGAAGATCAGGGCGATGAGCGGCAGCACGCCGACGAAGGTGGCGAGGACGCCAGTGCCGATGAGCGCCGCGGTGAGCACGCCGAAGGTCACGAGGAGGATGTGGCCGGCGAGCATGTTGGCGAAGAGACGGACCGTGTGGCTGAAGGGCTGCACGAGGAACTTCGAGATGAACTCGATCGGGACCACGAGGAGCAGCAGCGCGGCCGGCACGCCGGGCGGGACGAGCGCGTGCTTGAAGTACTTCAGCGGACCGTGCTCGATCATGCCGCTGATGTGGTACACGAAGTAGGCCAGCAGGGCGAGGAACATCGGCAGGGCGATGCGGGCCGAGGCGGGCATCTGGATGACCGGGATGATCCCGAAGATGTTCGTGAACCAGACGAACAGGAAGAGCGAGAGCAGGAAGGGCGAGTACTTCTTGCCGGGCTCGCCCATGGTGTCCATGACGATGCCCTCTTCGATGAAGTCCACCGCCATCTCGGCGAGGTTCTGCGTGCCCTTGGGGACCAGCGCCTTCTTGCGGCTCCCGAAGAAGAAGAACGCACCGATCATGAGGATCGCGAAGACGTAGACGAGGACGATCTTGTTGAACTCGTACCACTCACCTTCGGTACCGGCGAACCCAGGCCAGTTGACGATGTGGCTGAGCGGCGGGAACTCCGTTGCGAACACGGCTTATTGCTCCTCGGTGGAAGGCTTGAGGCCCGGGAAGGCCAGGGATGCGGAAACGAACTTGGTCTCCCAGAACAGGAGGCCGAGGTGGGTGACGATCAGCGTGACGCAGAGCGGCACGTCGGCGACCCAGGGCTGGTCGGCGACCAGCAGCACGGCAGCGACGATGGCAGCCATCCGGATGAGGAACCCGAACAGGCTGACCGCCATCAGCAGTCCGTAGGAGACCTTGGCGGCCCAGCCGAGCAGGGCGGCGGCGACCACGAAGTTGGCGAGCACCAGGGCGTAGGCGAACGCCACCGAGGCGATGCCGTCGGTGCCCCAGCCGATGAAGCCGAGGATCAGGGCGACCGGCAGGACCATGAGGCCGTGCTTCACGAGGTCGCGGGCGACCATCTTCTCGGGGGCGGGCCCGAGGTCGCGCGCCGTCATCACGGGCGGGGAGGGTCGCACGGTGGTGCTCACGAGGCGGTGTCCGCCTTGCGGTTCCAGATGGCGCCCTCTTCGTGCTTCTTCATCTCGAGGTCGTACCCGAGGAAGAGCTTCACCGTGATCCCGGCGAAGCCGAGGACGGAGAAGAGGATGACGAAGATCGGTGCCGTGCCGAAGAGGCGGTCGGCGCCGATGCCGAGGAGGACCATGACCGCCAGGCAGACGGCGAGCTCGAGGCCCCGGCCCATCGCGGTGCTGTAGCCGCGGCTGGTCTCGGCGGCGTAGCCCTCCCGCTTGAACGGCTGGGCCGGGTCACGGTCCTGGCCGAGGAGCGACGCGTTCGCGGCACGGATGGCCGCGATGGCGGGGGCTTCGGTGCCCTTGGTGCGTGACGTGGAGTCGCTCATGGAGGTGTGGTGCCAAGCCGCCCGGCGCTGCAGTCTCGCAGGTGTGCCTCGGGGCCGCTTGTGAATCGAATCTCAATCTATGCGGAACCCTGGAAACCGGCAAATCTGGTGCCGACGGCCTACGGCGCCGCCGGTCGGGTCGCCTCGGCCTCGCGCTCGAGGGCCTCCGCGACGGCGTCGTCGCCCACCGGATCGGCCTCGGCGGCGGCCAGCGCCTGAAGCCGCCGGTGCTCCTCCTCCGCCGCCTCCTGCTGGCGGGCCCGACGGGTCCCGGGGTGGAAGAACGTGAGCAGGATCAGCGCCAGGGCGGCCACCGCGATGGGCACCAGCCCGTTGCCCTTGCCCGTGTACACGGGGTAGAGCACGAACAGCGAGAGCAGGCCGGACCACAGCCAGAGGATGGCGACGCTGCGGCGCTGGCCGTGCCCCAGGCGCATCAGCCGGTGGTGCAGGTGGTCCTTGTCGGCCTCGGCCAGACCGGCCCGCTTGCGGGCCCGCCGGACGATGGCGAACGCGGTGTCGATGATCGGGATCGCCATCACGAAGAACGGGATGAACAGCGGGGCGAAGAAGAAGAAGACCTGGCCCGAGAACGGCTGGCTGGTCTGGCCGCCCACCAGGATCGTCGAGGCCGCCATCAGCCCGCCGAGCATGAGCGCGCCGCCGTCGCCCATGAAGATGCGTGCCGGGTTGAAGTTGTGGGGCAGGAACCCGAGGCAGATCCCGGCGGTGACCACGCAGATCAGCGGGCTCGGGTTCGACGGCTCGATGATCTGCACGCCCGCCGTGGCGAGGTGGTGGCCGTACAGGAAGAAGGCGCCCGACCCGATGGCCACGATGCCGGCGGCCAGGCCGTCGAGCCCGTCGATGAGGTTGACCGCGTTGGCCATGCCCAGGACCCACAGCACGGTGATCAGCGGGGCCAGGTCCTCCGGCACCACGAAGAGGCCGTCGAGGAACGGCGGCCGGAAGTAGAGCATCGTGACGCCGAACAGGTACATGACCGACGCCGCGAGGACGATCCCCGCCGTCTTGGCCGGCGCGGACACGTCCCGCACGTCATCGAGGGTGCCGACGCCGCAGAGGATGACCGCCCCCACGACCACGCCGATGATCGTGGGGAGCTGGTCGTCGAACATCGCGGGGAACGCCCCCGTGGCCCACGCCACGCCCATGGCCACCAGGAACCCGATGAGCATGGCCGCACCGCCCAGCAGCGGCATCGGCTTCTCGTGCATGGAGCGGTCCGACGGGATCGCCACCACCCGCAACCGCCGGGCCAGCCACTTGATGAGCGGCGTGACCGCGAACGTCACCGCGAGCGCGATGACGAAGGCAGCCACGTAGGCGTTGGTGGTGGGCATGTGCGACCAGTCTCGCCGCCGAGGGCGGTCAGACGGGGTAGGGGGCGAACTTCGAGCAGAGGGTGGCGACCGACTCGCGCGCCTCGGCGATCACGGCGTCGTCGTCGCGGTGCGTGAGGACGCGGTGGATCTGGAAGGCGATCTCCCGCATCTCCCGGTGGCCCATGCCCTGCGTGGTCACCGCCGGGGCACCGATGCGCAGGCCCGACGTGATGTAGGGCGGGCGCTCGTCGCCGGGGACGGTGTTCTCGTTGAGGCTGATGCCCGCCCGGTCGAGGACGAGGCGGGCCTTCTTGCCCGACAGGTCGGCGTCGAAGGGACGGAGGTCGACCAGCATCAGGTGGTTGTCGGTGCCGCCCGACACCAGCCGGAAGCCGTGGCTGGCCAGGGCCTCGGCGAGCGCGGCCGCGTTGGAGACGACGTCCTGGGCGTACTGGGTGAACTCCGGGGTGGCGGCCTCGCGGAACGCCACCGCCTTGGCGGCGATCACGTGGTCGAGGGGCCCGCCCTGCGAACCGGGGAACACCGCCTTGTCGATGGCCGCAGCGTGCTCGGCCTTCGACAGGATGCAGCCGCCGCGCGGGCCGCGCAGCGTCTTGTGCGTGGTGAACGTGACGATGTCGGCGACCGGGACCGGGTTCGGGTGCACGCCGCCGGCGATGAGCCCGGCGATGTGGGCGGCATCGAACATGAACAGCGCACCGACCTCGTCGGCGATCTCGCGGAACGGCTGGGGGTCGATGATCCGCGGGTACGCGGTGGCGCCGGCGACGATGATCTTCGGGCGGTGCTCGAGGGCGAGGTCGCGGACCTGGTCGAAGTCGATGCGCTCGTCACTGGGCGTGACGCCGTACGACACGAAGTTGTAGAGGATGCCGCTGGCGTTGACCGGCGAGCCGTGGGTGAGGTGGCCGCCCTGGTCGAGGCGCAGGCCGAGGACCGTGTCGCCGTGGTCCAGCAGGCCGAGGTACACGGCCATGTTGGCGTTGGCGCCGGAGTGGGGCTGCACGTTGGCGTGCTCGGCACCGAACAGCGCCTTCACCCGCTCGCGGGCCAGCTCCTCCGCCTGGTCGATGATCTCGTTGCCGCCGTAGTAGCGCTTGCCCGGGTAGCCCTCGGAGTACTTGTTGGTGAGGACCGAGCCGGTGGCCTCCATGACGGCCGGGGAGGTGAAGTTCTCGGAGGCGATCAGCTGGACGGTGCGGTTCTGGCGATCGCGCTCGGCGTCGATGATCGAGAACAGCTCGGTGTCACGGTCGGTGGGCCAGCTCATGCGGATGCTCCTTTGGCGGTGCCGGCGGCCCGGGCGGTGATGCCCGGGATGAGGGAATCGAGGTAGCGGTCGAGGGCGCGGCCGTCGTTGCCGAGGGCGCCGATCTCGCCGAGCTGGTCGACGCGCCGCTGGTGGCGGCCGGCCTGGTACGGGGTCTGCAGGAAGCAGATGACGATCTCGTCGGCCAGGCCGGGAGCGACGATGCGACCGCCCATCGACAGCACGTTGGCGTCGTTGTGCTCACGGGCCATGCGGGCCGTGTACAGGTCGTTGCACAGCGCGGCGCGCACGCCCGACACCTTGTTGGCCGCGATCTGCTCGCCCTGGCCGGAGCCGCCCAGCACGATCCCGCGCTCGGCATCGCCGCGGACGACCGCGCGCCCGACGGCGGCGCAGTAGCCCGGGTAGTCGACGGAGTCGGTGCCGTCGGTCCCGAGGTCGATCACGGTGTGGTCGAGCCCGGTGAGGATGGTGACGAGGTGCGTCTTGAGGTCGTAGCCGGCGTGGTCAGCGCCGATCGCGATCCGCATGGATGCCTCCGGTGGTTGGGGCGACCACGGGGTCGCGGGGTTGGGGGGTGGGCCAGGCCAGCTCCACGAACGTGGCGAGCAGGCCGTCGATGGTGTCGGCGCAGGCCCGGAACGCACGGCCGGTGCCGCCCATCGGGTCGGCGATCTCGGTCGAGGCGTCGACCAGGCCGTAGCGCTCGAGGGTGCGGACCGAGCCGGCGCGCTCGACCCAGGTCCGCAGGTCCGTGCCAGCCGGGCGGGAGCCGACGACGTCGACCGAGGCGACGAGCTCGGGGAGGGTGAAGGTACGGGCGAACAGGTCGGCATCGAGGTCGGAGACGGCCACGACGTGCTGGCGCTCCATGCCGATGATGACCGACGCGTCCTGCACCAGCTCGAGCGAGAGGATGCGCGAGACGTGCTGCGAGAGGTCCAGGTCGCGGCGGGCCATGGCCCGCACGGCGTTGCGCTCCGCCGGGCGGCCGTCGAACAGGACCCCGACCGAACCGACGACGACATCGGGGGCGACCGTGGCGAGGCGGGCGCGCAGCAGCACCTCGGCCATGGGAGATCGGCAGATGTTGCCGGTGCAGAGGAAGGCGACGTCGATGGTCGGATCGTAGTTGGCCCCTGCCGCGGGCCTGATCTTGACCGCCCGGTCAGGTACGCCGTTGACTGGCGCGTCCGCACCCGGCAAGGAGCCCCCGATGTCGCAAGGTCAGGCCGCACTCGACCCCCGTACGCCCGTGGTGGTGGCGGTGGGGCAGGTGGAGCAGCGCACCACCGACCTGGAGGCCGCGCTCGAGCCCGTGACCCTGCTCGCCGAGGCCGCCCGGGCCGCCCAGGCCGACAGCGGGACCGACCGGCTGCTGGGCGCCGTCGACACCGTGGCCGTGATCCACATCCTGTCGCACCGGTACCAGGACCCCGGGGCCCTCGTGGCCGCCGACCTGGGGATCACGCCTGCCCGCACCATCGCCACCGACGACGGCGGCAACTACCCCCAGGCCCTGCTCAACCGGGCGTGCGCCGAGATCCAGGCCGGCTCGTCGGGCACCTGGCTCATCGGCGGCGCCGAGACCTGGCGCACCCGCCAGGCCGCCCGGGCCAGCGGCACGTGGCTCGACTGGACCAGCCAGGACGAGGCCGTCGCCCCCACCGAGTCGGTGACCAACGCCCAGCCGCTGTCCCACGAGGGCGAGTGGGCCCGGGGCGTCGTGCTGCCCGCCTCGATCTACGCCCTCTTCGAGAACGCCTACCGGGCCGCGCACGGCTGGACCATCGACGAGCACCGGGACCGCCTGGCGGCCCTCTACGCCGGGTTCAGCGAGGTGGCGGTGGGCAACCCGCACGCCTGGATCCGGGAGCCGTGGACGGCCGCCGAGATCCGAGACCCCTCACCGCGCAACCGCATGGTCGGGTTCCCGTACACGAAGGTGATGAACGCCAACAACGCCGTCGAGCAGGCCGCGTGCTTCGTGGTCACCTCCGTCGGCCAGGCCCGCGACCTCGGCATCGCCAGCGACCGGTGGGTCTTCCCGTGGGCCGGCTCCGACGCCCACGAGCACTGGTTCGTGTCGCACCGGGCGTCGCTCGGCGGCGCCCCGGCCATCGGCGTCGCCGGGCGCGCCGCGCTCGACCTCGCCGGGGTCGGCGTCGACGACCTCGCCCACATCGACGTGTACTCGTGCTTCCCCAGCGCGGTGCAGATCGCCGCCGACGAGATCGGCCTGGGCACCGACCGGCCCCTCACCGTCACCGGCGGCCTGTCGTTCGGCGGCGGCCCCTGGAACAACTACGTCAGCCACTCGATCGCGGCCATGGCCGACCGCCTGCGGAGCGATCCCGGGTCGCTCGGGCTGGTCACCGCCAACGGCGGCTACCTCACCAAGCACGCCTTCGGCGTGTACTCGACCACCCCGCCACCGGTGCCGTGGCGCCACGCCCACCCCCAGGCCGAGGTCGATGCCCTCCCCCGCCGCGACCTCTGCGAGGTCGTCGACGGGCCGGTCTCGGTGGAGTCCACGGTCGTCATGCACGACCGCGACAGCGCACCCGAGGCCGCGATCGTCGGCGCCCTGCTCGACGACGGCCGCCGGGCCTGGGGCACGACCTCGGACCCCGACGCCCTCAAGCGCATGGTCACCGAGGAGACAGCCGGCGCCCCCGCCCGCATCGACCCCCAAGGCGCCTTCACCTTCACCTGAGGTCGTCGCTCCGCTCCTCCTCTCGTCGCTCGTCCGCTGCGCTCACTCCGTTCCTCGAACGGGTGGACGGGCTGACGCCCGCCGTCGTCGCAGCCGGCACGGCGTCGCCGCACCTCGCTGATCTCGGGGGGGTCCGCAAGCCTGCCCCCAAACCCCCGGGCTCGCTTCGCTCGGAACCGATTGCCGCGCCGCGCGCCACCCACGGGTGCGTCGTCGGGGTCAGCCTTCGCGGCGGTTGGGCTTGGTGCTCTGGTCGGCCTCTTCGCCGTCGATGGCCACGGCGAGGGCGCCGACGACGATGGCGAGCACCGAGGCGATGTCGGCCATCTCGCTGTCGACCCAGTTCGCAGCCCGGAGGCAGATCAGGATCACGCCGGCGAAGATGATCGCGAAGCCGATCTTCGTCGTCATCCCGCCAGCATGACCGGTGCGGGCCGGTCGAAGCGAGATGCCTCCGTCATCGGCCTGCAGCCAGGGGTTCGAGCCTCCGTCAGGCCAGTTGGTCGGCGGTGATCGCGCCTTCGCGCAGGATCCGCCACTCGTCGCCGGAGGCGTCGACCACCGTGCTGGCGAGGGTGCCGGCGGGGCCGCCGTCGACCACCAGGTCGGCCGAACCGACGAGCGAGGCGGCCGCGGCGGCGGCATCGACCGGGGTCGGTTCGCCGGTGCGGTTGGCGCTGGTGGTGGCGATGGGCCCGACCTCGGCGGCGAGGGCCCGGACGAACGGGTGGTCCGGACAGCGCACCCCGATGGTGCCGGGACCGCCGCCGAGCGCCAGGCCCGACGCGAGCGGCGAGCGGCGCAGGACGATGGTGAGCGGACCGGGCCACAGCTCGGCCATCCACCGGCCGACGGCAGGCTCGTCGAACGACACGAGGTCGAGCGCCTGGTCGAGGTCGGCCACGAGGACGGCGAGCGGGTGGTCCTCGCTGCGGCCCTTGAGGTCGAACAGCGCACGGGTGGCGCCCTCGACCGACGGGAGCGCGGCCAGCCCGTAGACGGTGTCGGTGGGCAGGACCACGGTGCCGCCGCTGCCCAGGACGGCGACCGCCTCGTCCAGCGCCGACTCGTCCGCGGCAGCGACCATCGGGGCACCCATGTCCGACACGCCGACGACGCTAGTGCTGTGCTCGGCGCGCGCGGCACGACCTCTACGGTGGCCGCCATGCGTCGCCAGCTCGTCCGGATCACCTCGGCCTTCGCCATCGCCCTGCTCGCCGCGTCGTGCAGCAGCAGCGCCGGGAGCGACGGCGCGTCGGACACGACCGCCGCGACCACCACGACCCAGCCGGTGTTCGCCGGCCTCGGGGCAGCCGACATCACCTTCCACCCGGTGGAGCAGATCCAGGCCTGCGATGGCGGCGTGCCCACCGGCGACGGCTCGACCACCACCGAGGCCGCCACCGAGGAGACCGTGCCCGCCCTCGACGGCACCCTCTGCTACGTCCTCGGCGCCCAGGCGGGCGACGGCACCGACCTGAGCGACGCCAAGGTCTACGCGGACGGCGTCGGCATCGAGGTCGTCACCCGGGCCGACTCGGTGGACGCCATGAACGAGCTGTTCAACTCGTGCTTCGAGGCCACCGACGCCTGCCCGCCGTCGTCCAACGAGGGCAAGGGCTACGTGGCCATCGTGGTCGACGGCCGGGTCATCTCCACGCCGGCGATCCAGGGCGAGGACCTGGCGTCGACGCCCTTCGTGATCACCGGCGACTTCGACAAGACCCAGGCCACGAACATCGCGGCGGCGATCAACGGCTGATCCCGGGGCCCGGGACCGACCGCACTCGCTCCGGGGCGATCAGGGGGACGGTCGGTGCCCGACCACGGCCCGGTCGAGGCCGGCGAGGTCGGGGCGGACCGCCACGTCGGCGAAGCCGTGCTGCTCGAGGAGCCGCGACACCGCCGCGCCCTGCGTGGCGCCGATCTCGAGCACGAGCGCACCACCCGGGGCGAGCCAGGCACCGGCTTCGGCGACGATCGCCTCGTACGACTCCAGGCCGGTGGGTCCCGGCACGAGCGCCTCGACCGGCTCCCAGTCGGCGACCGACGCGTCGAGCGGCTCGTCGGCGGCGATGTAGGGCGGGTTGGACACGACGAGGTCGAGGCTCCCCCGCAGCTCGCCCGGCAGCGCCGCGAACCAGCTCCCCTCGACGAGGGCGACCCCGCCCGCGGCCATGCCGAGCGCGGCGAGGTTGGCGCGGGCCACCGCGAGCGCGTCGGCGGACCGTTCGACCCCCCACACCCGGGTCCCGCGGCGCTCCGTGGCCACCGCGAGGGCGATCGCCCCGCTCCCGGTGCCGAGGTCGGCCGCCGCGGGGCGGTGGCCGTCGGGGCGGCCGCTGCGCACGCGGTCCAGCGCGAGCAGCGCCACCTCCACCACCTGCTCGGTCTCGGGCCGCGGGATCAGTACCCGCCGGTCGACCATGAGGTCGAGGTGGCGGAACGCCCAGTGCCCGAGCACGTACTGGATGGGCTCGCCGTCGAGGCGCCGGGCGATCATGGCGTCGAGGTGGGCGACCATGCGGACCGTGGCCGGCTCGTCGAGGCCGAGCACCAGCTCGGTGCCCTCGAGGCCGCTCGCCTCCTCGACGATCCACCGGCTCTCCGCCGACGCGGCATCGATGCCGGCGGCCGCCAGGCGGTCGGTGGTCTCGGCCAGCAGCTCGCGCCAGGAGACGGTGCCGTCGCCGGCCTCGCCCACGCTCAGCCGTCCTCGGTGAGCCGCCGGGCCTGCTCGTCCTGCACGAGGGCGTCGTTGACCTCGTCGAGCTCGCCGGCCAGGACCTTGTCGAGCTTGTACACGGTGAGCCCGATCCGGTGGTCGGAGACCCGGTTCTCCTTGAAGTTGTAGGTCCGGATCTTCTCCGAGCGGCCACCGCTCCCGGTCTGGTCCTTGCGGGCCTCGGACTGCTCGTCGCGCTGGCGGTCCTGCTCGAGCTTGAGCAGCCGCGACTGGAGCACGACCATCGCCTTGGCCTTGTTCTGGAGCTGGCTCTTCTGGTCCTGCATGGACACGGTGACGCCGGTGGGCTTGTGGGTGAGGCGCACCGCGGAGTCGGTGGTGTTCACCGACTGCCCGCCGGGGCCCGACGACCGGTAGTAGTCGACCTGGAGGTCGTTGGGGTCGATGGCGACCTCGACGTCGTCGGCCTCGGGGAGCACGGTCACGGTGGCCGACGAGGTGTGGATGCGGCCCTGGGACTCGGTGACCGGCACCCGCTGGACCCGGTGCGGGCCGCCCTCGTGCTTCATCCGCGTCCAGGCCCCGTCGCCGGAGAGCACGAACGTGACCTCGTTGTAGCCGCCCATGTCGGACGGCTCGGCGTTGAGGACCTCGAGCTTCCAGCCCTGGCGCTGGGCGAAGCCCTGGTACATCTCGAAGAGGTCCCGAGCGAACAGGTTCGCCTCCTCGCCGCCCTCGGCGCCGCGGATCTCGACGATGACGTTGCGTCCCTCGTTCGGGTCCTTCGGCAGCAGGAGGTACTGGAGCTCGCCGGTGAGGCGCTCGACGTCGGCGTCGGCCTCGGCGGCCTCCTCCCGCATCATCTCCCGGTCGTCGCCGGAGAGCTCGGTGAGCATCTCGCGCGCGGTGGCGGCGTCCTCGCTGCGCTGGCGCAGCTCCTTGCTGCGGCTCACGATGGCGGCGAGCTCGTGGTGGCGCTTGGCCAGTTCGCGGTACTTGTCCTGGTCGGCGAAGACGTCGGGGTCGGCGAGGCGGGCCTCGACGTCGACGAACTCGCGCTCCAGGCCCTCGAGGCGGTCGAGCATCAGGACGCTCCGATGGTGGTGGCCATCTGCCAATCGTCGTCCACCGGGACGACCTCCGCCGGCTGCGCGAGGTGGGAGGCCAGCTCCGTGGTGACGGCCAGGGCGTCCTTGGTGGGCACGGCCAGCACCAGGCGGGCACCGGGGGCGTGGGAGAGGCGGTCGTCGGCGGCGCTCGGCACCAGCTCGAGGTCGACGCCGGTGGAGCAGGTGACGACGAGCGGCTGGCCGTCGAGGTCGGTGCCGACCGCGGTGGCGACGCCGATCTCCTTGAGGTTGGCGCGCGGCACGGCGGAGCCGACGGCCCGGAGCTCGGCCGCTCCGACCAGCTCGGGCCGGGCGATCAGCACCGACCGGAGCCAGCGCTCGGGCACCAGTTGGTTCAGCGGGTGGCGGGGCGCTCCGGGCTGGCGCACGTCGGCCACGAGGTCGACGGCGCGGGCGAGCGCGTCGGTCTCGGAGAGCTCGGCGAACATCATCGCCCCGACCTCCCGGTCGAACCGGCCGACCCCGGCCTCGACGTGGGCTGTCCCGTCGTCGGCCAGGACCACCCGGGCGACCTCGAGGCCGAGCACCTCCCCCTGGAGGACGCCCGCCTCGACGACGGTCTCGAGCCCGGCGGCAGCGAGCACCGGCCGGAACAGCTCGGCCTCCGGCGCGGGTGCCGGATCCGGTGCCGGTCCGGCCGGGGTGGCGGGAGCGAGCTCGACGCCCGCCACCGACCACACGGCGGGCGGGCGGGCGAACAGGGCCGCCCGGCGGGCGAGGACCGCCGCCGCCTCGCCGTCCTCCACCAGGAGGTGCAGCTCCGAGGCCCCCGCACGGTCGGCGAGCGCCAGCGTCGCCCCCAGGCGACGGGCCGCGCCGGCCTCGGTGTCGAGGAGGATCCACAGGTGGTCCGAGCCGGCGAGCGTCGCTCCACCGGGGAGCGTGCCCGCCACGGCATCGGCGGCCTCGTCGGGCCAGCGGCTGCGCACGAGCGCGCCGAGCTTGGCGGCCAGCAGGGCGGCGCGGCGATCAGGGGCATCGGTCATGTGGGCACCTGGGTCCGGACGCGACGATTCCGCCAGGAGACCTGGCGGAACCGGCACGTGCTTCGGGAGCTAGTTGGCGTCGGCGTCAGCCGCAGCCTCGGCCGGAGCGGCATCGCCGCCGGCGTTGCGGCGGCCGTATCGGCGCTCGAAGCGGTCGATGCGACCGCCGGTGTCGACCAGCTTCTGCTTGCCCGTGTAGAAGGGGTGGCACTCGTTGCAGAGCTCGACGGAGATCTCCGCCTGGGTGGAGTGCGTGGTGAACGTGTTCCCGCAGGAGCACTTGACGTGGGTGACCACGTAGTCGGGATGGATGTCGGCCTTCATGATGTCTCCAGTGTGGCGGGTCTCGGTGTGGCTTCCAAATGGAACAACCACGCCCTATTCCCCGGTCTCGTGACCTGGGGAGGTGCGATCAGCCCTTGGCCACGGCGGCCAGGAGCTCGGCGTTGGTCTTGGTCTTGGCCAGCCGCTCGAGCAGCAGCTCGAGGGCGGCGGCCGGAGATTCGGCGTCGGCGAGCAGCTGGCGCAGCTTGGCGACCTGCTGGGCCTGGCCCTTGTCGAACAGCAGCTCGTCGCGGCGGGTGGCCGACGCGGTGACGTCGATGGCCGGGAACAGGCGACGGTCGGCGAGGCGCCGGTCGAGCCGCAGCTCCTGGGTCTCGGTCCCCTCGAACTCCTCGAAGATGGCCTCGTCGGTGACGCTGCCGGTCCCGGCCTCGATCGTGGCCAGGACGGTCAGCGAACCGCCCTCCTCGGCGTTGCGGGCCGCGCCGAACAGCTGCTTGGGCGGGAACAGGGCGGTGGTGTCGAGGCCACCGGCCACGATCCGCCCGCCGGCGGGCGCCGCCAGGTTGTAGGCCCGGGTCAGCGCGGTGAGCCCGTCGACGACCACCACGACGTCCTTGCCGGCCTCGACGCGGCGCTTTGCCTGCTCGATGACCAGCTCGGCCACGGCGGTGTGCTCTTCGGGCGGCCGGTCGAAGGCCGACGAGGCGATCGCGCCGCGCAGCAGCCACCGCTTCATCTCGGTGACCTCTTCGGGACGCTCGTCGATGAGGAGGACGAACAGCTCGACGTCGGCGTGGTTGACCTCGATGGCGCGGACGATGTTCCGCAGGACCGTGGTGGCCCCGGCCTTCGGGGGTGCCACGATCAGGCCGCGGGTGCCCTTGCCGATGGGGGCGAGCAGGTCGATGGCGCGGACGGTGGCGTTCGACGGGTCGTCGGGCAGCTCGAGCGCGAGCCGGGCCTCGGGGAACCGGGCGGTCAGCTCCTCGAACCGGGGCCGCGACGGCTGGTTGTGGGCCTCGTGGCCGTTCACCGAATCGACCTGGAGGAGCGCCGGGTTCTTCTCGTTGCGAGCCGGCGGCCGGCTCTTGCCCCGGACGGTGTCGCCGGTGCGCAGGCCGAACTGGCGGGTCTGCTTCACCGAGATGTAGGCGTCGTCACGAGACGGCAGGTAGCCGTGGAGGCGGAGGAAGCCGTAGCCCTCTTCGCGCAGGTCGACCATGCCCTCGACCGCGATGGGCTCGACGGGCGCCTGGTCGTCGCCGTCGGGGCGGCGGTCCCGGTCCCGGCCGCGGCGGCGGCGGCGGCGGTTGCCGGACTCGCCCTCGCCCTCCTGCTGCTCGTTGGGGTCGCGCTGGTTGCCGTTGGGCTCGTTGCCGCCGTCGTCCTGGCCGCCCTGCTGGCCGCCACCCTGGTTGCCCTGGTCCTGGTTGCGGCCCTGCTGGCCGCCACCCTGGTTGCCCTGGTTCTGGTTGCGGCCCTGCTGGTCGCCGCCCTGGTTGCGGCCGCCGCCGCGTCGGTTCGGCTCGCCTTCGGCGCTGCCGCCCTCCTGGCCCTGGTCGTCCGGGGCCCCAGTGGCGTCGTCGGCCTTGGCCGCCTGGGCGCCCTCGGCGGCCTTGGCAGCCTTGGCGCCGGTGCCCTCGGCCTTGGCGGCCTCGTCGGCCTCGGGCGCAGGCTCGGCGGCGGGAGCGTCCGCGGGGGCCTCGGCCGATGCGCCGCCCTCGTCGGCGCCGACCAGGCGCAGGATCAGCGAGACGATGTCGGCCTTCTTCGCCCGGGCACCGGGCTTCTGGCCCAGCTGCTCGGCGATCGCGGCCAGCTCGGCGCGGTCCTTGCCCTCGAGGAGCGTCATGTCGAAGCCGGAACCGTCGCTCATGCCGCGGCCGCCTCGGTGCTGGTGACGTGCTCGGTCATCGTTGCCTCTTTCCGCATCGCGATCTGCGTGGCGTCCGCGGCGTGTCCGGCTGCAGGGCCGGCTGGCGCCGTCCCGATCCGTGACCCCGGCTGCGGGAGCCGTGGGGGATTCCCCGTCGCCCGGGCAGCGAGTGCACCGGGACGCCGCCATGGTAGCGACCGCCCCACCCGCCCACGAACCGCCTCACCCGCCACGCGGTTCCAGTCGGTGGCGGGGATGGGCGATGCTGTCGGCCATGACCGACGCCGAGCGCACCCAGTCCATCGTCTGCCTCGACCTCGAGGGGGTGCTGGTCCCGGAGATCTGGATCGCGGTCGCGGAGCGCACCGGCATCGACGCCCTCCGCCGCACCACCCGCGAGGAGCCGGACTACGACGTGCTGATGAAGTACCGGCTCGACCTGATGGCCGAGCACGGCCTCACCATGTCGCTCGTGCAGGACGTGATCGGGAAGCTGGCGCCGCTCGACGGGGCCAAGGAGTTCCTCGACGCCCTCCGCCAGCGCACGCAGGTCGTCATCCTCTCGGACACGTTCGAGCAGTTCGCGGCCCCGCTGATGGCCCAGCTGGGCTGGCCGGCGATCTGGTGCCACCGCCTGGTGGTCGAGGACGACCGGATCGTCGACTACCGCCTGCGGATGGCCGACCCCAAGCGCAACGCCGTGCAGGCCCTCCACTCCCTCAACTACCGGGTCATCGCCGCCGGCGACTCCTACAACGACACGACGATGCTCCTCGAGGCCGACGCCGGGTTCCTCTTCCACTCCCCCGCCAACGTCCAGGCCGAGTTCCCGCAGCTCCCCGCCCTCGACGAGTACGACGACCTCCTCGAGGCCATCACCACCCAGCTCACCTGACCGCGCCCACGCCGTTTCGGGTCACCCGAGCTCCCCAGCGAGGCACAGACGACCCGAAATCGGGTCAGTCGCGGTGGGGGGAGGTGGACTGGACGGCGACGGCGATCACGTCGCCGGCGACGGCGCCGCCCACCACGACGGCCGGCTCCGTCTCGTCGCCGCCGCGGCCGGGTGCCGAGAGCGTGCGGCGCCACCGGACCTCGCCCGTGGCGTCGTCGACCACGGTGAGGACCGGCCCGGCGTCGAACCCGGGGATCAGCACCAGGCCGGCGTCGGCGTAGACGACCTCGGGCGTGCCCGCTGCATCGACGTGCCAGGCCTCGTCGCCGTCGACGAGGTCGTAGGCGGTGATGCGGGCCACCTGGTTCGGCGGCCCCACCAGATCGCCCTCGGTCCCGCCGAACTGGTCCACGACCAGCAGGTGCGTGCTGGTGGCGACGCCGGACAGACCAGGGACGTCCTTGGCCCAGCGGAGCTCGCCGGAGGCCGGGTCGAGCACCTCGAGGGCCAGGCGGGGCGGCCCCTCGCGGTACTCCAGGTTCGTCTGGGTCGCGACGCCTCCGGCCGAGGCCGCCACCAGGACCCGGCCGTCGCGCACCCACCGTGACGTGCCGTCGGCCTCGACGACCTCGACCGCGCTCGTGGTGCGGTCCCGGGCGAGCGCGCCCGTGGCGTCGACGGGGACGGGGTGGCCCACCTCCTCGGGCGCGAGCCCGTCGATCGACGTGCACTCGGCGACCGCGCCGTTCGCGGCGTCGACCCGGCGGACGCGCTGGCCCTCGCCGATGGCGAAGACCTCGTCCGAGTCCCCCGACGTGACGTCGCCGTCGGGCCCGGGCGTCCACAGGTTGGCGAGGTCGCCGCCCACGACGTTCCTCCAGCGCTCGGTCCCGGTCTCGGCGTCGACGCCCACGAGCCCGACCGGGCCGGTCGCCTCGCACGCGTCGCCCTCGCGGCCCGACGCCTCGGGCATCGAGTCGTCGCCGATCAGCTGCCACCCCACGACGAGGACCGCCACCACCCCGACGATGATCCCGATCCCCAGGACCGTGTCCCGCTTCAAAGCCGACCTCCCCGCTGCCGCCGTCGGCCCAGCCTGCCACCTGCCCGCCGCGGGCCGGCGGGAACGTCAGGGGGCGTCGGTACCCTGCCACCCGCATGGCAGACGCACCTCCCCCTCCCGGCTGGTTGCGCCGGTTGGGCGGTGCGCTCCGCCCCCATCGGCGCAACGTGGTCATCGCCCTCGCCGCCGCGGGCCTGGGCCAGCTGATCGCCGCGCTCACCCCGCTGGTCGAGCGGGCCATCGTCGACGACGTCGTCATCGCCGGCACCTCGCCGATCCTCCCGCCGCTGATCGTGCTGCTGGTGTTCGCCGCCACCCGCTTCGCGGCGGCGTTCGTGCGGCGCTACTGGGCGGGCCGGGTGAGCCTCGACGTCCAGAACGACCTGCGCACCGAGGTCTACGACCACCTGCAGCGGCTCGACGTCGCCCGCCACGACGAGATGTCGACCGGCCAGCTGGTGAGCCGGGCCATCTCCGACATCGGCCTGGTGCAGGGCCTCCTCGCGTTCTTGCCGATGGTGCTGTCGAACGTGCTGTTCCTGGTCGTCGCGCTGATCGCCATGGTCTGGCTGAGCCCGCTGCTCACGCTCGTGGCCCTGGTCATCACCCCGCTCATGATCGTCGTGTCGATGCGGCTGCGGACCTCGGTGTTCCCGGCCTCGTGGGATGCGCAGCAGCAGGCCGGTGCGGTGGCCGGCGTGGTCGACGAGTCGGTGAGCGGCGTGCGGGTCGTGAAGGGGTTCGGCCAGGAGGAGCGCGAGGTCGCCCGCCTGGCCGACCAGGCCGAGCGCCTGTACGCCAGCCGGGTCCGCGCCATCCGCCTCCAGGCCCGGTTCCAGCCGCTGCTCCAGACGCTCCCGGCCCTCGCCCAGGTCGCGGTGCTGGCCATGGGCGGCTGGCTGGCCATCGAGGGCCGCATCACCCTCGGCACCTTCCTCGCCTTCTCCAGCTACGTCGCCCAGCTCCAGGCGCCGGCGCGGATGCTCGCCGGGCTCGTCACCATCGGCCAGCAGGCCCGGGCCGGCGTGGAGCGGGTGTTCGACCTCCTCGATGCCACCGCCACCGTCACCTCCGACGCCGATGCCCCGCCGCTCGTCGTCACCGAGGGCCGCCTCGAGTTCCACGACGTGCGGTTCGGCTACGCCCGCGACGAGCCCGTCCTCTGCGACCTCGACCTCACGGTGGAGCCGGGCGAGACCCTTGCGCTCGTCGGCACCTCGGGCTCGGGCAAGTCCACCGTCGCGCTCCTGGTCCCCCGCTTCTACGACCTGGCGAGCGGGTCGATCACGGTCGACGGCACCGACGTGTCCACCGTCGAGCTGGCGTCGCTGCGCCAGCAGATCGGGCTGGTCTTCGAAGACACGTTCCTGTTCTCCGACACCATCGGCGCCAACATCGCCTACGGCCGCCCGGAGGCCACGCCCGAGGCCATCGAGGCCGCCGCCCGCGCCGCGGGCGCCCACGGCTTCATCGCCGCGCTGGCCGACGGCTACGACACCGAGGTCGGCGAGCGGGGCCTCACGCTGTCGGGCGGCCAGCGCCAGCGCATCGCCCTGGCCCGAGCGGTGCTCGCCGATCCGCAGATCCTGCTGCTCGACGACGCCACCTCGGCGGTCGACAGCCGGGTCGAGGCCGAGATCCACCAGACCCTCCGCGAGGTGCTCGCCGGCCGCACCACGCTGCTCGTGGCCCACCGCCGCTCCACCCTCCTGCTGGCCGACCGCATCGCAGTCCTCGACGCCGGGCGCGTGGTCGACGTCGGCACGCACGAGGAGCTCACCGAGCGCTGCCGGCTCTACCGCATGCTGCTCACCGGCCCCGGCGACGAGCTGGTCGAGGACGCCGACGACCTCGCCGAGGCGGTGGAGGCCGCGCAGGTCGACGGCACCACCCCGGAGCTGTGGGTCCGCACCGGGTCCGAGGATGCTGCGTCCGACCAGGCGCTCACCGCCACGGGCAAGCGCGACGCGGCATCGCTGGGCGTCGGCATCGGCGGTCCCGGCGGGCCGGGCGGAGGCATGGGCATGCTCGGCGGCCTGCCGGCCACCCCCGAGCTGCTCGCCCGGGTCGACGCCCTCCCGCCCGCCGATGACCGCCCCGACCGCACGTTCGACGAGGCCCGGGCCGAGGACCGGTCGTTCCGGTTCGCCGACTTCATCCGGCCGTGGCGGTGGCAGCTGGCGCTCGGCCTGCTGCTGGTGGCGCTGGACGCCCTGGCCTCGCTCGCCGGCCCGCTCCTGATCCGCAGCGGCATCGACAACGGCATCGACGCCGATCCGCAGGTGATGTCCGCGGTGTGGATCGCGTCGGCCGCCTACCTGGCCGTGGTGCTCGCCAACTTCGTGGTGATGACGTTCGAGACGTTCATCACCGGACGCACGGCGGAGCGGGCGCTGTGGTCGCTGCGGGTGCGGGTGTTCGCCCACCTGCACCGCCAGGGCCTGGACTACTACGACCGCGAGATGGGCGGGCGCATCATGACCCGCATGACCTCGGACATCGAGGCGCTCACCCAGCTGCTCCAGAGCGGCCTGGTCACCGCGGTCGTCGCCCTGCTCACCTGCCTCGGCGTGGGCGTCGCCCTGGTCTTCATGGACTGGCGCCTGGCCCTGCTCGGGCTGATCGTGATGCCGCCGCTGGTCGCCGCCACGGTGTGGTTCCGCCGCCGCTCGGGCAAGGCGTACGACGACGCCCGCGACAAGGTGGCGGTGGTCAACGCCGACTTCCAGGAGAGCCTCACCGACGTCCGCGTCGCCCAGGCCTTCACCCGGGAGGACCAGAACACCCGCCGCTTCGCCGGTCGCTCCCGCGACTACCTCGGTGCCCGCCTCCGGGCGCAGCAGCTGGTGGCCATCTACTTCCCGTTCGTCGAGTTCCTGTCGGGTGTGGCCGGTGCGATCGTCCTGGCGGGCGGCGCGGCGATGGTGCGTAACGGCTCGCTCTCGTCGGGCGACCTGATCGCGTTCGTCCTCTACCTCAACCTGTTCTTCGCGCCCATCCAGCAGCTGTCCCAGGTGTTCGACACCTACCAGCAGGCCCGGGTGGCGCTCGCCCGCATCACCGAGCTCCTGTCCGAGCCGTCGTCGGTGCCCGAGGCTGCCGACCCGGTGCACCCCGGCACGCTCGCCGGGCGCATCGAGCTGCGCGACGTGCGCTTCGCCTACTCGTCCACCGGCGTCGAGGTGCTCCACGGCGTGGACCTGGTGATCGAACCGGGCGAGACGGTGGCCATCGTCGGCGAGACCGGCGCGGGCAAGTCCACCGTGGAGAAGCTCGTCGCCCGCTACTACGACGTGAACGGCGGCGAGGTGCTGATCGACGGCACCGACGTCCGCTCGCTCGACCTCGGCGAGTACCGCCGCCAGCTCGGCGTGGTGCCCCAGGAGGCGTTCCTGTTCGCCGGCACCATCCGGGACAACCTCGCCTACGGGCGGCCCGACGCCACCGACGCCGAGGTGGAGGCCGCAGCCCGCTCGGTGGGCGCCCACGAGGTCATCGCCGCCCTGCCCGGCGGCTACCTGCACGTGGTCGGCGAGCAGGGCCGGTCGCTCTCGGCCGGCCAGCGCCAGCTCCTGGCCCTGGCCCGCGCCCAGGTCGTCGACCCGAAGATCCTCCTGCTCGACGAGGCCACCGCCAACCTCGACCTGGCCAGCGAGGCCCGGGTCAGCGAGGCCATGGGCATGGTGACCTCGGGTCGCACCGCGCTGGTCATCGCCCACCGCCTGTCCACCGCGGTCAACGCCGACAAGATCGTGGTGATGGACGACGGCACCGTGGCCGAGGTCGGCACCCACGACGACCTCGTCGCCGCCGACGGCACCTACGCCCGCCTCTGGGCCGCCTTCACCGGCGACGACGGATCGACCGGCCCCGAACCCGCGGTGGCCGCCGCCGACTGACCCTCGTCAGCCCGCGAGCCGCAGCCGCGTGTGGGCGGCGAGGGCCTCGAAGTCCCGGTCCTTGGCGAGCACCGGGACGTCGTGGCGGATGGCGACGGCAGCGATCAGGCAGTCGACCATGGACCGGATGGTGGTGCCGTTGACCCGGCACATCCGGTACAGCAGCGCAGCGCTCGCCCAGTCCTCGGCGTCGACGGTCAGCAGCTCGACCATGCCCAGCAACGATCGGAGCTGCGCACCGTGGCGGCTCGATCGCGCACCCGCCAGGACCTCCATCACGCCGGGCTCGGTCAACGCACCCCCGTTCCGGATGAGATCCTCGACCGCATCGGCGATCCCCGCATCCCCGTCGCGCACGAACTCGATCCACGCGGACGAGTCGATCATCGTCACCACGGTTCAGGAGCTCCCATCCCCGAGCGGATCTCGTCGAGATCGGCGTCCCAGCCCGTGCCCCGCATGGCCAGGGCCTCGTCGAGGGTCATCTCCCGAGCGACGGTGCGCAATGCGTAGTTCACGGCGTCGCGCTTGGTCTTGCAGCCGTAGCGGCGCATGACCGCCGCGCAGGCGTCCTCATCGATGTCGATGTTCGTTCGGGCCATACACCGATGATACACCTGCCATACACCACCTAAGCGAGCCGTTCAGGCGGGTGGAGCGAACGAGCGCCAGCCGTTGCGGATGGAGCGGCGGCAGGCAGCGAGGTCGTCGCCGGCGGCCACGTACCGGGCTTCGGCGTCGGCGGTCGCCAGCCCGGCCAGCGAGGTCGCCGGGAGCAGGCCGCCGATGCCGAGCAGGGCCAGCCCGTGCCCGAACACCCAGGTGCCCGTCGCCACCCCCGCCGGGTCGACGTCGGGCGAGAACCGGCCCGCCGCCTGGGCCCGGGCGACGGCGCCGATGAGCAGGCCGAACGTGTCGTCGGCCGCCTGCTCGTCCTCCAGGTCTGCGGCGACGTCGAACATCGCCCGGTAGAGGTCCGGGTGCTCGAGGGCGTGGCCCAGGTACCCGGCGCCGAGGGCGGCGAGGTCCCGCACGGGGTCGGCCGTGGGCCGCAACTCGGCGAGGCGGGCGGCCAGGCGGGTGAAGCCCTCTTGGCGGACCGCCCGCCAGAGCCCGTCCATGCCGTCGAAGTGGGTGTACACGGCCATCGTCGAGACCCCGGTGCCGGCGACCAGCGACCGGAGGGTCACCGCCTCGCGGCGGGCCAGCATCTCGGCGGCGCGCTCCACGAGCGCGCGGCGGACGGCGGGATCAGCGGCTTTGGGCACGACCCGATCGTACCATTGCAACGCTATGCATAACAGTGCTATACATCAGCCGCGCGGGACATCCCGATCCCGTCCGACCACCGAGGAGCGCTGCCATGCCCGTCGAACTGCTCAACCCCGCCGGTCTCCCCCAGGCCGACGTGTACCGCCAGGTGGCCATCGCCACCGGGACCCGCACCGTGTACCTCTCGGGCCAGGTGGCTCGCGACGCCGACGGCAACCCGGTCGGCGCAGGCGACCTCGCCGCCCAGGTGGCCCAGGCCCTCACCAACGTCCACACGGCCATCACCGCGGTGGGCGGCACGTTCGACGACATCGCCAAGCTGACGATCTACCTCGTCGACTGGAAGCCCGAGAAGATGGACGCGTTCGTCACCGGCGTCCTGACCGCCGCCGGCACCCTCGGCTTCGACCCCACCAAGGCCGTCACCCTCCTCGGCGTCGCCGCCCTCGGCGAGCCCGACCTGCTGGTGGAGATCGAGGCGGTCGCCGTCCTGCCCTGAGCCTTCTGGTCGAACTTCGTAGGGGAGAGCGCCCGTTCGGGAGCGCTGGCATACGAAGTTCGATCGATCAGCGCGGCTGCCAGAGCTGGATGGCGTTGCCCTCCGGATCGCTCAGCTGGGCGAAGCGGCCGTTCGGGTAGTCCTCCGGGTCGATCTCGACCTCGACGCCAGCGGCCCGGAGCTGGGCGACCATGGCGTCGAGGTCCCGCACGCGGAAGTTGATGCCCCAGCCGGTGGGGCCGAGGTACGGGCTGTCGTGGTGCTCGGGCCCGAACGGGGCGAACACGGTCGGCCCCGGCGCCTGCGTCCACACCTCGGCGTCGTACTCCTCGGGCACCGCCGCCACGCCGAAGTGCTGGGCGTACCAGCGGCTCAGCCCGTCGGCATCCTGCGCCTTGAAGAAGAACCCACCGATGCCCTCGACCCGTTCCATCGCCGGAGTCTGGCCCAACCCAGCGGACTCCGTCGGCCGAGCGCCGGTCCCTGCGTCCTCGCCGCCAAGGCGAGAGCGGGTGGGGTCAGTGGCCGGTGCAGGCCTTGACGTGCTGCTGGAGGACGGCGAGGTCGGCCGGGAGGGCGTCGTAGGACTCCTCGCGGTCGAACAGGTCGGCGAGGTGCGGCGGGAGGTCCGGACGGATGCCGATGGCGGCCTCGACCGCATCGGGGAACTTCGCCGGGTGCGCGGTGGCCAGGCAGATGAGCGGCACGTCGGGGTCGCGGCGGGCGGCCCGGGCGGCCGCGACGCCGACCGCGGTGTGCGGGTCGAGGATCTGACCGGTGGCCTCGTAGGTGCGGCGGATCTCGGCGCGGGTCTGGTCGTCGTCGAATGAGGCGCCGTCAAACACCTCGGTGACCGAGGCCAGGCGGGTGTCGCCGGTCTCGACCCGGCCCTCGTCGCGGAACTCGGCCATGCGGTCGGCCAGCAGCAGCGCGTTGCGCTCGTAGAGCTCGAAGAGCAGCCGCTCGGCGTTGGACGACACCTGGATGTCCATGCTCGGGCTGATGGTCGGGTGCACGCCGGTCTTCTCCATCACCCCGGAGGCGAGCCACCGGGTGAGGATGTCGTTGCTGTTGGAGCCGACGACGAGCTGGCTGATGGGGGTGCCGGTGCGGCGGGCGACCCAACCGGCGAACACGTTGCCGAAGTTGCCGGTGGGCACGGAGTACGCCACCGGATCGCCGGCGCCGACGGCCTTGGCGGCGGTGACGTAGTAGACGACCTGCGCCATCACCCGGGCCCAGTTGATGGAGTTCATGGCCGACAGGCCCACGGCGTCGCGGAAGGCGACGTCGGCGAACATCTGCTTCACCAGGTCCTGGCAGTCGTCGAACGTGCCCTCGACGGCGACGTTGTGCACGTTCGGCTCGTCGACCGTGGTCATCTGCTTGCGCTGGACGTCGCTGACGCGCCCAGCCGGGTGCAGCACCACGATGTCGAGGCTGGCGCGGCCGCGGCACGCCTCGATGGCGGCGGAGCCGGTGTCGCCGGAGGTGGCCACGACGATGGTGGCCCGCTCCCCCCGTCGGGTCAGCTCGTGGTCGAACAGCCGGCCGACGAGCTGGAGGGCGACGTCCTTGAACGCGATGGTCGGGCCCCAGAACAGCTCGAGCAGCCAGAGCCCGTCGTCGATGGGGCGGACCGGGCAGACGTCGGGGTGGTCGAACGTGGCGTAGGCCTCGGTGACCATCGCCCGGAACGTGGCCTCGTCGATGGAGGGGGCGACGTAGGGCGCCATCACGGCGACCGCGGCGTCGACGTAGGAGCTGTCGAAGCCGAGCGCCGGCTGCGTCGGCCACTCGTCGGGCACGTAGAGGCCGCCGTCGGTGGCCAGGCCGGCGAGCAGGACGTCGCCGAACTCGAGGACCGGCGCCTGGCCGCGGGTGGAGACGTACTTCACGGCGTCAGGCCTCCTGGTCGTCGCCGATGACCCGCAGCACCGAGGTGATGCGGTGGATGACGTCGAGCTCGCGCAGGTCCTCGAGGGTGGCCTGCACGTCGGCCTCGCGGGCCTGGTGGGTGATGAAGATGAGCCGGGCGTCGGCGCCCACGCCCTCCTGCTCGAGCGAGCGGATCGACACCGCGTGGCGCTCGAACGCCTCGGCGACCGCCCGGAGCACACCGGGCTTGTCGACCACGTCGAGGTTCACGTAGTAGCTGGCCTGGAGCTCGTCGATGGGCCGGATCGGCCGGCGGGCGAGCGTGAGCAGGCTGGCGTGGGTGCCCTTGCGGAGGTTCACCGCCGCGTCGATGAGGTCGCCCAGGACCGCGGAGCCGGTGGGATCGCCACCCGCGCCCCGGCCGTAGAACATGAGGTCGCCGACGGCGGCGCCCTCGACGAACACGGCGTTGAACGAGTCGCGCACGCCGGCGAGCGGGTGGGCGACCGGGACCATGGCGGGGTGCACCCGGACGGCGACCTCGTCGGGGCCGTCCTCGACCGGCACCAGCTCGGCCACGGCCAGGAGCTTGATGACGTAGCCGAGGCGGCCGGCGAACTCGATGTCGGTGGCCGAGATGTTCGAGATGCCCTCGTGGTACACGTCGCCGGCGACGACCTTGGCGCCGAAGGCGAGCGAGGCGAGGATGGCGGCCTTGGCGCCGGCATCGAAGCCCTCGACGTCGGCCGTGGGGTCCCGCTCGGCGTAGCCCAGCTCCTGGGCCTCGGCGAGGGCTTCGCCGTAGCCGGTGCCCTGCTCGGACATGCGGGTGAGGATGAAGTTGGTGGTGCCGTTGACGATGCCCATGATGCGGCTGACGTCTTCACCCGCGAGCGACTCGCGCAGCGGGCGCAGGATCGGGATGCCACCGGCGACGGCCGCCTCGAACAGCAGGTCGACGCCGGCCTCGGAGGCCGCGGCGAAGAGCTCGGCCCCGTGGTTGGCCAGCAGCTCCTTGTTGGCGGTGACCACCGGCTTGCCGGCCGCCATGGCCGCCAGGATCAGCTCCCGGGCGGGCTCGATGCCGCCGATGACCTCGACCACGACGTCGATGTCCGGGTCGGCCACGACCTCGGCTGCGTCGCGGGTGAGGATCGCCTCGTCGAGGTGGACGGGGCGCTTGCGGGTGAGGCTGCGGACCGCGACCCGGGCGATCTCGAGGCGGGTCCCGGTCCGGGCGGCGATCTCGTCGCCACGGCCTTCCACCAGCTGCACGAGGGCCGCGCCCACGTTCCCGCAGCCGAGCACGCCCACGCGCACCACGGACTTGTCAGAGGTCGTCTCGGTCACGGAGCGAGGCTACCGGCCGCCTGGTCACCGCCCCGAACGAGAACGGGCACCGCGACCGCTGGCGGCACCACCGCCCGCGCGAGCCTTGACGGCCATGACCTGGGACCGACAGCTCGTCCGCGGCGTCCAATCCGTGGTGGAACCCGTGGTCGGGACCTTCAACCAGCGGCCACCGAAGCCCGGGCATCCCCCGTGGAACCACAACATCGCGCAGTACCCGGTGATCCTCGAAGCGGCCCCCTCGCCCTGCCGCCGGGCCCTCGACGTCGGCTGCGGCCAAGGGCACCTCATCGAGCGGCTGGCGCCGGTGGCGGACTCCGTCATCGGGATCGAGCGCGACCACGACGCCCTCGCCGCCGCATCCGACCGCACGACCTACCTGAGAAACGTCACCCTCATCCAGGCCGACGTGCTCACCGCCGAGCTCCCGCTCGGCGGGTTCGACCTGGTGACGGCGGTGGCGTCCCTGCATCACCTGCCGCTGGACCACGGCCTCGCCCGCCTCGCCGAGCTCGTCGCACCCGGCGGCACGCTCGTGGTCGTCGGCCTCGCCCGGGAGCAGGGCTGGAAGGACCTCGTGCGCGGAGCGGCCGCGTTCCCGGTGGCCAACGCCCTCGTCCTCAAGCGCGGGCACACCGCGGTCGGGGCCCCCATCGAGGACCCGGTCGAGTCCCTCCCCGAGATCCAGGCCGCCGCCGACCGCATCGTCCCCGGTGCGCAGATCCGCCGTCGCCTCCTGTTCCGGTACACGCTGGTCTGGACCCGTCCCGCCGACGGAGCGAGGCCGCCTGGCTAGCGTCGGCGCCATGTCGAACGTGACCTACGAGCTCAGCGATGGCATCGCCACCATCACCGTCGACGACGGCAAGGCCAACGCCATCACCGAGGCGCTGATCGGCGAGATCCGCGGCGCCCTGGACCAGGCCGAAGGCGACGGCGCGGTCGTGCTGCTCGCCGGTCGCCCCGGGCGGTTCTCCGGCGGGTTCGACCTGCCGACGCTCACCGCCTTCACGCCGGCCTCGGCCGACCTCCTCAAGGCCGGCTTCGACCTGTCGCACCGCCTGCTGTCGTTCCCGCGGCCGGTCGTGATCGCCTGCACCGGGCATGCCATCGCCATGGGGTCGTTCCTGCTGCTGAGCGGCGACCACCGCATCGGCATCGCCGACGCCGGCCACAAGATCGGGGCCACCGAGGTCGCCATCGGCATGGCGATGCCGTGGGCCGCCATCGAGATGCTGCGCCAGCGCCTCACACGGGCCGACTTCGACCGCTCGGCGCTGCTCGCCGAGGTGTTCACGCCCGAGCGCGCCGTCGAGGCCGGCTTCCTCGACGAGGTCGTCCTCGAGGACCAGCTGCACATCCGGGCCCGCGAGGTCGCGGCGCGCCTGACGACCCTCGACGCCAAGGCCCACCACGTCACCAAGCAGCGGGCCCGGGCCCAGATGCTCGACGGCCTCGCCGCCGCGATCCAGCGCGACGACGTCGAGTTCCGAGCCGCCATCGAGCAGCTCTCCGCCGGCTGAGCGCCCGGCCCCCTGCTCGAACTTCGTATGCCCGAGCGCCGGTTCCGGCCCTCTCCCATACGAAGTCCGCCTGGGGATCCCGACCACCCTTCGAACTTCGTATGCCCGAGCGCCGGTTCCGGCGCTCTCGCATACGAAGTTCGCTTTTGGGAGGGGGGATCAGCCGACGTCGGTGGCGAGGAGGTCGGCTTCGGTCTCGCGGCGGATCACGAGGCGGGCCTTGCCGTCGGCCACGAACACGACCGCTGGCCGGGGCAGCAGGTTGTAGTTGGAGCCCATCGAGCGGCCGTACGCGCCGGTGACCGGGGTGGCCAGCAGGTCGCCCACGGCCACGCCCGGCGGCACCTTGGCCTCGGGCACGATCACGTCGCCGGACTCGCAGTGCTTGCCCACGAGGCGCACGACGTCGGTGCGGTCCGCGGCGACCTGGGCGGGGGCGAACGTCTCGTAGCCCGAGCCGTAGAGGGCGGGGCGGGGGTTGTCGATGAAGCCGCCGTCGACCGCCACGAACGTGCGGATGCCCGGCACCTCCTTCACCGTGCCGACCCGGTACACCGTGATCCCCGCCGCGGCGGCGATCGACCGGCCCGGCTCGGCGGACACGCGGGCGGTGATGCCGGCGTGCTCGCAGGCCTTGCGGACGACGGCGCCCCACTCCGCGATGCTCGGCGCCTCCTCGCCCTCGATGTAGGCGACGCCGATGCCGCCGCCGATCGAGAGCTCGGGCAGCCCGGTCTGGTTCACGAACGGCGCCAGCGCCTCGATGGCCTGCTCGAAGAACCCGGCCACGAACACCTGGGAGCCGATGTGGGCGTGGATGCCGACCAGCTCGACCGCGTCCATCGCCGACGCCCGCTCGACGGCCCGAGCGGCATCGCCGACCTTCAGGCCGAAGCCGAACTTGGAGTCGTCCTGGC